>CAZEAT010000012.1:0-7994 GCA_964510175.1 uncultured Holosporaceae bacterium
AATTATATGATTGTTCAGAAAAATAATAAAATAAACTTCTAAATTTAGAGGAGTTATCGCCTAAAATTATATCGCAAAAATCATAACAATCAGGTTGGAATTTTGATTTAATAGAATTTTGTATAGGAATTAGACCGCTAATGAAACTTATATATTTTGTATCAGTTTTTACCGTAACAATATTTCTCGATTTTCCCATATTTCCTAAAATTTGAAATTGACTAAGCATTTCATGTGTTACTTCTTGAATAGCTAATTGTTGTTTGGGAGGTAAGTCATGTATTCCCTGCCATTGACCTAAATTTAGAGCTTTTCCGGTAAAATTAAAAAATAAACCTAAAGAAACAATAAGTTTTAAGCTTCGTGACATATTAATACCTTCTCATAATTATTTCTATTATTTCATCATCTGTATAACTTGATGAATAATCACGGATATCACAGGTTTGATCTAAAAAATCTATTGCAGTTATATAATTCTCTTTTATTAGAGACAGCATTAAATGAGCCCCTAAATTCCGTTGAAATAAAGAGTTTGATTTCTCAAGAAGACTACAGGCCTGGTTATATTTGCTCGGGGACGATAAACCTTTAAAATCGTCTATAGATTGATAAAAGCAATTAGATGAGATTTTTGTTTGATTTTCTGTTTCTATATTACATATACCAAATACTTCATAAGTTAAAATGATACTTATTATGGATAATTTGTTAAGCATTCTAGATATATTTACTTCCAAATTAAATCTCCCAATAATTTAGTTCAGAACAAATTATTTTTGTAAAAAATGATGTATCCGGCGGTTGTGAACAAAGAAAATTAGTATATGTTGCTAATAAATGGCATTTAATACTTTTCAATATATTTTCCCTCTGCGTTTTTAAATTTGCCTCGTAAGATATTAATTAAATCAACTAAGACCCATATTCCGAAACCTCCAAAGGTTAGAATTTGAAATATTCCACTTACTGTGCGTCCATTGTAAAAGCGATGAGCCCCAATTCCTCCTAAAAAGAAACACAACAAAAACGTGATTATCCAATCTTTATTTTTGTGTAATGGTTTATATCCACAATATTGGCAAATATCAGCTCTTTCTGAAATTTCTTTTCCGCAATATTTACATAGCATAAAATTTCTCCACTTCTATTTGTATGGTATATCACAAAAGAGTTAAGGGATAATTAATGAGCTATTTTACATTTTTGCGTGTTTTAACTGGCCACATGCTGCGAGAATATCAGCTCCTTTAGACTGTCGGATTGTGGTTCGAATACCTTTTTTTATTAGTAATGCAGAGAAACTATCAAGTTGGTCTCTTCCGGCTCCTTTGAAAGAGGAGTTTTCCCAATCGTTATATTTTATTAAATTGATGCGTGCTTTTAATCCATGTAACAAAGATACTAGTTCTTTGGCGTGAGAAACAGAATCATTTATATTTTTCAGTAATAGATATTCAAAAGTAACGTGATTAGTATTACTTTTAATTTGGTATTGTTTTGCCGCATTTATTACTTGAGATAGCGGATATTTTCTGTTTATCGGCATGATAGATGTTCTCAATTCATCGTTAGGGGCATGAAGCGATATGGCAAGTTTGACACCGAATTTAGCTAAGTCTTGTAATTGAGATTCTATGATTCCGCATGTGGATACAGTCACATTATTTCGCGAGAAATTATGAGTTTTTTCATTTAGTAGTAAATCTAAGGCAGAAAATAGGTTTTCGCTGTTTAGTAGTGGTTCTCCCATTCCCATAAATACAATATTGGAGATAGAGAAAAGATCTTTCCAGAATAATACCTGAGCCATTATTTCTGAGGCTGATAAATTGCGAGTAAAACCTTGAGTACCTGTATTACAAAATTTGCATCCCATAGCGCATCCTACTTGAGAAGAAAGACAAATAGTATTTCTTTTTTCATCTGGAATAAATACAGTTTCAATCCTAGCTCCATCGGCAAATTCTAATAGTGCTTTTTGAGTTCCATCTGATGATTTCTGGAGGTTTACACAGATTCCTCGAGATAAAGAAAATTTCTCTTTTAGGACATTCCGTACAGAAAGAGGAACATCACTCATATCGTCAAAAGATTTTGCTAATTTTCGATGTATCCACGGAAAAACTCTTTTCGCGTCTAACTCAGATAATCTTTGTTCCAAAAATATATTTTTTAGTTGAGATAAAGAAAATCCCAGCAAATTTATTTGCATTTTGCTCTCGCTAATTTATCAACTTTTTCGTTGAACTCATCTCCCGCATGTCCTTTTACCCAATTCCAGGAGACTTTATGCTTTTTTGTTTGTTCAAGTAGTTCTAACCATAGATCTTTGTTTTTTACAGGGTTTTTACTAGAATTTTTCCATCCATTCTTTTCCCAGTTAGATATCCATGAGGTAATGCCATTTTTTACGTATGTACTATCTGTGAAAATTTCGATTTCTAGCGGTGTTTTTATCGATTTTAATGAGTTTATCGCTGCCATAAGTTCCATACGATTATTAGTAGTTTCGGGTTCTCCTCCAGATAACTCAGTTTTTTGTCCATTTTCATAGATAATAAGGGCTCCCCAGCCTCCTTTACCTGGATTTCCGCTGCAGGCTCCATCAGTATAAATTTTTACAGACATAACTCTATTTCTCCTTTAAATACATATGTTGCTGTGCCTTCTTGAGTAATAGAATTATCTTCATTAATACATATGCGTAACATTCCTCCAGATTGGTTCACGATTACTTGGGATTCGGTTTTTCCCTTAGTAAAAGCTGCAAATGCGGTTGCACATGCTCCGCTTCCACAGGCCATTGTTAATCCTACTCCTCTCTCAAAAACAGATAAACTAATTTCTTTTGGAGAGTTAATCATTGCAAAAGATACGTTAATTCGATTTTTAAACAATACGTGATTTTCTAGCTTTTTACCTATCACATTAATCAAATTAATGTCTATTTTTCGATTAAGAAAAATTACAAGATGAGGATTACCTAGAGATAATGCACAAGCATCAGAAATGAAACTAGTTTCATGTTTTTCTAAGTCTAAATGATGTAATAAATTGTAAACATCAATAGATGTATTTTCAATGCCTATGTTTTTCAAACTAAAAGAAGGTTGTCCCATGTTTACTGAAATCAAATTGTCTTTGAGTGAGATATCGTAAGTTTTATCTCTGCTATGAAGTGTAAATCTAGGCATTTGTAGCAATAATCCCATACAGCGACAGGCATTTCCACAAATTTCTGCCGGACTTCCATCTTGATTAAAAAATGAAGCATAAACATCATTATTTTTTTGTTCATATATAACAATTAAATCGCAACCAACTCCTAATTTTCGATTTCCTAAATAGGTGTACATTTTGTCAGTTAAAGAATTATTTTGGAATTGATTTTTATTGATAAAAATAAAATCATTACCTAAGCCATGAAGTTTTTCGAATTGGATTAGCATGGGTTTTCGCTTAATAAATTCTTAGTAAAAATTTTCCCTTGTTCAACGGCAGGCTGATCGAAAGGATTAACGTCCATCAATTTACAGACACAAGAAACTTCTATCATAAAATGCATAAATAGAGCTCCTAAGGTTAGCGAATCAAGCGATGGTAGTTCGATTTGCCTTACATTAGCTCCGTTTTTTAGGAGAGTTTTTATTGTAGCTTTGCATTGACTCTCAAATATTGTCGAAATTTTTTGATTTTTTAAATAAGAGAATTTTTCAGGAATATCAATATCCGACAGGGCGATTGATTTATCTTGTCTTTCGTAAAAGAAAGTAAAACACTTGTCTTTTGTGCCGTCGAGATACAGTTGCAGCTGGCTATGTTGATCTATAGAACCTAATGCTGTCAGTGGAGTAATACCTTTTCCATCTTTTCCAGAACTTTCTGCATATAATTGAGCTAACCAAGCTCCAAAAACCGCTAACTTATCGGAGTAGATGAAAGATACGTGATTAGACTTTCCTCCACGATAATTTTGAAAAACGAAATTAGCGCCCTCTTGTGTCTTATATATGGAGTTACTAAAGTTATCCAATACACGTTTTCCTCCTGCTCGTATGCTACGAGGGTCTAACCCACAAATCATTGCAGGTACCATTCCCACTAGAGAAAATACAGAGTATCGTCCACCAATGGTCTTAGGATGTTCAAAACACATAAAATTATTTTGGTGAGATATTTCATGCAGAGTAGACTCTTTGTTTTCCGTAATAATAAGAAATCTATTTTTAAAATTAGATGAATTTTTTATCGTATCCATTACAAGAAGTAATTGTGTAATAGTTTCTAAGGTTTCACCGGATTTGGAAATAAATAAAAATCCAGTATTTTCAAAATCTGTTTTGGACAATGTTGATATTAAGGAAGTTGGGTCTAAGTTACTTACAAAAGTTACTTTTTTATCAGATTTTTTTAGAGCGGAAAAAATTGCTTGCCCTCCTAAACTCGAGCCACCTGTTCCAAAAATTAGGAAATTTTTAAGTTTGAGCCAATCAATAAATTCAGGAGAATTTAAAACAAGTAAATCTTTTTCAGATTTCACGATTGAATAGCAATCAAGCTCGATTATATCTTTAAAAAAATCAAAATTACTTTTTTCTTTAAAACTGTTAAATAAAATTAGCTGATTGTATAGCATTAGGGATTCCTTATCGGGGTTAATACAGATATAACATTAGGGTCTTTTTTAAATAAATTAAAGGCCTCTTTTTCAATATAATCTTGTTTGATTGATTTTACATATTTTAAATAGTTTTTGAGAAACTCGAAGTCATATCCAGCTGCTACTCTAATCGCTATCCAATTGATAGTGTCAATGACATTGGTATTATAATTGAAAACATCAGAGTCTTTTATTATCTCTTTCAATGCAGATTGCATAAATGATGTGTTTTTAGCGTCGAAAACGATTCTCCGGATTTCATTTATTAATGTCATAATTACTTCATCTGTATTAATCTTTGGCTTGACAACGACGGAAATCTTTAAGTCTCCATAGGCATAATTCCAAAATGAATAATCAAACTGTATAGAAGAAACTAGTTTCAAATCTTCAACCATAGATTTTTTTAGTTCTTTTTGGAGATGATATAAAACTATATTTAAAGCTGCTGCTTGCTCCGGATTTTCTTTATAGTTTGGAATTTTCCAATAATATTCAATAAATGGCACCGATAATTGAGAACTCGTAGCAGATAACTTTGCAGTTGAATCATGGTGATTAGGTTCTTTTAGTCTGCAAATATCTGAAGATGTTTTGTTGGTGAAATATGTAGTTACTAATTGCTTTAGCTGATTTTTGTCAACGTTGCCTCCGATTATTAATGTAACTCTGTTATTGGTATAATTTTTTTTAGCGAAGGAAGTTATATGATCATTTGTAATGTTATCTAAGTTTTCTGCATTAGGAGATAAACCATATCCGGCATGCCAATAAAGTGAACGAGCACATTCTTTTCGTAATTTTTCTTTATCGCTACGTGCGGAATGTTTAAGTTGTGCGGATAATAGTGGTTTTACTGCAATTATATCTTCATTAGAGACTTGAAAATTTGAAAATTGTTCTCCTAAAATTTTTATGTAATGTTTTAAGTCTTCTTTTTTCCCATACAAAGAGAACAATGTTTGGTCGTATCCGCAATAAGAATTAAGCTCTGTGCCATGGGTATTATTATTTAAGTTTATTTCATTTGTGATTTTTGATTGTAAAATTTGACCGCAAAGTTTAGCTATTTCAGGAGATAATAAAGCATCATTAGTGCCAGCGGAAATGCAAAAAGTCAGATATATAAAATTAGTCTTGTTTGTATTAACAAAAATAACAGACACACCATTGGGTAAATTTACTGCTTCACTGCGTCTGTATAAATCTATGGCAAAAGTAGCTTGATAAAAGAATATTATGGAAATAGTCAAACAAATGACAGATTTTATTTTTGAATACATGGGGGTACCAATAATGAAGAATTTTTTGCGTCATCTATGTCTATTTTTTCGCTTTCTATTCCTGAACAAGAAGCTAATAATAATAAAACAATAAGGCATAAGTAGTTGCTATGCATGTTTCTCCTCCAAATAAGAAATAATAAACATTAAGCTAACCCCGATTACTATTGCGCTGTCAGCTATATTGAAAGCAGGCCAATGATATGTATTAATGTGAAAATCCAGAAAATCAATTACAGATTGAAAATGTAATCTGTCTAAAACATTTCCCAAAGCTCCGGCTATAATTAGAGTTATTGGAATTCTATATGATTTTTGTTTTTTACCGTAGATAATAAGTCCAATGGATATAATTATAGAGATACAAATAAAAATTATCGGATGAAATATTTTACTGAACATTCCAAAACTAATGCCATAATTTTGTACTCTTACTATGCTGAAAAAGGGAAGTAGGTTTATACTTTCTCCGATTTCCATATTATTTACTATGATGAATTTAGTGAATTGGTCACTTATCAAAACAAATATAAATAAAAAAGCAGTTAGCAATTTTTGCTTAGCACTTTCTGACATCTGTCACAAATCCTATTTGCATTTAATTTAGATATTTTCCAACATCTTTCACATTTTTCTCCTTGAGCCAAGGATATCAATACTGCTACGCTTGGAAACTCATCCAATACAAAAGCCTCTTGAGGAGCCTTAGTTTCTATAATTTCAAATTGAGATGTAATGGCGATTTCTTCCCAGAATGAATTATCTTTTCTATATAATAATTCTAACGGCGCATATAACGAAACTTTAGCTTGAAGACTGGAACCTATCATTTTATTTTTACGAGCTATTTCCAATGCTGCATTAATAGAACGTCGAATAAGTTTTACATTTTTTATATTTTCATTTAGAGTAATATTTTTCCATTCTTTTGGTGGAGTCAAAAAATCTTCCAAATGAACAGATGTACCTTCTCCAAAACGACTAAGCCAAGCATCTTCGGTTGTGTATACCATTATTGGAGCCAGCCACCTTATTACATAATGAAATACCGTATCTATAATTTTTCTATAGGCCTTGCGTTTAGTGTTATCTTTTGAATCGCAATATAAGCAATCTTTTCGAATGTCAAAGTAAAATGATGATAAATCACTAGCGCAAAAATTATAAATTGTATTGAAATATCGACTTAAATCATAGGTTTTCATATATTCGATTAATTCTTCATGAATTTCGCATATACGATGTAATATCCATTTTTCCAAGTCTGGAAGGTCTTCATAAATGATGTCTTCTGCGGAATCATATCCCGATAGAGCTCCTAACATATAGCGAAGAGTGTTTCGAATTTTCCTATAAACTTCTTCCAATTGTTTAATAATATTGTTGCCTATTTTTAGATCTTCAGTGAAGTCGCTACATACAACCCACATTCTAAAAATATCCGCTCCATATTTGTTGACAATATCTTCCAGATTAAGAGTATTACCAATTGATTTAGACATTTTTCGGCCTTGTTCATCGACGGTAAATCCATGAGTCATTACAGCCTTGAAAGGAGCGTCGCCAAAGGTTCCACATGAGTTTAACAAAGAATGTTGGAACCATCCACGATGTTGGTCAGAACCTTCTACATATAAATCAGCTTGAGTTAAACAGCCATCTTTTCTTAGCACATAAGCATAAGTGGATGAGCTTTCAAACCATACATCCAGAGTATCGAAATTTTGCTCAAAATCTTCAGCATTGTATTTATTTCCCAGAAAATCCTGAGCGGATCTGATAAACCAAGAGTTTGAACCTTCTTTTTCAAATATCTGAGCAATGTTTTCAATGACATCAGCATCTTTTAGAATTTCTCGCGTTTTTTTATTTATAAAAAGAGGAATAGGGACACCCCAAACTCGTTGTCGAGATACGCACCAGTCTCCACGATTTTCTATAAACGATTTTATACGATTATAACCTTGAATTGGAATCCAGGTTACTTTTTCAACTTCTTTTAAAGCTTTTTCACGAAGTCCATTGGTCTCCATACTTATAAACCATTG
>CAZEAT010000012.1:8094-15736 GCA_964510175.1 uncultured Holosporaceae bacterium
TCTAATAATTCTCCAGAAAATTCCTGTTCTACAGAAAAATCTATGCCGGTGCTTTTACGGAAGTTTTCAATTAAATCTTTTGCTACAATAATCTTTTTTGAATCAGTGGATAATAAACAATAAGTTACATTTTTGGCGTATGAAATCGCTCTGTTTGCAGGCAAAGTCCAAGGAGTTGTTGTCCAAATCACACAGTAACTATCATTTAAAAATTTCTGAGGAGAACTTTTTATTTTGAATGCTACATATATACTAGTGGATTTTTTATCAATATAGTCGATTTCAGCATCAGCCAAAGCTGTTTTTTCTACTACAGACCAAAATACAGGTTTTTCACCTCTGTATAATGAACCATCTATGATAAATTTTCCGATTTGACGGATAACTGTGGCTTCAGAAATAGCATCCATGGTTAAATAAGGGTGTTCCCAATTCGCACAGACACCAAGTCTTTTAAATCCTTTTTTTTGCTCTTCTATCCATTTTTTTGCAAAATCTCGACACATTGTGCGAAATTCGGCAACAGGAATATCACTACGCTTCTTCGATTTCTCTTTGAGGGATTCTTCAATTTTCCATTCTATGGGTAAACCATGACAATCCCAACCTGGAATATATTCAATATCAAACCCTTGCATCCTTTTGAAACGTAAAATTACATCTTTTATACATTTGTTTAAAGCATGTCCTGCATGAGGAAGTCCATTGGCAAATGGAGGGCCATCGTGTAATAAAAATTTTTCACAACCTTTCCTTTGATTCCTAGAACGTTGATATATATCTAGATTTTCCCAATATTTTAAAATTTCTGGTTCTCTGATAGGAAGATTTCCTTTCATCTGAAAATTAGTTTGAGGAAGAAAAATTGTGTCTTTAAATTCCATGTAAATCACCGCTTAACGCTCTGTAAAAATAACTATAAAATAAAATACTGTCAATGTCATGATAAAAGTATAAAAATCCTTTTACTAAAAACATATTGATATTGTTGAGTTGAATTTTTTATAATTACTTTAAAAGTAGAGGGTAATGTGGTCAATTTTATATTATTTAATGTCTTAATAGTTTTTTTAATGACAATTGATTATATACTTGTTTCTCGTAATGATACTGCTTCAGTCAGTTTGAAACTTAGCGTATTTTGGATAATTTCAGGTTTATTATTTTCTTTCTATTTTTACTTTACTCAGGATTTCGAATTAATGTTACAATATCTGAGTGGATATTTTATCGAAAAATCCCTTAGTATTGATAATATTTTTGTATTCTTTTTAATATTTTCTAATTTTAATATTGAAAAAAAATATCAACATAAAATTCTTTTTGTTGGCATATTTACAGCATTGGTTCTTAGATGTTTTATGATTTTTTTCGTTGGTGAGTTGATTCATAAATTTCACTTTGTCGTTGATATATTCGGAGCGCTGCTAGTATATGCAGGGATAAAATCTTTTATAAAAAATGAAGATAGTGAGAGCTTACAATTTTTGAATCTGGCAAATAAATTCGGTTTGAATTACGCAAAAGAGCACCGTGGTAATTTTTTTGTTAAAGAAAATAATAGGTGGAAACCTACGGTATTAATTATTGTAATGATTATAGTGGAAGTGAGTGACATAGTTTTTGCGTTCGATTCTATTCCGGCTATTTTTTCAATTACAGAAGATAAGACTATTATTTATTCTTCAAATGCCTTTGCTATTATTGGATTGCGCTCACTTTACGGAGTGTTTGCAGTTATGGTAAAAGAAATACAGTATTTAAAATACGGTATAGGATTGATACTATGTTTTACGGGAATGAAAATGATTTTTGCTGATATTATTGATATTAGTGCTGGAGTTTCTTTACTTATCATTATGAGTATTTTAATTTTCTCTGTAATTTTATCCGAATATTGTAATGGAAAAAACAAATGAATTTTTTTATGGATATTGAGAAGTTTTTAACTAAAAAACAACTGTCATTGCAACAATTGGTATGGGTAATATTATTTTCATTTTTTGGATTTTTTGCAGTTATATTTTCTCTTAGTGAAGGTAATTATTTTTCAATTATAGCTCTTATTATTGTAGGTATTATTTTTCTTTCTTTTTCCAGTGAGATACAAAAATTACAATCAAAAAATAATTTAATAAGTTTTCAAAGGAATATGATTGCTGGGGGATTTGATTCCTCTTTATTTGCATTTTTTATTTTTGCTGGAGATGGTAAGTGTATTTTTATAAACAGAGTTGCTCAGAATTTATTTGCTGGAATTAAAATTCGTACAATCGATAATTTTATTTCTTGTTTTAGTAAATATCCGAGTATTATTTCTGCTATTTATGACCTCCAGCGTTCTGCTGAAAATATGAAGCAATCTCATATTGATGTGCCAATAGATTTTCATACGGATAATTGTATGCTGTGGCGTATTGCGGTATCTCCTATCCCAGACCATAAGGGATATACTTCGTGGACAATTGTAGATTTAACTCCATCGGTGAATAAAATCGATACTTTGGAAACTAATAGCCCGTTTTTGTTGGAGCTTTTAAACAAATCTAATATTGGATACATATGTTTGGATGAATCTAATAATATAATTTTTTGTAACAAAACTTTTTCTTATATGCTGGGTATCCAAATTCATAATATTCAAAATCATTCTTTTTTTGAGTATGTAGAAGGAGATAGGGGCAATTCTCTTCCAACTGAGGGTAAATTTTTGGCCGCTGTTCCATCGAAAATAATACTCAAATCGGAAGTTCATGATAATATTGAAGTATTAATTCGACCAATATTTCAAAAGGAAAACGGCATAAAAGCTTTTGCTATTGCAAGAGATTCTGAGCAAAGCAATGATTTGGTTCAAGCTCTTGGGAAGACGAAGTTATATTTTGAACATATATTTGAAGATGCTCCGGTTGGAATTGTCATTACAGATGGTGCAGAAATAATTAGCGCCAGTAATAGAACTTTTCGTAATTTAATAGGGCAAAGTCATGTTGATGAGACTTCATTTTTTGATTATGTCGCGGATGAGGAGAAAGAAACTGTTAGAGAAAAACTTTATCAGTTATTACAGGCGGTATATAAATCTGTGACACCGTTTGAAATTCATTTTAATGGACAAAAAGAAAAAACGGTAATGTTGTATGTGTCGAAATTAGATGAATCTAAAAGGACAAGAGATAACGATGGGTTAGTGATGTATTTTGTTGATGTGACTAAACAAAGAGATTTGCAACAACAATTTGTGCAATCCCAAAAAATGCAGGCGGTCGGACAGCTTGCAGGTGGTGTCGCTCATGACTTCAACAATTTACTTACAGCTATGATAGGTTATTGTGATTTGCTGTTAGATAAGTATTTACCATCAGATCAATCATTTAACGATATTATGCAAATTAAGCAAAATGCCAATCGAGCCTCTAATTTGGTAAAACAGTTACTGGCATTTTCACGCCAACAGACATTGCAGCCGAAAATTCTAAGTGTAACAGATATGTTGGGAGAATTATCGGCTCTTCTAAAACGTCTTTTGGGAGCCAAAATTGACCTAAAAGTAGTGCATAACCGTGATGTTGGATACATAAAAGTAGATCAAATTCAATTCGAGCAGGTTATTATTAATTTGGCTGTTAATGCTCGTGATGCAATGAAAGATGGTGGAACTCTTAATATTAAAACTCAGATATACTCTTCTACTGAATCAAAGTTTTTAAGAGGAGATACCATGCCTCCGGGGCGTTATGTCTTGATAGAAGTTGAAGATACAGGAACTGGTATTGATAACCAAAATCTTAATCGTATTTTTGACCCATTTTTTTCTACAAAAGAAAAAGGGCATGGAACAGGATTGGGATTGTCAACAGTTTATGGAATAGTTAATCAGACGGGAGGATTTATTTCTGTTGAGAGCGAATTGAACGTGGGAACAAAATTTAGTTTATATTTCCCTTCAGTTGCAGACCAGGAAGTAGTTAACGAGCAAGCTAAAGTTACAGCTTCAGAAAGAAAAAACGCAGATTTAACGGGGTCAGGAACAATCTTGTTGGTAGAAGATGAAGATGCAGTAAGAATGTTTAGCTCTCGAGCTTTGAGAGATAAAGGATATCGCATTATTGAGGCTTCCAATGGAGAATCTGCTTTAGAGTTTATTAAAAAAGATGCTGCTATGATTGATTTAGTTATCACAGATGTTGTTATGCCTAAAATGGATGGCCCAACGTTAATGCAGCATATTAAGAAATTAAATCAAAAAATGAAAGTGATTTTTATTTCGGGATATACGGAAGACGATTTCAGAAATTCGTTAGCAAACGATAATAAAGTCCATTTCCTTTCAAAACCTTTCAATCTAAAAGAACTTGCAAGCAAAGTGAAAGAAGTTATGGAGCAGAACTGATTTATAATTGATTAAAATTTGAGTTGATAGATTAATGAATAAATACAAAAAAACCTCCCAGAAGGGAGGTTTTTAATTATAACATCAGCTATAAATTAATATTTGATGTTGTAAGCAACTAAAGCACGTACGTTCCAACCTTTGTTGAATTTAGCACTATAGCTTTTTCCTTCAAAGTCGCGGGTCTTGTTCTTTCCGAAAGCATATTCAGCTTCAACTCTAGCAGAGAATTTATTGCAGAAAACTTTCTCTCCACCTAATGCAACTACTGGAGCCCACTGATTAGAAGAGAAAGATGCTTCTTTACCATTTCCCTTTACTTCAAC
Source organism: uncultured Holosporaceae bacterium (assembly GCA_964510175.1). Taxonomy (GTDB): domain Bacteria; phylum Pseudomonadota; class Alphaproteobacteria; order UBA3830; family UBA3830; genus UBA3830. Next base: position 12,814 of record CAZEAT010000012.1, read on the forward strand.
TTTAGCTTTCGAATAAGCCATACCAGCTTTTAAATAAACCATATTGTTGGTTCTGAAAACATAACCACCACGTAGAGCGATTTGAGGATTAAAACCTTTATTGGAAATCTTAGTAGATATACCATCGTTTTCAAGATTTTTACTCTTTGAACCCATGAAATCCATCAAAAATTCACCGCCTAAGTAAATTTTGTTGCTGAATACTTTTCCGGCACCCAATAAAGCACTTCCCATGAAACGATTGAATTTCTCGTTTCCAATTTTCAGGAAGCTACCGCCCATTCCTAAACCACCGTATACGCTATTGAATGCGCTGCAGCTTTCAACTACAGTTGCTTCTTCAACTACGATTTCTTCTGCCGATACATTGGCAAAAGCAAAAACACCAGCTAGCGCCGCTAATGCTACTTTTTTCATATTAAATCTCCTAAAATTAACTGTTGCTAATATATCTTGTATTATATTATTAGACAATTTTTTTTATTTAAATAAGTAAGCACTATTGCAGAAATACCACATATTTTTGCTTAAAACACTATTAATTTATTTGTAATAAAGGAATATTTTACTTAAAATTTATAATATCTAATGAGCAAAAAGGTCTTCAGGACATATTCCGGATAATTCCAAATTAGATATTGTCTGTAAGGTATCAAAGCACTGTTGAGCCAGAGACATTTTATTTTCTCGTTTTAACATATAATCTAATTTTTCTTTTAATTTATGCAGATAGATTACATCTCCGGCGGCATATTTCAATTGTTCAGGAGATAATTCTTCTTTACCCCAATCTGAAGATTGTTCTTGTTTGGAAATATCAATATCCAAAATTTCTTTGCAGAGATTTTTAAGACCATGTTTGTCAGTATAGGTTCTAACTAATTTAGATGCTATTTTTGTGCAATATATATTGTTTACATGAATGTCAAATGTGTAATTTAAAATTTCTATATCAAACCTGGCAAAGTGAAAGATTTTTAATATATTTGGATTAGTTAAAAGCTTTTTTAGATTAATGGCTTTATTTTGTTGGTCTTTTTGAATTTGTACTAGATAAACATCGCCATCTTTAGAGCATAACTGAACGAGGCACAATCTATCTCGTTTAGTTATTAGTCCCATAGTTTCGGTATCTATGGCTACACTATCTATAAATGAAACATTATCAGGCAAGTCATTTTTATAAAGATTCATGAACTAACTCCAATGGTGCCCAAAAGAAGACTCGAACTTCCACCCATTTGCATGGACTAGGACCTGAACCTAGCGCGTCTACCAATTCCGCCATCTGGGCATAAAAATGAAAAGACTATTTCGCCTTTTCTACATAAGAACCATCTTCTGTGTTTACCACAACGCGTGTTCCAGCGTCAATATGAGGTGGAACTAAGATGCGCTCTCCATTTTCCAATATTGCTGGTTTGTAAGAGGCTGTCGCTGTTTGTCCTTTTACAACTGCATCCGCTTGTACAATTTCCATTACGACAGTTCCGGGAAGCATCACTCCAATGATTTCTCCTTCATAGGATGTGATGGATACAATCATATTATCCTGTAAAAACCGAGCTGGCTCGCCAATAACATCTTTGTTAAGCTGTATTTGATCAAAGGTTTGGGTATTCATGAAAGTAAAAATATCACCTTCTCTAAATAATAATTGATATTCATCTTCGTCCAAAGAAACTTTTTCTAAAGTTTCGTCCGAACGAAATCTTTCATTTAATTTTATACCATTTTTTATATCTTTCAATTCAGCCTGCACAAAAGCGCCACCTTTTCCCGGTTTTACGTGCTGAAGTTTGCACGCTGTCCATAGACGTCCATTGTGTTCAATTAACATCCCGATTCTTAAATCATTTCCGCCGATTTTCATAAATATCCTTTTAATTTTACGCATATTAATTTACGATATTAGAAATATTTTTCCAATAGTATTTTTTCGGAGATTTTATGATAGAAAATAGACTAATTCAAACATACGGAAGAAAAAGAGCCAGAGGCTTAAGCGATTCTCAAAAAAAAGACTTAGAAAATTTATATACTCTTTACGGAATTTCAGTGCCTAGTTATATAATTCATCCTTCTGTTTTCTTTGAAAAGTCTTTTCAGGGTTTTTATGTGGAAATAGGCTTTGGAAGAGGGGAACATCTAATAGAAAACGCTATTAATCATCCTGAAATTGGATTTATCGGTTGTGAACCTTTTGAAAATGGAGTCGCTGCAGCTTTGAGAGAAGTTGAAATTCATCAATTAAAAAATGTGAAAATCTTCAAAGGAGATGCTCGTTTGCTTTTAGAAAAGTTAGAACAACATACTATTAACCGTTTTTATGTGTTGTTCCCTGACCCTTGGACTAAGAAAAGACATCATAAACGACGAATTTTATCAGTAGAATTTATTAAAAAACTTTGCGAAAAATGTACTGAAGTGGATGGAGAACTAATAGCCGCTACTGATAGTGAAGATTATATGCTGAATATTTTAGATAATCTTGATGATTTGAATATTTCTCATTCTTCCGATTTAAATGAACTATCTCATAAGCCGAAGTGGTTCCTACAAACTCGCTATGAACAGAAGGCATTATCTCAAGGAAAATCTTGTTATTATTTAAAAGTTCTTCTGTGATGAGTTAGAATTTTAGAAGGAATTCCGTATATTCACCATAAACAGAGTTGCACTCTATTGCGGCATTTATAGATTCAAGTACATTTTTACAAAAACTCAATCCTAAGCCTGTTGCTTGCGATTTAGATGTGCTAAATGGCTCAAATAATTTCTTCAATTTTTCAGGACGAATTCCTTTTGCGGTGTCTTTAACAGAAATATACCGCCATTTTCTTGTAACTCCAACTGTAATAAAAGTTTCTCCTTTGTTTTCTGCTTTTATTTGATAAACCGCATTTTGTACTAGATTTAGAAG
>CAZEAT010000012.1:15836-17387 GCA_964510175.1 uncultured Holosporaceae bacterium
GAAATTGTAAAGATCTTTTTTTCTCAAAATCACGGGAAAAGATAATAACTATAACAAAAATAAATGTTCCCATATAAAGAGAAGGATATATAGAGTATCCCGGTGCTGATATGAGAAGATGTTCACCCATAGTTAAGGCTGTACAAGTTCCTAGAAATATACCAAGGGAATAAATTATCGCAAAGCTTTTAAAATCTAACAAAATTAATCCTAGTAAAATTGCTAAGTTTGCATTGATTATCCAGAGCAAAGTTAATCCATCGTACCAAATCATGAAAGTTACGAAAAATGGTAGACAAAACATAATTGTAAAATGCCAATATAACGGACGATATTTTTTCCATTTAGATTCCCACATTTCAGATATTGCTAAAAGAAAACTTAGAACGGTTGCCGCAATTCTCAAAATATAGGTTTCAGGTTCTCCTTCATGAATATCAGACCACATGTAAAATGGCATTAAATAATTGATTACCGAAAATATACCGAAAGCAGTATAACGTGCTCCATGATAATCAACTCGTGATTCTGAAAGTTTGACTAATTTATTGAATAACAAAAACAATTTTTTTCTCATCATATAATAATCTATATTCCTAATGCTAATCGAAAAATTTAAACATGATATTCTTTCTATACAGTAATTTTTTCGGAGTAATGATATAACTTATTCGTTAATTTTCCGAAAATAAGCATACTAAAAAATGTAGCCATCATTCCTACGAATTGGCTCGCTAATCCATAGGACGATTCATCAGTATAATGCCTGAAGATTATTAGGGATATAAATCCTATAACTATACTAAATAAGTATGTTTTTAAATCAGTTTTATAGCCGAAAAGATATAGGAACATTGGAGCAGAAACTACAGGCATCCAGAAGTTAAAGAAGTACATCAGAAATTCTATCATACTTTCAAAGTTACCGAGGGCAATGAAAATTGAAGATATACCAAAAAGAAATGTTATGATTCTAGCGCAAAGTAATTTGTTTTTTTCGGAAACTGTCTTTTTATATAAAACAGTTCCGATATCTTCAATAGCTGAAATCGTTGCAGAATTTAAAAACGAATCAGCTGTAGACATGATTACAGCAAGTATTCCAGAAATTGCAATTCCTTTTATTACCACTGGTAAAGTGTCACTTAGCACTTTTATAAATACAGTATTTGGAGATTCTATTCCAGGAAAAAGTCTGTAAGCACACAATCCAATGATCGATAACACAATATAAAATGGAACATTCAACAAAGTAGAAACTGTAATAGAGAATTTTGCTTGTTTAGTATCTTTTGACATTAAAATTCTCTGCACTACAACTGATAAAAAATTAGGAAACATAAAAGCAAAAACAACAAACATATAAGGCTTAAACAGAGCATGAGAAGGGCCAATGTTTAAATGATCCATAGGTAGTGTAGATATCAGGTTTTCTAAACCGCCTACTTTACCCAATACTGTTGCGGCTATAAGAGGAATCCCTATCATTAATACGCTAAACTGAAGCATATCGGTAAAGACAACAGACTTAATTCCTCCCATTGAAGAGTA
>CAZEAT010000013.1:0-7588 GCA_964510175.1 uncultured Holosporaceae bacterium
AAAAAGGCCTCGCTACACTTTGTGTCGGCGGCGGAGAAGGCGTAGCCATGACATTTGAAATGTATTAAATCATCTTAAAAAATGAAAATTGGAAGATTTATTAAGTATCTTCCAATTTTTTTGTTTTAATTAATTAGATAAAGTTTTCATCAACTTAAGAAACTATCGATTTACGACAGCCGAGATAAATAGCATCTCGATTGTAATGAATTTGATTCTATAAATATACTCAATAAGAATATAAGGGCCAACATGATTTGAAGTTAAATAATCTACTATCATTGCCAACATAGGAAGATAATACCCATCCAAAGTTTTTAAACATGAAGGAGTATTCATTAAAGTGTTAATTTGTAATCTAAAATTTTCGCTGATCCACTTGAATTTACCTTCTGATATAGAAGATAAATTATTAATAATCGTTTTTAAATTAATTCCAAGATGATTTAACCGAAACCTAATTTTTCTCATATGGTCTTTCAAGTATTCTAACGACGACTTGTCGACATGTTTTAAACTCCTTATTAAATTTGATGTAGAAACTGTTTTATTTGTATCTCTTTTCGTTAGTTGTACAGCTTTCTTTGCTTTTAACATACGAGCAGACATATTTATAGATTTCATAAAAGCTTCATTTTTCCTATAACAATTTATACTAAGACCTGTTAACATCTCGTTACAAATTTTTAATCTTGTAATTAATTCTCCTATATCTTCAGTAATCAAAATTCTTAAATGCTCTGCAAAAAAATTTCCATCTATTTTTATATTGCCATGAGAATAACTTTCCAAAAAATTATCTGGTATTTTCCTAATATCTTGAGCCCAATTTATTGCATCTTCAACAGTGATAATCCCTTGCGCCCAGTTCCCCAATAAACCACAATATCTATATGAACCTCTACTAGGAACCTGTATATTTGAAAATTTCGATAGACTTAAAGGGGGAATATCTTCAGAAGACAAGCCAGTTACTTTTGAAATATTCAATCCTGTACTTGCTTCCAATGGTTCTCCAGTCATATCTTCCGCAATTGCTAACTGCTCCAGTCTTTCTCCACTCAAAATAGAATAGTAATCTGTCTGATTCAGAGGTGATACTTCCCAACTCATATAACTTAAAATTGATAAAGTTATAATTTTTATTTTTTTCATATTCCTTCATCCTTAAACGAATAAACAATACCAACTACAAAAACTACCTTACTCTTAATCTTTTAGCTTAGTCTTTATGCTTTGTCACCACTAAACAAGAAATAAATAATAAAAACCTCCCCGAAGGAAGGTTATAAAAAGTCCAATTTATTAAAAGTTTATCGTCTCGTTCTATGTCTAGAATTAGGCCCTGAACCAGATGAAAATAATCCTGAACCCTGATTCTTAGATACCCGGGTTTGGTCATGTGAATTTGATGTACGACTATTTTGTTGCTGTGCTCTATGAGTTACTTTAGCTACAGACTCACTTGCTATAAGTTGTTCTCCCAATTCCGCACGATTTAATCCTTTGATTCTTGAAAAATCTGATGTATTTGAACGTCTATCGCTAGCATTCTTTCCCTTTGTTGGAACAAATGCAACAAGCCGTCGTTCTCTATGAGTTACGTTAGCTGATGGCTCACTTGCCGTAAGTTGCGCTCCCATCTTCGCACGATCTAATTGCTTAAGTCGTGAGAAATCTTGGGTATTTGAATGGCTCCCATTAGCATTTTTTCCCTTTGTCGGAACAAATGCAGTGCGTCGACGTTCTCTTTCCTCAGTTGATACTTGTATGCAATCCTGAAATAAACCTCTTTCCTCCAATATACTTAAAGTGCCGGAATCTACTTCTGGCGCAGGTCTCCCTAGTTCTGTAGGAGCGAGCAAAGCATTAACTTCCAGTGTTTCCAATAAATCTCCAACAATAGGAACGGTATTTTCTGCAGGCCTCACATCTGTTAGTCTGGAACTATCTTCAATAATACTCTCTGGAACAGCGCTTAAAGTCTCTGTAACAGTTCCTGAGCGAGATTCCATAATTTCAGAAGCATAGCAACTAAATGAGTTCATTACTGCTAGAACACAACTAGTTAAAATTAAATTTTTATTCATATTCTTAACCTTTTTCTACCATAACAAGCAACAACTACAAAAACTATAAGATATTTCTTTCTTTTCAATTAAAATTTTAAACATTCTAAGAAAAAAATAATTTATTCAAATCACCAAAAAGATGTTCACAATACAGTCTTTGTAAATCTTTTATAATATTCAATTAATTATTAACTTATATAAGTTAACATTATTGTGAATTAGAACGGAGATATACATGAAAAAATCCTTTTTAGTGCCATATATTTGTCGTTGGCAGCTTGTACAACTCAGCCTGCTTGTTATCGCGAAAACTGCTTTGTTACAGAGACTAAAATTACTGAAGATATGCAAAAAATTCGCAAGATAGTGGTTGAATATTATCGAGCGATAATTCAGACAGAGACGGAGTATAAACTAAAACTTACTGAAATGATTTGCAAATTGTTCGGAAAAAATAACAAACAACTGAACAAGGAAATTGATAAACTCCTAAAAGTCTTTGACACTTCGCAGAAAAGACAAACTTTAAAGAAATTAAACGATGATCTGAGTATGGCTCTAAAGGGTTTACATCTTGATTTCAAACAGGTACTTCTCCTCACAAAAGAAATAGAAACTGACTATGCGAAAATTACAAATGAAAACAATAAGCTATTTCTTCCATATAAGAATCGAGCAATTGAAATTATAAATTTTTTAGATGAAAAAAAGAGAAAAGAAGATTTTTGGCTTTTCGGCCATTATATAAATGATCTAAATTGGAATGCGATGTGGGAGGTTTATCATACCATGAAAAGCATTGGATTTGATCGATATAACACATCCATCATTTATGCAAACATACTTTGGATATTACAACGCTATATTAAAGATGGAGTGCTTATTGATTCTTTCCTAGAAAAGCATAAATCAGTGATTTCACCAAAAGATGAACCCCATATGGACTTTACTTATAATATTGAAAGTGTGCTGACCATACCGACCACAAAAAAGGGAGAATCATTATCTGAGTCCCTGTGGAATGCTGTTTTAAGAGAAAAAATAGATAAGCAAGAACTGTTAGATTTAGTTGGCGATGCTGCCTATTATATGAGAAATGCCATAGCGGGTATTGTATCTATTCAGCTTGATATTACAGACAAAATCGATCACGATACATGGATAGCAGCATATAAAGAACGCCAGTTTGATAATTTTTATAACTATGAAAGACAGATTATTACAGGATTAGTTGATAAATACCCCAAAATTGAAGATTTCGAAAGGGAGATAAACAAGCTAGCGACACGTCTTGCCTATCAAATATATTATAAGACAAATATTGCACGATTCCTTTACAGGGAATGGAGAGAAAAACACTATCAACAAATGGATGAATTTTTTGCAAATGCTGTAATATTGGCGGATAGATTACATGATATAGTTAAAGATAAAGTTGTACCTGAAAATGCTTCATATAAAGAGAAATATCTATACAAAGAAGCAATGAAAAATATTTCAAATGTAAAAGAAATAGCTAATATAGGCGTGGAAAAAATCTTTTCACAGGTTGACTGTTATATTGACCCTCAAGAGGAAATAAAGAAATCTCTGGTAAAAAGGTTCTTAAAGACTCGAGAAGCATATTTGAAAAACACTGAGAAAGCACAAACCAGATAAAGAGATATAAAAAGCTACCTACTGACTTAGCTAGTGATTTTCGGGAAGCTAAAAATAAGCAGCAGAATTTTTGGTAATCCGAACCCTAACAACTTCGCCAGTGGGTTAGCTTTTAAAGCGTTAAATCTAAGTATTAAGCTTCCAAGAAACTTTTTAACTTACGAGAACGGCTTGGATGTTTCAATTTTCTAAGAGCCTTAGCTTCAATTTGTCTAATACGTTCTCTGGTAACTGAAAATTGTTGACCGACTTCTTCTAAAGTATGGTCGCTATTCATACCTATTCCAAAGCGCATTCTCAATACTCTTTCTTCTCTTGGAGTTAAGCTGGCCAACACCAAAGTTGTTGTCTCACGAAGGTTTGAGCTTACAGCGGAATCTACTGGTTGAGCGATATTTTTATCTTCTATAAAATCTCCGAGATGCGAGTCATCTTCATCTCCTATAGGAGACTCCAAACTGACAGGTTCTTTTGCAATTTTCAAAACTTTTCTAACTTTATCAAGAGGCATATGCAAACGCTCTGCAAGTTCCTCTGGAGTTGGATCTTTACCTGTTTCATTTAAAATCTGTCGAGATGAACGAACTATCTTGTTAATTGTTTCAATCATATGAACAGGTATTCTAATTGTACGAGCTTGGTCAGCAATCGAACGAGTTATTGCTTGTCTAATCCACCAGGTAGCATAGGTAGAAAATTTATATCCTCGTCTATACTCAAATTTATCCACGGCTTTCATCAAACCGATGTTCCCTTCTTGAATTAAATCGAGAAACTGCAAACCTCTATTAGTATATTTTTTAGCGATAGAAATGACTAATCGTAAATTTGCCTCTATCATTTCTTTTTTAGCTCTATTAGCCTCTCTTTCACCCTTTTGAATACAAACAACTAATTTTCTAAAAACAGGCAACGGAAGCATGGCTTCTTTCTCAACATTCCGAGCTAAATCTTGAGTTTCTTTAATTGCCGCACGACATTGATCGAAAAACTTCTTCCAATTCGAAAATTTAAGTAATGAATCTTCCCAATTTTCATTGGTTTCATTACCGTAATAATTCTTTAAAAACCCTTCTCGACTGATACCATTATCCTGAGCTAATTTTAATAACGCAGCTTCACTTTTAATCAATTTACGATTTAAATTGTATAAATCTTCACAAAGGCTATCGATTGTTTTTTGTGTTAAGTTTAATTGAGATATAATTGAAATCATCTCCTCTTTTTGTCTTGTAGCAGGATGTTTCGAATTAATAATTTTTTCATGAAGGCTTAATGCTTTTTCTAACAATTCCAAGACCGTTGGTAGCATTTTTTCTTCCATCTCAGTGGTTTCAAGAGTCAAACTCTCTGCTACAGCTTCGTCAGATAAATCGTCTAATTCAGTATCCTCTTCTTCCTCTTCTTGGTCTCTACCTGTATCAAACTGGATGATATCTCTTAAAAACAATTTATGATTCTGTAAATCTTCTAGCCATTGACGGAACTGAATAAATGTTTTTGGACTTTCACTTAAGCCGCTGAGAACCTCTGAATAGCCTTCCTCGATTTTTTTAGCTAATTCCACTTCTCCATCTCGCGATAAAAGTTCTACATTTCCCATTTCGCGAAGATATAGACGGACAGGGTCATCTGTACGCAACAAATCATCATTATCTAAAACCGTCTCTTCTCTAGTATTAGCTTGAGTTTCATTATTAAAGGTTTCAGCATCTTCCGCTTCAATTAATTGAATACCCATATCACTAATACTGGAAATAGCAATATCTATTTTTTCTGAAGAAAACTTTTCTTTAGGTAGGGCATCATTTAACTCATCATAGGTAATATATCCTCGCTCTTTTCCCAAAGAAAGTAACATACTAAACTCAGCTTCAGATCTATTTTCACTATTTGATTGTTCTTCTTTTTCTTCAATCTTTGAATTTGATAATACTGCACTCATCTATAACCCCTGCTCTTTCGTACGCTCGGAAATAACTTCAGCCTTTAAGGCCTTTAACTTTTGCCAATCATCTTCTGAAAAAGAAGATTCTAAACTACTTATAACCTTTTGTAAATCATTATTAACTTGTGGTTTTGACAAGTATTTCATCATTAAACGATTCCATCCTTGAATAGCTTCCTCATCAGAAACATCTTTATCCACAAATTCTGCATGAAGATTTACATCCTTTAAATTAACTAGATTCTCAGCGAGCATATTATTTGCAAACTCCGCAAATTTTTCCATATTACCAGAACCAATCTCGGTATAGTATTGCAAAATTCTATCCTTCAACTCCCGCATTTGTATATTGGAAAATTCCAGTCTAACAACATCTTCAGCAACTTTATCTATAATATAGGGATGATTTAATAAGGTCACAATAAATATCTTCTCAATTTTTTCTTTTGCCGAAATAGGACTTCTAAGATTCTCAGTAGATACAATTTTTTTTCGATTTTTAAGCAATAAATATTCGCGTTTTTTTATATCTTGTAAGTACAATTTTTTTAAAGATGTATTTTTAATATTATTTATTTTATCTATCAACGTTTTTATAATATCTGCTTTCTGCTCCGGAGTTTCAGAAGGATACAAAGAAAACGCTCCTTCCCACAACCATTGAGACAAAGGAATAGCATGAGCAATTGCATCTTCAATAATTGAAACCTGTCCATTAAATACTAACAAATCGGGGTCTGCTCCTTGTGGTAATTTAGCAAATTTAAACGACTTTCCCGTTTCTAGGCAAGTTAGAATCCTATCAATCCAGCGATACGAGGCTTTAATTCCAGCGGAATCTCCATCCAAAGAAATCACTGGATTATTACATATTTTCCAGCACATATTAATTTGCGTTTCGCTAATAGAAGTTCCTAACGGAGCAACAGCTCCATCAAATCCTGCCTGATGCAATGAGATAACATCTAAATAGCCTTCCGTAATAACAATTTGTCGAGATTTCCCTCTTTTAGCTAAATGATATCCGTAAAGATGATTACTTTTTTTGTAAATCTCTGTTTCAGGAGAATTGATATATTTAGCTTTATCCGATTTATCTAAAATACGACCACCGAATCCTACACATTTTCCCAAGGCATCTATAATTGGAAACATTAACCTTCCTCGATAGCGATTAATCAAAGTATTACCATAAGAAGGCTTTACAAATAACCCTGTACGAACTAAATCAGTATCAACATACCCTTTTGATTTTAACAAGTTGTATAACTCGGACGAATCAGGAGCATATCCCAATTGAAATTTTTCAATAGATTCCTCTGTAATTTTTCGAAGATTCAAATATTTTCTAGCGATTTCTGCATTTTTTAAACTATCTATAAAGTAGTTTTTAGCAATGGACAAAATATCGTACAAATGTTTAAATGGGTCAGAAATTTGTACGTTTTGCTTTTGAGGCAGCTGTAAACCAAATTGCTGAGCCAAACGTTCCACAGCTTCTTGAAACGATATCTTATCAAAATCCATTACAAATTTTATTGCATCTCCACCTGCTCCGCATCCGAAACAATAAAAAAATCCTTTTGTCCCATCGACTTTAAAAGAACCTGTTTTTTCCTTATGAAATGGACAAAGTCCAAACCAATCATTTCCAGACCTTCTTAGCCGCATTCGTGCCGACACAACATCGACCAGAGATACTTGGCTTTTTAAGAGTTCAATAAATTCTTTATTCATATTGCGACAATATTTTCCTTATGGTACCAACAAAAGGCTGTAAATATGAACTAATATCATCAAATAAAATTGGCATGTCAAGTTTACTATTACCTTCTATTCGAAGAGATATTGCATTTTGTGTATTAGAAGCCCGCAATAACCACCATCCATGCTCCGAAGAAACTCTTAT
>CAZEAT010000013.1:7688-16891 GCA_964510175.1 uncultured Holosporaceae bacterium
TTAATAAACGAATGGCCGACCTTCTCCATAATAGGAGAGCCTCCAAGTTTCTTAATTGTTTCAAATACCCTATTGCAAACTTTAACATCCGCAATAACTTGCGCTCCCGGATTCTTCTTTAAAAAATCAGTGGCAAAAATTTCCAGGACTTGGTCACTATGCAGCATTTGTCCTTGAAAATTCACAACACACAATCTATCCCCGTCACTGTCAAAAGCAAATCCGGCATCAAATTCATTATAAGCAACAAATTTACGCAAATAGCTAATGTTTTCCTCAACTGTAGGATCCGGGTTACGATTGGGGAAACTTCCATCCATATCTTCAAATAAAATATGATGCTGCCCAGGGATTCTAGTGACTATCTCTTTAATAGCATTACTAGTGGCTCCATTCCCAATATCCCAAGCTATGCGCAAATCATCTGAAAATTTAAATTCTTGAAGAATCTCTGATATGTAGGTAGAAAATATATCATTCATTATAATTTCTCGACCATTGGCTTCAATAAAATCTTTATCCTCTGCCGCTTGCCCCAACTTTTTTATTTCATCTCCGAAAAAAGGCTCTTTACCTATTACAAATTTAAATCCATTGTATTCTGCAGGATTATGAGACCCTGTAACCATAATACCTGCATCCATATTAAACTTATGTACTGTATAATATACCATTGGAGTATGACAGACATCTAACTCAATTACTTCAGCTCCAGAACGTGTTAAACCTCTTATTAGTTCCTCAGTAAGAATATGAGAGGAATTTCTGCAATCATGACCAACTGCGACTTTTTTTAAATCCTTTCTATATAAATATGTGCCAAATGCTCGACCAATTGCATAGGCATCTTCAGGAAACAAATTAACTTCATAAATTCCTCTAATATCATAATTTCTTAGAATCTCCGGAGATATATGCCTTTCCGGCACATTCATATCTTCATCGGAAAAAAATATATCCTTAATCTTTTCTAAAATTCTCATATTTCTGATGCCTATTAAATTTTCTAATTTATTATAATAAAAATACACAAAAAAATAAAAAAATGTGAAAATTTTCAGAACTTATTTACTTTTTTATGGTTTCATAAAATATAAACATTATCACATGGAGTGTGTTATGAAAGTTAAATGTTGTTTAAATAGCTTTATATTATCTGCCTTATTATTTCCCGCATTCTACAATGTAGAGGGCCGAGAGATGTACGGTCGCGAGAAATCCTATGGACAAATGGGGGCTTCAACATATAGTTCCTCAAGCAAAAGTATATCATCTTATGAACCTGCATCGAAATCCGCAGAAGATATAGAAAAAGCTGATATGCATCCTTTTGTTCTTGCTACCGGTAAAATTATTGATGACGATGTTGTCGGACTGAGAATTACAAACGACAATTTATTTATATTAGGTAGTGATAAAACATACAATAAAGAGCAGTTGTCTAAAAACTCCGAATTTGAAGAATTTGATTTCTTTTCTAAATATCCAAATTTAATAACAGTAGATTTTAACAACATTTCATTTTCAAAGAAAAAGCTAGAAAATTTACAAAAATTTCTGCCTAGAACATTAAAAAATATTATTTTAAACAAGTGCAAAATATCCAAAAAAGATTATGCAGAACTGGTAGATGTTTTGTTATTAAATGAAAATCTTATTGCTATAACTTTAATTCAGCCAGAATGCGAATTAGCTGAATCTACAAAGTTAGCAGAAACAATTTCTCAACTCAAAAATTTAGAAGCTGCCAATATAACCTTAGGCCAAATTGGAGAACAAGCACTTGAGGGATTAACAACAATGTTAAAAGCTTCGTCAGATACTTTAGAATCTCTAAAGCTTGGTTTTAGAAGTGTTGAAAATTGTCCTGAGTATGAAAATTTCTTATCTACTCTGGGCGAACTTAAAAATCTAAAAGAATTTGAATTTGCATCTTTAGACACTAATGAAGAGCAATTAAATCTCTTTTTTGAATCTTTACAAAACCTGTCATCTTTACAAAGACTGAAATTCTATTTTGATGATTTTGCAAAACATGATCATGTAAAATCTTATCATAATTCTGTAGTTTTCCGTGATGCGTTAATTAAGATGCAAGACCTTGAAGCCTTGGATATTTCCTATATGGAGATACCTCTTGCTTCCATGCAAATGCTTTCCCAAGCATTACCACAACTACCGAAATTAAAAAGTTTAAATATTTCAGGAAATACTCTAGATGTAGAAACTGCGAAAGATATATCGAATGCTATTAAAGATTGTTCAGAATTGACAACTCTATTCGCGAATCAATGTGGAATGACATCTGAAATATTTAGCTCTCTTTGTAACAATCTTGGGTCAACAGGATTAAAGTATTTGTATTTCAGAGGTAATTCTATAAAAGACGGTGCCAAGAGTCTTCCTATTCAACAAATGAAATATGCAGTCGTTATTGATTTTTCTCAAAATGATATAACTTATGATAGTGCGTTAGATTTCGTATATTTAACACAAGATCATCCTTCTCTTCACATTGTAAATTTCCATAATAATGTTCCAATTTTAAAGTTATCTTCTCAAGAAAGAAGCGCTAAAAATGATATATTAGTAAAATGGAAAATTAATCATTTAGGAAGAGCAAATCAGATTTCTTTCTTTGGATTATAATTTTAAAACGGATTGCGGACAATTTATATTGTCCGCAAAATTTCTACTTTGATGTAACTAATTTTAAATCTCTTTGATATCTTTCAATAGCGAAATCCACTAATTTATCTATAATCTCTGAATATGTTAATCCGCTATTTAGCCAAACCATTGGAAACATACTAATCTTTGTAAATCCAGGAATTGTATTCAATTCATTTAATATTATTTTATTATCTTTTGTTAAAAAGAAATCTACACGAGCCATTCCATCACAACTCAGAGCTCGAAAAGCTTTTAACGCTAAGTTTCTTATATCGGCAGAAATGTCTTCCGGTATCTTTGCCGGAACTTCCAAAGCTGCTCCATTTTCATCTAAGTATTTAGCTTCATAAGAGTAAAACTCACTTTTTACTACAATTTCGCCACAAACATCCGAAACTTCAGGCTCTTCGTTTCCTATAACTCCGCATTCTATTTCCCGTCCCTGAATAGCTTCTTCAATTAGTATTTTTTTATCAAATTTAAAAGCATCGACCACTGCGGAATCAAATTCTTCTTTGTTATGAACCTTATGTACCCCTACCGATGAACCCAAATTAGCTGGCTTTATAAACAGTATTTCCCCTAACTGTTGAGAAATAACATCATAATCAACTTTTTCATTGCTATAGACAGTTATGCCATCTGCAACGGGAATTCCGCTAACCTTTAATATTTTTTTTGTTAAATCTTTATCCATACAGACAGCAGAGCCAACAATATCAGGCCCTACAAATGGAATATCTAAAGTCTTGAGCATCCCTTGCATAGCCCCATCTTCTCCCATATAGCCATGAAAGACAGGGAAAGCGACATCTATATACTCCGAAAGTTTATCATTTATGCCTTCTGGAAGAGATGAACAGAGACTCAATCCCTTCAAAGCTTCATCAAATTGAGTTTCATCAATTTCTAAAGCGTTTTTTATGGCTAAAACTCCGAAGTGAAATTTTCCTTTCTTATCTACACCTACCGGAAGAAGTTCATATTTATCTCTATTTAATCCACGAATAACATTCATCGCCGATAGAATGGAAATCTCATGTTCAGTGGAACGGCCACCAAAAAAGACACCTATTTTAAGCATTAATTTTTTTCCTCTTCACAAACAAAAATCAACTACTGTAGACGATTTAAAAAATCAGAAGCCTCACTAAGAATGGTACTTACTATTTCGTCTATTGTTCTTTCACTATTGATAAGTTCGACTATTTGTCCCGACATTAGAGAACCTCTTTCCGTGTCTCCTTCTCTTACCGCTCTTCTCAACGAACCCGCCCAGAAATGTTCTAACGATAACTTACCGTTGTCCATGGAAACCTCTCCTTTGGAAAACTTAAGTAAAACTTCTTTTTGTTTCTCGATAAATTCTTCAGTACCTATATTTTCCAAAGCTCTCACAGGTGCGATATTAAATTTTTTATCTAATTGTACAGGTAAAACAGCGCTACGACCACTAGCTTTTAAATAAGCTTTTTTAAAATTCTCATGAGCAATAGATTCTTTACAGCAAGCAAAAACTGTTCCCAATTGACATCCCGCAGCTCCTAGCTGTAACAATGAAGCAACAATTTCTCCTCTTAAAATTCCTCCAGCGACAAAAATTGGATATTCTTTTAAATTGAGTAAAATATCTTGTATCAAAACCATCGTAGATAAAGGCCCAACATGTCCCCCTGCCTCATGTCCTTCAATAATGAGAGCATCGATTCCCTGTTTAAATAATCTTTTAGCAATTGTTAATGCCGGAGCAAATGCCATTACTTGAATGCCATAAGCATGAATCTTATCTATCAAATCTTTTCCCGGAAGTCCTCCAGCCAAAATGATATGAGAAACTTTTCTTTCACCACAGACATCTATCAGGTCATTAATTTTTGGGTTCATTACAATAATGTTTACGCCAAAATTTTTTTTGGTTTTAGATTGAGTTTCTATTATTTCTTTTTTTAGCAAATCTCCATCCATAGCGCCCGAAGCCAATACTCCAAAAAGTCCAGCCTCTGACAAAGCTGATGTTAAATTTGATTCCGAAATCCAAGTCATAGCTCCACCTAGTAAAGCATATTTGCTTCCTAAAATTTTAGAGCCTCGTTCCATTAATTTTAATATTTTTTCATTCATTTTCTAAACCACAATTTTTGTGCAAAACATCAACGGCTTTTAATAAATTCTCTGTTGACAACACTAAATTTATTCCATATTTCTTTTGCGAGCAACAAAAAACTTCAATACCTACTGACTTCAATACGCCTATTATCTGAGCGCCTTCATCTTCTTCGAAATTTGAGCCTATGACACTCACTCGAGAATAGTGTCGTCTCACCATTTCCTGCTTTACTCCTGTCACGGCCTTTATATTATTTAAAATTTCCTTTACTAAAGTCAGTTTTTTTCTATCAACCAAAATACTCATTTTATTAGGCGAAGTTTTTACAATATCAATTCTTACAAAACAATTTTCTAATTGAGAAGCAATATCGTATTCTTCTTGAAAAGATATTCCTAATTGCACTAGATTATGAGTTACTGCTATTCCACAGAACTTATGATAAGGAACTTCTTCGCAAATAATAGTACCTTCATTTTTAACAAAGCTAGACGCTACTCTTATTTTAACTTGTTTTTTTAGAGCATAGGCCACAGATTGCTCTTGTAATACCTTTGCTCCCAAAGCAGCCATTTCCAACATTTCGTCATAGCAAATTCTTTCCAAGCGTCTGGCTTTAATATACAAATTTGGGTCTACTGTATACACTCCGTCAATATCCGAATAAATATCACACTGGTCTGATTTTATAGCATCGGAAATAGCAACTGCTGTCAGATCAGAGCCTCCTCGACCAAGAGTTGTAATACGATTTTTCTCATTAATCCCTTGAAACCCGCAAACAACCGGAATTATTCCATTATTCAAATCTTGTTCCAGATTATTTATATCTACACTTTCAATATTAGCCGCACCATATTCACTAGTTGTATGAATTGGAACCTGCCATCCTGCATAGGAACGAGACGGAATACCTATATTTTTCAGAGCTATAGACAAAAGTCCTGCGGTAACTATTTCTCCGGAAGATACTACAAAATCATATTCTGGATTACCTTCATATCCACCTAAATTATGAGCATAGTCCACGAATTTATTTGTAACTCCTGCCATAGCTGAAACCACCGCAACAATCTCATGATTTTGCCGAGATTCAGCAATAATCTCTGCTACATGTTTTATTCGTTCCAGCGTAGCAACAGATGTGCCCCCAAATTTTTGAACTATACGTCCCATAGTCTTTCTATTATAAATTAGGCAAATGCATGAAATTTATCAAATCCCTTAACTCTTGACGAGCTGCAACATGTGACAAATTCATTTCCATACCTTGAGCTTCTAAATCCAACAAAGTTAATCCCGATAAAAATAATTCTCTAAAAATAACCCTTTCGCAAAAACCATTTCCCAAACGAAATCCAATTCGTTGTGCCAGAGCTTCTAATATCATATTGATATCTTTTCTATTTTTTGTATACAAAGTTGTTAATCTATTTCTAACAACAATCCAATCTATTGGTTTTTGTCCTCTAATAGCCCTCATTTTCCGCTGGTTCCATACCATTTCCGCATAGATACTCGGCTTCATAGTTTTAAAATCATTTTGCTCCAAATGAACCAACACATCTAAGTCGATATAACTGTCATTCAGCGGAGTTACTAAAGTATCTGCAAACGAATGAATCGTCTGAGATAAAAATGTATCATTACCGGGAGTATCAATGACGATAAAATCACATTCATTTAATTTATTTAGACTTTTTTTGACTTCTTCAATTTCTATTTCTCTAGCTTTTTGAGTACTCTCTTCTTCCGCCTTAAGTATTGCAACATGTTGAGACAACTTTATATTTTGGTTTTCAGTATTTTTTCGTCTATTTTCCCAATAGCGAGTAAATGTCCCCTGACGAGCATCGACATCCATTGTTCCGACATTAAATCCTTTATTTAAAAGGTAAACAGCGATATGCATTGCAATGGTGGATTTTCCTGTTCCACCCTTTTCATTTCCCAATACTATAACGTAAGGTCTCATTTTTCGCTCCATTTTGAATTTTTCTTTTATAAATAATAATTGCTGTAATCATTGCGCAAATAGATAACGCAGTCATTAATATAGTCGCTAAAGCATTAACTTCGGGAGAAATACCAAATCGCAAACTTGAAAAAATAACCATAGGTAAAGTTGTAGAACCTGGACCTGCCACGAAACTTGCTATTACTACATCATCCAATGATAAAGCAAAAGCCAATAGCCATCCCAAAATAATAGATGGAGCTATCATAGGCAATGTGATTACAAAAAAAACCTTCAAAGGTGAAGCTCCTAAATCCAAGGCAGCTTCTTCTACTGACTTATCCAAATCCTGAAGACGCGATTGCACTACCATTGTCACATATGAGAGAGTCAGAGTAATATGTGCAATAATTACAGGAGTAGTTCCCGAACCATTTGGCCAACCAAAAAACTTTTCACATCCTACAAATAGCATAAGCAATGATAATCCCATAATAACTTCAGGCATTACTAAAGGAGCAGTAATAGAACCAACAAAAAGACTCTTTCCTTTAAATCTTCCAAATCTAGTAAAAACAATAGCTGCCATTGTTCCCAAAATAACAGCAACTGTCGCAGAAATACTTGCTACTTTAAGACTTGTCCAAGTAGCTCTCAAAATAATTGGATCAGAAATTAATGCTTCATACCAACGCAACGAAAATCCCAACCATGTATTCAAATACCGAGATTCATTGAAGGAATATACAACTATACATAGTAAAGGTAGATACAAAAACATATATCCAAAAAACAAAAAAACTTTTGTCCAATGAGTTTTCATGTTTAAGCCTCCTTTGCCAATGGTTCTTTTCGTCGCTGAGCTATTACTATAGGTAACACGACAAATAAAAGAAGAACTATTGATAATGCCGCAGCTGTAGACCAAGACATATTTCCAAAAAACTCATTCCATACTAATCTGCCTATGGTGAGAGTTTGAGAACCTCCTAATAATTCTGGAATAACAAATTCTCCAATAGCGGGAACAAATACCAAAGCCGACCCAGCATAAATTCCAGGAATCGATAGAGGAACAATTATAGAAAAAAATGCTTTTAAAGGTGTACATCCCAAGTCATAAGCCGCTTCCATAAACGAAAAATTTATCTTTTCAATTACACTATAAAGAGGCAAAATCATAAACGGCAAATAAGCATAGATAATACCTATACAAGCAGCATAAGAATTATTTATTAAAGATAGAGGCGCCTGAATCAAATTCCATTTTAGCAATAGATTGTTAATTACTCCGGCTGGACTTAGTAAAACTATCCAAGCATAAACTCGTATTAAAAACGATGTCCAAAAAGGTAAAACCACTAACATCAGTAAAATCGTACGAAATTTTTCTGAAGAACGAGCAATTGCATAAGCCATAGGAAAACCTATAAGCAAACAACATAATGTAGACGCTCCCGCAATCAAGATAGAAGTTATAAAACCTCTCACATACATCTCGTCTGTAAATAATGTAAGATAATGTCCAAGATTCAACCGCAATTGCAATGTAGTCCCTGACAACCAATCCAAAATAGAAGTATAAGGAGGAGAAGCTAAAATATCATCGGAAAAACTAATTTTTATCAGAATAAGACACGGACATATAAAAAATAAAAAAATCCAAATATATGGAATCGCAATAACAAAATCTCTTCCTCTAATTTTTTTTAAAAGAGATGTTAAGTAGGCAATAATAACTTCTTCTATTCTATACATCCTCAATTCCGAAAGAGCTATAAAATCAATTGGAGTTTATCATAATAACTCTATTCCTTCAATTAAATTGAAGGCTCTATAAATTACATCTGTTAATATTTTGGGATTGGAGACTTTTAATATATTTATAATTTGGTAAAATATTTGTGATATTTTATATAAATATGTCGTTGTAATAGTGATAGGAAATGAAATGCGGCTTAAATTAAAGTATTTACTAAAAAAAAATAAAGGATTTGCTTTAATCTTAGTAGCTATATTTATTCCAGTAGCGTTGCTTGGAATAAAGTATGGAACTCAATTAATCGAAAAATCGGACAAAGATGTCACGACTTTTGAAACGCCATATGCCGTTGCATTAAAAGTTGCTAAAACGTTCAATCCTGGAAGAACTTGGGATGAACAAAAAGAGGCTTTGTATTCTTATGGAGCTCAAGCTTACAATGACCGACATTATCATGTCCATAAAAAAATGGCATTTACTCCGAATAAAAATTACATTTTGTCCCCAGAAGAAGCTACTTTTGCTTCTTATCATAATTATGTTGAATTTTATACTTATCATAGTCGAATCGGTAACCTATACTATTCGACTCAAGAAACAAAAAATAAACAAAATAATGTTCCGGAATTATTAGCCTTTGATCCTTTATTTTCGGATATGATGACCTATCAGCTACCATTACAAAAAAATGAGAATACCTATAC
>CAZEAT010000014.1:0-14735 GCA_964510175.1 uncultured Holosporaceae bacterium
TTTGCTGAGTTTCCTTCTTTTCTACCCACTCCTTACTTCCGCAAGAGGTTTATTTTATCAGTTTAACGTTAATAAACGATTAAATTTTTACTATAAAATTAATGTACTGAAATATTAAAATTGACGTGTCTCTGGCGGAGAGAGAGGGATTCGAACCCTCGATACACCTCTGCGTATAACAGTTTTCGAGACTGCCACAATCAACCACTCTGCCATCTCTCCTTTGAATGGAAGAATATCAATATTACACCCAATAATCAACGACTAACTAATTTTTAAACTTACCAAAAACCCAAATTTATAAAAATTCTTCAGAGTTATTTTTATCGGGAATAAAAGGCAATACAAAGATTCCACTGACTGTAAAAAGCAATGCGATTAATATCGACGATATTGAAGATTCAACAATCATCCAGATACAAAATAGCAATGTGCTTATCGCCAGTAGTATTTTTTTATATTTTCGGTTTTGCCAAGCAAATTTTAAATATGCGACACAGCTTGCCAAATATACTATTAGAAACGATTTTACAGAAAAATCTATCAGATATGATATTTGTGACGAGATACTTTTATCTTGTGTCAAGAACAATATTGGAAACATTCCTATACAACTGATTAATACGCTCACATATGGAGCTCCTCCTTTATTTTTTCTAGCAAAAATTTTTGGTAGAAGGTTTGCTTCAGCTAAGCCAAGAGAAATTTGAGCAGATGTAAGTATCCAGGCATTAAGAGTTCCAATACAAACTAATGACGTAATTATAGAAATAACTATCGATGAACTTTTTCCTAAAACTGTATCAATTGCATCTACAAAAGGAGCTTTACTTTGAGCCAAGACCTCACTTGGGATAATTCCCATAATTGCTATATTATTTATAATATAAATAATTGCTACACTGGCAGTGCCTAATATCAAAGCTCTCGGAATAGTAACTGAAGGATTTTTTACTGCTTCTGCTGGAGTTGTGGCACTCTCAACGCCTATAAAACCCCAAAAAGCAATAGAAGTAACAGCAGGAATTAATGACCATATAGAAGATGAAGCATGTTCTGAAAGAATAGACGCTTTAGACAAATCAAAATCTTTAAAAATAACAGCAGGAACTATAGCAAAAGGGATAAATTTCAATAATGTTAATACAAACTCCAATTTACCTGAAAGAACCACGCTACGGCAATTAAGATAAGTTAATGAAACCAATAAAATTACCTCTAAAATCAAGTAAATATACGGAGATTGATAATTTCCGAATAATGGATGCAAACATGCAATAGCTGTAACTACCACTACGGAACTACTAATCCAAGAAATTAACCAATAGGTCCATCCTGCAAAAAAAGCGGGTATTCTTCCAAACATTTCATATATATACACATGAGGACCTCCAGTTCGAGGAAAAGCCGCACATAATTCTGCAAAAACAAAAGCTAATAGTAATGCGCCCAATCCGGCTAAAATCCATCCAAAAATGCTAACAGTTCCAAAAGGAGCTAACGCAGAAGGAATAACAAAAATTCCCGAACCAATCTGACTTCCAAAAACAATTGCTAAGACTGAACCAAAACCTAATTTTTTTGTCATTTAATTATCTCTTTATTGCTTTAATATCTAATACCTCTATAAAAATCAAATTTGAATCATCTTTAAAAATTCTGATTCAGACACAATTTTAATGCCTAATTCTTTGGCTTTTTCCAATTTCTGCCCTGCATTTTCTCCAGCAACTACCAAAGAAGTTTTAGAAGAAACTGCTGATGACACTCGAGCACCATTATTCTCAGCAATTTGTTTTGCTTCTTCTCGAGAAATAGATTCTAGAGTCCCTGTAAACACTATAGATAATCCCTGCAAAATCTGGCTTTGGGATTCTTCCATATTTTCTATATGAACTTCACCTACAGAATTTATATCTCCACCTAATTCTATTAAAAGAGAAAGATTCTCAGGGACAGTAAAGAAACTTTCTATATCTGCAACCATAGACTCCCCTATTCCATCTACAGTTATAAGCTCAGATAAATTTTTATTTTTTATCGCATTTAGAAAATTACTATAGGTATGAAAAAACTTCGCTACTAACTTAGAAGCAGCTTTACCAAACTGAGGAATCCCCAGAGCAAATATAAATTTATCTAAGGAAATATTTCTTACTTTATTAATAGAAGCAAACAAATTATCTACTGATTGTTTCCCCCATCTATCCTCATTTTCCAAAAGAAACTTATTGTTTCTTTTTTCTAAGTGAAAAATATCAGCCGCATTTTTTATCATTCCTTTATCAAAAAGAAATTTTATATTTTGCTCGCCCAAACCATCTATATTGAAAGCATCTCGGGATACAAAATGTACTAATTTTTCGATTATCTGAGCAGAACAATTTGAATTTACACATTTTATGGCAACTTCTTCCTGCTGACGTATTAATTTTGCCCCACAACATGGACAAATATCTGGAAAGACAAAAGGCTTAGACTCAGCAGAACGTGCATTTAAAATCGGATACAAAATCTGAGGAATGACATCTCCCGCTCTTTGTAAAACTACCCTATCCCCTATTCTAATATCTTTTTTTTCAATTTCATCTTTATTATGCAATGTTGCGCGACATACAACCACTCCACCTACTGTAACTGGCTTCAATTCGGCTACCGGAGTAATATTTCCTGTTCGACCTACTTGAACTGTGATATCTAAAATAGTCGTTTCAGCTTGCTGAGCTGGAAATTTATAAGCTATAGAATGACGTGGATATTTCGTTGCCTCTCCCATTAATTTCTGCAAAGATAAGTCATTTGTTTTATAAACAACTCCATCAATATCATAATCCAAATCAGAACGCCTAGCATCCATATCCTTATAAAACTTAAAAGCCTCTTCCTGATTAGAGCAAAGAGCGACATTTGTGCTTACCGTAAAATTCCACTCTTTCAACTGTTTTAAAACTTCCCACTGCGAAGGCAATTCGACGCCTATTATTGCATAAGCAAAAAAAGTTAAATTTCTAGAAGCTGTAATAGATACATCTAATTGACGTAAAGAACCAGCAGCCGCATTGCGAGGATTAGCGAACAGTTTTTCTCCATTTAACATCCGCAACTCATTTAACTGCGCAAAGTCTTTCTTAAGCATCACAACTTCACCTCGAATTTCCACTTCTTTATCTATGGAAATTTTCTTTGGCACGCTATCAATGGTTAATATATTTGCGGTAATATCTTCTCCAATAGTCCCATCTCCTCTCGTCGAAGCTTGAACTAAAAAGCCATTTTTATAAACTACCGATGCAGATAAACCATCTAATTTCGGTTCAAGAATAAAGTCTACAGAACTTCTTTTGCATAATTTTCTAACTTTATCCATAAAATTTGAAATATCATCTTCGCTGTACGCATTTTCCAAAGACAACATTTTTCTTTCATGGGTAATTTTTTTAAAATTTTTTGATACTTTCGCTCCCACTTTTTGAGAAGGACTTTTTATGTTTTGAAGTTCTGGATATTCTTTTTCAATGCTTAACAACTCATTATAGAGTTTATCGTATTCTTCATCTGATACTGATGGATCATCAAAAATATAATATTGCTTAGAATATTTAGCTAAAAGGTTGACTAATTCAGCATGCCTTTTTCTCTTCTCTTCCAACACTATCAATCCCCTAAGAGTTATTAAACTATCTGCGCTTTATCTTCTAATAATGACAACGCATATAACCCTGCAATAGATGTTATCAAAATTGGAATTATCATAAAATAGCTGGAAAAATTAGTTAGCCACAGCATTATTACAGGAGTTAAACCTCCAACAACAGCTTGAGCAATACTTAAAGAAACTGAAACTGCAGTACAACGTACTTCTGCCGGAAAAGCCTCAGCAAAAAAGGAAGAGCGACTAGAATAATAAAGTCCGATAAAAAACCCATAAAGTAACTGCATCCAAAACCAATAATCATATGATTTTACCTGAAATAGGAACATCCATACAGTCACGAAAAGTACTCCTATTTGACCTATTATCATAAATGGTTTCCTTTTAAAAATATCAGATAAATAACCTCCTATCAAAATTGAAACTACAGAAATTAAAGAAGCCCCGACACCACAAATCGTAGATTCCTTTAAAGTCAAATAATTCTCTGACACTAAATAATACGGAATAAATGTCCATAATGTATAAAAACCTACAGCACTAAATGAAGTAATCACAATTGTACAAAAAACTTCTTTTTTGTGACTTATTAATAAAGAAAAAATGGAATCTTTCTTTTTGTTTTCGTTGTTGTTTTGTTGATGAGGGATGAGGAAAGCGAAAGGAACAAGCAAAATTCCGAACAAAAATGGAATACGCCATGCAAAAGAGTATACTTCTCCTTCACTAAAAAACGAATAAAGCCAAACTACAGATTGCCCTGCTAAAAAAACTCCTAATTGATTACCTACATCAGTCCAACTGCCATAAAAACCTCTACGATTAGCGGGAGCTTTTTCGACTATGTGAACCATGGCAGCAGTATATTCTCCCCCAAGAGAAATTCCTTGTAATATACGACATACAATGACTACTATTGGAGCCGCAATACCTATAGACTCATAGCTAGGCAATAAACCGATAATAACTGTAGGTATCGCCATCAATAAAACAGAAAAAGATATAGCTTTTTCTCTGCCAAATTTATCTCCAATGGGGCCAAATATACAAGCTCCAAAAGGACGTGTAAATAATCCCATTGAAACAATTAATCCTCCCAATACTTTAATAAAAGCGGATGAATTTTCAGGAAAAAATTGATGCAATAAAACTACCGTAACAGGCATAACCAAGGCAAAGTTATACCACTCCATAACATTCCCCAAAGCTCCAATAATGGATTCATATTTTTTTACATCTATTCTAAACATCTAAACAATCCTGCCAAAATTCAGAAATTTATTATTTCTATGAGCTCTTAAATCTTTAATACATTGTGAATTTATCAATGCTGTTTTTATGCTTTCGCCTACTTGTTTTATTGCGAATTCAGGATCTCGATGAGCTCCTCCTATTGGTTCAGAAATAATTTCATCAATGATTTTAAACTCCAACAAATCCTGTGCCGTTAATTTCAATGCGTTGGCGGCTTCTTCTGCTTTTTCAGAAGCACGATATAAAATCGAGGCACAACCTTCTGGAGAAATAACAGAGTAAATTGAATTTTCCAACATCAATATATAGTTAGCTACAGCAAGAGCCACGGCACCCCCAGAACCTCCTTCCCCTATTATAGTCGCAACAATAGGTCCTTGAAACTGTAGTGACTTTTCTATGCTTTTCGCAATTGCCTCTGCCTGCCCTCTTTCTTCAGCTCCTACTCCTGGATATGCTCCAGCTGTATCGATAAACGTTAACAAAGGCATCTTAAATTTATCGGCCAAATCCATAATGCGACAAGCTTTACGGTATCCTTCAGGATGAGGCATTCCAAAATTGTGTTTAATACGATCTTCTGTATTTTTTCCTTTTTCTTGCCCTAAA
Organism: uncultured Holosporaceae bacterium; assembly: GCA_964510175.1. Lineage (GTDB taxonomy): Bacteria > Pseudomonadota > Alphaproteobacteria > UBA3830 > UBA3830 > UBA3830. Next base: position 5,516 of record CAZEAT010000014.1, read on the forward strand.
ACAGCAACAGACATTCCCTTGAACTTACCAATGCCTGCCGTAATTGCTAAATCATCACTAAAAAAGCGGTCTCCAGCTAGAGGTTCAAAATCATCTATTAAATTTTTAATATAATCTTCTGCTTTCGGACGTTCTTGATGACGAGCAACTTGAACTTTTTGCCATGGAGTTAACTCAGAATAAATCTGTTTCAACATTTTCTTTTGTTTGTTTTCTAGACGCTTAACTTCTTCAACAATACCCAAGTCGCCTGTGTCCAATTTTTTTAACTCTTGAATTTTCGCATCTAATTCAAAAATAGGCTTTTCAAAATCCAAAATAATCATATTCACCTCATCTTTGGCCATGGTATACTATAGACGCTAATATAACAAGATTTTACTAGCCTACATAATAAAAGATAATGCTAATTTAAATTATTGTTTATCCGATGAAGATTTAAATTTCCAACAATACAAACCGTAAATATTCATAGACAAATAGGCACCAAAAAGAGCAGCTTGAGGATAACAACCTTTGTAAATATCATACACTATCCAAGACATATTGGCCAACATCCACACAACAAAACTATACCATTTTTGACGAGCATTGAGAAACGCCCCTGTCAGTGATACACAAGCTGTTCCCCATCCCAAAATATCTAATACAGAAAGTGAAGATAAACTATCAACAAGACTTTGTAACATTATTTTTCTCCTAAATTATTACGCTCATGCTAACATGTTGGGAAATAAATACAAGATTTAATTTTTGAACTTTTGACTTTTAATTTTTGACAAATTTACATTCTATATGATATATATTTCCTCTAATTTCAGTAACATTCATTTAAGCATAATTAGAAGAAAAATTTGATTGTTATATTTTCACTAGCGACGTATAATTCAGTAGGAATAAAGAAAAGCCAATATGAGTGTTATTGCTGTTATTAATCAAAAAGGGGGAGTAGGTAAAACTACTACAACGGTTAATTTAGCCACAGCACTATCGGCTATAGGGAAAAAAGTACTAATCTTAGATTTAGATCCCCAAGGCAATGCTTCTACAGGATTAGGGATTCCCAAAAATCGAGGAATCCAAAGCAGTTACGGAGTTTTGCTTGGCATTGTCAATCCTGAAACTGTAGTTCAAAAAACTTACATTAATGGGCTAGAAATTATATCTTCGACTATTGATTTATCAGCAGCAGAGGTAGAGTTATTCCAACAAAATGACCGAGACAGTCGGTTAAAAAGTGCTATTTCAAAATTAGATTATGACTATATTCTCGTAGATTGTCCTCCAGGATTTGGATTAATAAACATAAACGCTCTAAATGCAGCAAACAAAATTATAATTCCTTTGCAATGTGAATTTTATGCATTGGAAGGATTAACTCAGCTATTTAATACCATTCGAAGTGTGAGAGGCACTATAAATAAAGACCTTGTTGTATCTGGTATTTTGTTAACGATGTATGATCGACGCAATAGTTTAAGTAATGTTATAGCAAAAGATGTCCGTTCGCATTTTGGAAATTTAGTTTTTGATACAGTTATTCCGCGTAATGTAAAAATCAGTGAAGCATCTTCGTTTGGAAAACCTGTTATTCTATATGATATGCGTTCCAGCGGAGCATTGGCTTATATAGAATTGGCAAGAGAATTTTTAGGTAGAGAATCTGATGGCAAATAAAACTTTAGGAAGAGGATTATCGGCATTTTTGAGTACCCAAGAATCTGATAATGACCGTGATGAAATATTAAAAATTAATATAGACCAAATCCAACCAAATCCGTATCAACCTAGACAATTTTTTGATGAAGAACAGTTACAAGCTTTAGCGACTTCCATTAAAAACAAAGGCATTTTACAACCGATTCTAGTGCAAAAACTCTCAGAAAATTCTTATCAATTGATTGCCGGAGAAAGAAGACTTAGAGCTGCAAAATTGGCCGGCTTATCTGAGCTTCCAGCAATTCTGACAAACATGGACAAACAAAACCAATTGGAAGTAGCAATTCTAGAGAATGTTCAAAGAGAAAATTTAAATCCTATTGAAGAGGCAGAAAGCTATAGGAGATTAATAGATGAGTTTCAGCGAACTCAAGAAGAATTATCAGAAATAATAGGGAAAAGCCGCAGTCATATTTCAAATATTATGAGATTATTAACCTTACCTGAAGATGTTAAAGAACTCATCAAGCAAGGAAAATTATCTTTTGGCCATGCACGAGCTATAGTAGGAACATCTGATGCTTCTATGTTAGCGAAAAAAATTATACAAAAATCCCTAAATGTCCGAGATACTGAAATTTTAATCAAAACTCACAAAGGAAGAAATTCTGTTCCAATCTATACTGATCCAGAAATTTTGAATTTGACGTCACAATTATCTCAACTTTCAGGACTAGAAGTTAATCTAAAACTTAAGAGGAAAGGTGGAATAATAGAATTATATTTTAGTGATTTTTCTCAATTGGACACATTTATTCAAAAATTAAATAAATAGGTTGTTATGAGTATTATAAAAGCCGCATTTACAGTAGGTATTTTCACTTTGATTAGTCGCATAATTGGATATTTAAGAGAGTGCATTATTGCAGCTTGTTTAGGAGCCTGTATGTACTCTGATGCTCTTTTAGTAGCTCTAAGAATTGCAAATACTTTTCGACGCATTTTTGCTGAAGGAGCTTTTAATGCAGCATTCTTGCCTAGATTTTCTAAGATATTAAACACTGAAGGGAAAGAGGAAGCTAATTGTATATTATCGGAAATCTTTAGTTTCTTACTAATTATTTTAGTAATATTTTCTGTATTTGTTTTGATTTTTTTTCCTTCATTGCTACAAATACTCGTTTCAGGTTTTGACACACTTAGTGAAAAATTTGGATTAACAGTTTACCTGGGAAGAATATGTTTTCCATATTTAATATTGATATCTATTTGTTCACTTTTCAGTGGAGTTTTAAATACCATAAATAATTTTGGTTTGCCTGCCGCTTTATATTCTCTTCTTAGCGCATTTACCGGTGGCTCGTTATTAATTTGTTATTTTTGCGATTGTTCTCAATTTGTATCTGTACACGTCATGGCATATTCTGTTTTGATATCCGGTTCAGTTCAATCATACTGGTTGTTTTGGGAGATCAAAAAATACGGATTTAAAGTTAGCTTTAGCTCAAATTGTTGGACAGAAAAAGTAAAAGATATAATGAAAAATATGATACCGGGCATCATAGGAGCAGGAGTTTGGCAAGTAAATATGTTAGTAGATACGACAATTTCTTCTTATCTTCCAACTGGAACCATAACTTGTATCAATCTGGCAGACAGATTAAATCAATTTCCACTTGGAACCTTGGGAATTGCACTTAGTACTGCTCTACTTCCTATGCTCTCTAATTGCATAGCAACAGAAAATTTTGCACAAGCACGAAAAGAATTGCAACGGGGATTATTATTTGCACTTTTCCTTACTTTCTTTGCTACAACTTTTACAATAGCTCTCAGTGATATACTTGTAGCTGTCGCGTTTCAAAGAGGATTATTTGATGAATCCTGTGTGCAAATTACCTCAAGTGCATTATTGGGATTTGCTATAGGCCTTCCAGCCTATGTTTTATCTAAAATTTACTCTTCCGTGTACTTCGCTCTGGGTGATACTAAGACTCCTGTAATATTCGCTGTAATTTCTGTTGTATTAAATATAATATTTTTAATCACAATAATTCCATTTGGGAAATATTTTGGTCTGGCTTTATGTACTGCTCTTTCCGCCTTATCAAATGCGTTACTACTCATAATATTTACAAATAAAAATTTAAAATTAAAACTCGATAAAATCTTTGGATATAAAATCTGTTCTCAGCTAATTGCCTCTATAATTACATATTTTTGTTTACGCTATTGCGTAGATTTATTCTGGGTTAGAGAAATGGGAGAAAGTTTTATAAAATGGATTTTCTTTTTTGCTATGTTTTTTCTATCAGTGACTGTATTTACAGCAGTTACATCACTCGGTTTAATTCTTACACATCAAAAAAATTGGAAACTATGGGAAAAAAAAGCCTGGGCTTAAAACGTCAATTATCTTTTGAAGATATACTATCTAGAACCGAAAATAGCTTATTTTTACTTTGATTATTTTCGCAGCTTTCTGTAACTTTTTTATTTTCACGCAATTTATAAACAACCTGTTTTAAATTTTCAGAAAACTTTAACAACTCTGAAGCAGAAATTTTATCAGAGAAAGAAATTCTCAGAGTACATGACGGTAATTTACCCTCAGGGTCTATAGCTTCTTTAACATTAGACTCCCCTTGCCCCAAACATGAACATCCAGAAGAAAAAGAAAATCCTTTCATTTCTTGAATGACATCCTTCAACAATACTCCCGCAATTGAAACTGAAAAAACATGGGTTGGCTCGATAGAGTTTACAAATACATTTTCAATTTTTTCAATGTTAGATTTAAGGACTTCAAAATTTTTCTTAATAGTTTCAAGATTCCATTTGTAATTCTCTACAGCTTTTGCAAAAGCAGCTATCAAAGCAGTGGGTTTTGTTCCAGGAAACAATTCATCGCTCGAACCAAATAAAATGGGATTTATTAAATTTGTATCTTTTATATAGAGAGCGGCTATTCCTTTAGGAGCTCCTATTTTATATCCTGAAAAAGTAGCCATATCTACCAAAGATATATCAAATGGATATTTTGCAAATGACTGAGAAATATCTGAATGAAAAATAACCTTAGGATGTTTACGAATAATCCTAGATATTTTTTTCATATCTTGATTTATTCCAATCTCGCTATTAAAAGATTGAATGGACATCAAACGAGTATTTTTATTAATACTTTTCTCCAATTCCTCAAGATTTATTTTTCCATAGCGGTCGACACCGATGTAGGTAACTGGATAACCTTGCTCTTCCAAATGTTTACAAACATTCAAAACGCTTTTATGCTCGATTTTAGAAGTAATAATATGACAATTCGGATACCGACTTGCCACTCCTAATATCGCGATATTGCTTGAAATAGTAGCAGAGTTTGTAAAAACAATTTGTTCCGGTTTGCAGCCAAGTTTTTTAGCAATAATTTGTGTAGATTTTTGTTCTATTTGTTTTAAAACCTTGGAATGTTGATTAAACCCTGAAGAGTTCCCTTCTAATCTACAAACAAAATTAAACTCATCCAAAGACTCCTGCTGAATATTGGCCGATGCCGCATAATCCAAATAAACAGATGATTCTGCAGATACTAAAAAACAAACACTACTTAAAACCAACAACTTTGTCACAATTCACTTCCTTTATTAATCTTGATGCATTTTCAAAGCTTCCAAGAAAGTCCCATGCGGAATTTTAACATTTCCTATTTCTCTCATTTTTTTCTTACCTTCTTTTTGTTTTTCCAGAAGTTTTCTTTTTCGAGAGATATCTCCTCCGTAACATTTTGCAGTAACATCCTTACGAAATGCAGAAATAGTTCCTCTAGCTATAACCTTTCCTCCAATTGCGGCTTGAATAGGAATCTTAAACATATGTCGTGGAATTAAATCTTTAAGACGTTCACAAAGCTGACGTCCTCTATATTCTGCATTATTTCTGTGAACAATCATTGATAATGCATCTACTATTTCCCCATTTACTAAAATGGTCATTTTTACCAAATCATTTTCTTGAAACCCGTGAAGTTCATAATCAAAACTGGCATAACCTCTACTGATAGATTTTAATCTATCGTAGAAATCATAAACCACCTCATTTAATGGCATTAGATATTCAACTAGAGCTCTATTCCCAACATAGGTAAGGTTATTTTGAACGCCTCGTTTTCCTTCACATAATTTTAGAACACTTCCAAGATATTCATCTGGTACAATAATTTTTGCTAAAATCCAAGGTTCTTCAATAGACGAAATTGTTGCAGGGTCTGGCATATCAGAAGGATTATGCAGTTCCATTATCTGTCCATTGGTAAGATGGATTTTATAGACTACGCTTGGTGCCGTCGTAACTAAATCCAAATTGTACTCATGTTCTAGACGTTCTTCTACAACTTCCAAATGAAGTAGCCCAAGAAATCCACACCTAAACCCAAATCCCAATGCTTGAGATGTCTCGGGCTCAAAGGTAAAACTGGCATCATTAAGATGTAATTTAACCAAACTTTCTTTTAGTTTAACATAATCTACCGTATCTACAGGAAAGAGACTACAAAAAACAACAGGGACGCAAGGTTTAAATCCCTGTAGTGGCTCTGTAGTCGGCCGATTTTCTTCTGTAATAGTATCTCCTACCCTAGCATCACCAACACTTTTAATACCTGCAATAATATAACCAATTTCTCCTGTTTTAAGCTCATTAACGTTTTGCGGTTTCGGAGTAAAAATCCCGACCTTTTCTACTGGATAAGTCATATTTGCAGCCATAAGCCTTATTTTCATACCTGGCTTAATTGAACCATCTTTAACGCGGACTAAAGTTACCACACCCATATATGGATCATACCAACTATCTACTAACAAAGCTTTCAAAGGCGAATTAACCTCTCCCTGAGGAGCTAGCAACTTCTTTACTAAAGATTCCAATACATCGTCAATACCAGTCCCTTGTTTAGCAGATACTGCAATGGCATCAGAGCAATCTAACCCTATTACATCTTCTATTTGTTGTTTTACTCTATCCACATCAGCTGCAGGTAAATCAATCTTATTCAATACTACAATAATCTCATGGTCATGTTCCAACGCTTGATACACATTAGCCAAAGTTTGAGCTTCAACACCTTGAGTAGCATCTACAATCAAAACAGAGCCCTCACATGCCGATAAAGACCGACTGACTTCATAAGAAAAGTCAACGTGTCCGGGAGTATCTATTAAATTCAACTGATATGTTTTCCCATCTTTAGCAGTATAATTAAGCCTTACCGTTTGAGCTTTTATTGTAATGCCTCTTTCGCGTTCTATATCCATTGAATCCAACATCTGGTCTCGAAATTCTCGAGAATCAATCGCACCGCAAAATTGCATTAATCTATCAGCCAAAGTAGATTTACCATGGTCTATATGAGCGATAATTGCAAAATTTCTTATTAATTCCATTAACTTCTCAGCTTTCCGCCAAACGATTCTACATATTTAATTACCTTATGAGAAACTTCAGTTGCTTCCTCTTCGGTTAATGTTCGAGTTACTGCATCCAACATAATCGTCACGCCAATCGATTTTTGTGTCGAATTCATTTCAAACGAATCAAAAATATCGACTTTTACAATTCTCTCATCCAATTTATAGATACCGTTGACAATACCTCCTACGATATCTCCTTTTTTGAAAATAAAAGAAAAATCTCTTTCAATTTTTGGAAATACCCTATTCAAATAAATTTTAGATTTTGCTTTATTATTTTCAATTGCATCAATCAAAACTTCAAAGCAAACAATTCTTTCAGAAATACCAAAAATCTTATTAATTTTTGGATGAAGCTCTCCGAAATATCCGAGGACTTTCTTCCCCAAAATAACGGTTCCACTTCTTGAAGGATGATAATATGCCGGCGCTTTAGGCTCTATTTTTAGATTTTTTTCTTTCAAGCCATAGAAGCTTAACACAGAACATAGGTCAGCTTTCGCATCAAAAACATCAAATTTTCGCTTCTTATTTAACCAGTTAGAAGAATTTGCATTACCTGCTCTTATACCGGAAATTTGAGTTTGTTGTTCACAATTATCGAAAAAAACATTTCCCAGTTCAAAAATGCCAACGCTACTTTCCCCATAATTAAGAGACCTAACTGCAGTCTGTAACAAATTAGGAATCAAAGAGGGCCTCATCACCTCCAAATCAGAACTAATCGGGTTGATAAGATATATTAGCTTCTTATTTTCTTGAAATGCTTTTGCATATTCTTTTTTAGTAAAAGAATATGCGACTACTTCTGACATTTTTCTAAAAGCTAAAACTTTTCTTAAATTTATCTGCTTACATTTCAATTCAAGCAAAGCATCTTCACCAACGGATACTTCCGTCAGAGGAATTCCTTCAATATTATCATATCCATTAATCCTAAGGATTTCTTCTATTAAATCTTCTTCAATATTTAAATCATATCGCCAAGAAGGAGAAATAAAAGTAATACTATCGTTATTTTCAGAAACTACCTTTAATCCCAATGCTATCAAAATTTCTTTTGCTTTTGATAGAGGAATACAACATCCACTTACACTTTGTAATTTTTGACTTGTTAATTGTATAGGAGATATGTCAATAGCCTGATTTTCTAATACAAAAATTTCACTAGCCTGCCCTCCACATGTATCAATCATGAGATGACTAATGATTTCCAAAGAGGCTTCTACTCCTGCTTTATCAACTCCTCTCTCAAAACGAGTACGAGAATCGCTCGTTGCATCCAAAGTCATACCAACTTCGGCAATGTTAACAGGATTAAACACGGCAGCTTCTATCAAAACATTTTTAGTATTTTCATCACAGGCAATTTTATCACCACTTTTAATCCCTAATAAGCACAAAGGAACATGACTTGCATCCTCCGAAATTAACATATCCTGTTGCAATCGATATTCTTTTCCAGAAAAATCTACAAACTTTTCATTTCTTTCAGCAAAGCGTATACACATTTCTTTCTCAATTTTATCTAAATCATAAACTTGGAAAGGAGCTCCCATATCTAACATGCAAAAATTGGCAATATCAACAACTGAAGATATGCAATTGACATTTGCTGATTTTAACTTCGATTTTAACCACTCAGGAGATTCAGTATTTTTTACATTACGTATTACTCGAAAAGCCATTGAATGGACATACTCAGAAAATCTTTTGTTATCCTCTTTAACGATAGATATAGGGAAAGAAAATTCAGAAGAAACATTTTTAACTGGAGAATCAATGAACTGGCCAGCCCCAGCTGCAGCTAAATCTCTTGCAATTCCTTTAACAGAGAAACAATCCCCTCGATTCGGAGTAATTGAAACATCGAGAAATCCACCTTCGAAATTTAATACTTCTCCTACGTGAGTAGTTAGAGGGATATTTTCAGGAACTTCAATAATTCCATAATTAGCATCTTTAGCCTCAATCGCTAGTTCATCATATGAACACATCATTCCTTCACTTTCTACTCCACGAATTTTACTTCGCTTTAAGACTTCTTGATTAGCAGGAATAACTGCACCCGGTAAAGCCAAAATAGCAGTTAAACC
>CAZEAT010000014.1:14835-16452 GCA_964510175.1 uncultured Holosporaceae bacterium
TAAATATTTCTTCAACCAATTAAATGAAAAACGCATAATTTACTCCTACAACTCTGCCGGTGAAAAGCCGAAAGCTTCTCTCCATCTCTCATCTGATTCGAAATAACCTCTTAAATCAGGGACACCATATTTTAATGAAGCTAATCTCTCAATTCCCAATCCAAATGCTATACCTTGATACTCTTTAGGGTCTATCCCGCCGTCTTTTAATACGTTTGGATGAGACACACCGCATCCTCCAATTTCTAACCATTTATTTCCTACACCAAATTGCATTTGTCCATTGATAATACTGTAATTAATATCAGCTTCCGCTGAAGGTTCCGTAAAAGGGAAAAAACTTGGTCGGAATCTAATTCCTAGCTGAGCAACTCCAAAAAACTTTTTTAATATATCTCCTATTAACCATTTCAACTGTGCAAATCCAACATCTTTATCAACAACCAACATTTCGACTTGATTAAACATAGGAGTATGAGTCGCATCATAATCGCTTCTGAATACTCTCCCTATGGTAAACATTCTCAAAGGAGGTTTTCCATTTAACATAGCTCTATTTTCTACCGGAGATGTATGAGTTCTTAACAACTTACGCCCGAAATCGTCCGCCATAGCAGACAGATAAAAAGTGTCATGCATAGTTCGTGCAGGATGATGTGCTGGCATATTTAAAACATCAAAATTAAAATGTTCACTTTCAATATCCGGCCCCTCTGCAAATTTAAATCCGTATCCATGAAGAATCTCAGCGATTTCTAAAAAAACTTTAGTAATAGGATGAATAAATCCGGAAATATTAATATTTACCGGCATTGTAATATCTAAAAATTCTTCTTTTAATTTCTGCTCAAGCTCTCGAAGTTCGAGCTCAGATATTTTTGCATCAATTCTTTCGGAAACAACTTTCTTAACTTCATTAACCTTCGCCCCAATAACCTTTCTATCCTCGGGAGGCATATCTTTTAGCATTTTCATATTTTCAGTTAGCTTTCCATGCTTACCCAGAATAATTGTACGAACCTCATCGAGTTTTCTTAAATCCTTGCATTGGTCAATTTCAAACAAACAACTACCTAATAGTACATCAAGCTTTTCCAACATATTCTTCTCATAATCTGGACTGTTGGATACTACCACAAAAACATCTTGGATAAAATACTTCAGAACTTCTATTCAAATCCGAAATTAAGTTATATATAATAGGTTGTAGAAGTATATAAATTAGGAAGGAAATACGTCATGAAAAAAGCAATAATTAATACAATTCTATCTCTAATATGTTATGAAAATACCATGGCGATGAACTTTGTAGCTTCTACACCTATATCAGGTCCAAATTTACCTAACTATCCGGTCTTTCCTAACACACAACAGAACTCTCTAACTGAAGTTATTATCTTAAAAAATGAATCACGTCAATTATCGGATTCAGAAGACTCCCCTCCTGCTCATTCAGCTCCTATGCTTTCTGATGAAAGCGAGGGGCAAATCTTAGAGCCTTGCTCTCCTCCTAAGGATAATTTTCCAATAACTTATCCAATAAGAAAAACTATTACTGAGCTAATTCAAGATGTCATCCAAAAATTTTCTACAATGGAAACTCGTTTAAATGACTTA
>CAZEAT010000015.1:0-14889 GCA_964510175.1 uncultured Holosporaceae bacterium
CCTCTTAAAAAATATCGTTATTATATACTGAAACTTTTTTAGCAGCAATGAGGTATTTACTTCTAATTGATATTAAGAAATTCCAAAATAACTTGCCAATGCACTAGCTAATTCAGGCTTTGGTGTAAATATTACTACTGAATTAAAAAAATGACTTACAGTGCCATTTTTAGAGGAAGGATTTAATAAATAAAAACCAAATGCTTTCTTTGCTGTTAAAGAAGTTCCGTTGGAAGTTTTAAATACATTAGAACTATTAATACTGCATAAAGTAGCTTCAACAATAACTTTTACTTCTCCTTCATTTATTGTCAATGATGGATAAATCGCAGAAGGATGAACATTTTGTTTATTGCTTATCAAACTCCCTGGATTGGTGTTAGTAAGAATTGAAACGCTTACACTTGATGGATTTCTGCTACTGCTATAGGTTCCTGTTACATAACATCTTGTCATACAAGAAGCTTTTCCATCGGCCAAGCCTTTTACATAGTAAATATGTGTATACCATGTGTATCCTAACGGGAAACCAGACCCCTGATAATACATGCTTGTTCCAGGAAAAACTGAAAGCCAAGCGAGTGCATTAATATTTCGAATATCCGATGCTGTAATGGTTTTACTTTCTCTAGTTGATAAAATATTCTGCAATTGTTGTGCTATCTGCATAGCAACAAATTCTGTCTGAGAATAATATCTTTTGAGCCGTGCTAAATCGTAAATATAATAAATCAAAACCATTAAAACGGGAAGACAAAATGCAAATTCTATTAAAATCGCTCCCTTTTGGTTTAAAGAAATAAAAAATTTGGATAATTTATTAATTTTAATGAGACGAATTGTTTTTATTTGAAATTTACAGAAGATTTTTACAAGTTTTTGCCAATAATAAAATGATTTACCCCCCCCCGTCAAATTTTATTGACTCAGAGATATTGTTATCATCCATTCTATCCACTATTTCCCTCTTATCTAGAAAGCCTTAACCTAACATTAATTATTTAAGTTATAGTTAATATATAACATATTTATATAAATCTATCTAATGTATTCTCATTCCTATTGAAAAATAGCATTTTTTTTTAGATAATATGGCGGTTTTCGTTGAGGTTTACTATGAGTATTTACAGAACTCACAATTGCGGAGAATTAAGAGATTCTCATGTAGGAAGTATTGTAAAATTATCCGGATGGGTACACAAAAAAAGAGACCACGGCAATCTTTTATTTATCGATTTACGAGATCACTATGGTATCACTCAGTGTGTAGTAAACAGTAATAGCAATGCTTTCAAAGACGTTGAAAAAATCCGTCTTGAAAGTATCGTTACCATTGAAGGAGAAGTTTTAAAAAGGTCTGATGATACTATAAACAATGAAAATCCAACTGGAAAAATAGAAATTCGAATTGATAAATTTACCATTTTAACATTTGTTGAAAATTTACCAATGGCTATTAGCAGTGTATCTGATTTATCTGAAGATACTCGACTAAAATATCGTTTTCTTGATTTGAGAAGAGAAAAAATTCATAAAAACATCGTATTGCGTTCCAATGTTATCGCAACAATCCGTGAAAAAATGAGACAGCAGGGATTCATGGAGATTACAACTCCGATTTTAACCTCGAGCTCTCCTGAAGGTGCTAGAGACTTTTTAGTTCCTAGCAGACTGCATCCAGGACAATTTTACGCATTGCCTCAAGCTCCTCAGCAATTTAAGCAATTGTTAATGGTAGCTGGATTTGATAAGTACTTTCAAATTGCGCCTTGTTTCAGAGATGAAGATAGTCGAGCAGATCGTTCTCCAGGTGAATTTTATCAATTAGATTTTGAAATGTCATTTTGTACTCAAGAAGACGTTTTTAAAGCTATAGAGCCTGTAATTTATGAAATATTTAAACAATACTCTAATAAATCAGTATCATCATATCCTTTCCGTAGGATTACCTATAGTGACTCTATGTTACACTATGGAAGCGACAAACCTGATTTAAGAAATCCTCTAATTATTGAAGATGTAACAGATATTTTTGCACAGTCTAGTTTTTCAGCATTTGTCGACAGTATCAAAAAAGGAGGCATTGTACGAGCCATTGCTGTCTCAGACGCAGATAAACAACCTCGTAGCTACTTCGATAAATTAAATGATTGGGCAAAGTCCATCGATATGCCGGGTTTGGGATATGTAACTTTTTCAGATGATAATATCAAAGGACCTATTGCTAAATTTCTAACCCCTGCCCTTTTATCAGAATTAAAAATAAAAACCGATCTTCAAGGCAACGGTGTAATATTCTTCATTTGCGATACTGTAAATAAAGCAAATAAATTAGCAGGATTAGTTCGACAGAAATTGGGAACTGACTTAAATCTACTCAGTGATGGTTTTGAGCTATGTTGGATTGTAGATTTTCCTATGTATGAATTGAATGAAGATACAGGGAAAATTGAATTTTCTCACAATCCTTTTTCAATGCCTCAAGGAGGTATGGACGCCTTATTAAATCAAGACCCACTTATCATAAAAGCATATCAATATGATATTGTTTGTAATGGTATAGAGTTATCTAGCGGAGCTATTAGAAATCATATTCCAGAAGTCATGCTTAAAGCTTTTGAAATCGCTGGATATGATGAAGAAGTAGTAAAAACGAAATTCAAAGGAATGTTTAATGCTTTCAAATATGGAGCTCCTCCTCATGGTGGATGTGCTCCAGGAATTGATAGAATGATTATGCTATTAACAGGGGAACCAAATATTCGTGAAGTTATAGCTTTCCCATTAAATCAACAAGGTCAGGATTTAATGATGAATGCTCCAGCAAATGTAAGTGAAGAGCAATTGAAAGAGCTTCACATTAAAATCGAGATTCCCAAAAAAGTTGTGAAATAAAATATGCTAAAGAAACTGTTAAAATTATTCCCTATTTTAGGATTTTGTATAGTCACAATCATGAGTGCAGATTGTACTACTTTACGAATTACCTGTCGTGCAAAAGGAATAGAACTTGAGCTTTTCAGAGACATAATCCAAGAATGGGAAAAACACACTAATAATCATGTTGAAATCGTAACACTTCCACATTCAAGCAACGAGTGTTTAGCACTATATAAACAGTGGTTGGGAGCAGAATCATTTGATGTTGATATTTTGCAAATGGATATCGCTTGGCTTGGAGTGTTTTCTAATACATTAAAAGATTTAACGCCTTTTCTTACACAAAAAGAGTTACAAGTTATAAATGAAGATTGTTTCCCAGCAATTCGGAATAGCATGTTTCAAAACGGTAAACTCATTGCCTTACCTGCATATACAGACTGTCAGGTAATGTATTATAGAAAAGATTTATTAGAAAAATATCATTATTCTATACCTCAAACTTGGCAACAACTTTATAACACAGCGAAGTCTATTCAAAGGATAGAAAGGGTCTCCAATAATCGTTTTTTTGGCTATGTTTTTCAAGCTAAAGCTTTTGAAATGCTAACTTGTAATTTCATTCAGTTAATAGATTCGTTTGGCGGAGTCATTATTGAAGGTAATAAAGCAGTTATAAATTCTAAACCTTGTTTGGATGCTTTTGTTTTTCTAATGCAATGTTTAGAAGATACAAGTACACACAGTGTTCTGAATTATTCTGAAGAAGAAGCCCGAGGCTTATTTCAAGCGGGAAATGCTTTATTTATGAACAGTTGGCCATATGCCTGGTCTCTAATGAATGCTCCTTCTACAGCTGTAGCGGGAAAAATTGGAGTCATGCCAATACCTAAAGCGGACACATCCGTGGGCAAACAATCTGGTGTTCTTGGTGGATGGTTCTTTGTCGTAAATAAATATACTAAACATGCAAAAGAAGCTGCTGATTTGATAAAGTTTTTGACTAATAGAAAGCAGCATAAAATAAGAGCAAAGTATGCATATGCTCCTGCTTACATGAGTTTATATACAGATAATGAAATTTTGAAAATAAATCCATTTTTTTCAGTTCTAAAGCAATCTTTGGATAATGCTGTGGTGAGACCTTCCATAGTGTTCGGCAAAAACTATCCTAGAGCAAGTACAGAAATTTTCAATTTAGTTAATACCGGCCTAACCGAAAGTATTGAAACTTCACAGAAGAAAAAAGTAGCTTTACGATATTTGAATCGTCTTAATCGGAAACTAAATAAAATTTTAAATCGACAAAATAGAAGAATGAGACCTAAATACTCACAAATTATGTGGGAAACATTAAGAAATTACATACAAAGTTTCAAAACTTTTATAGGATTATAACTTTATGAAAGAAAATGTAGCGGAAAATAAATCATTTTTTAAACTGAATAAGCGTAATTTTGAAAAATTATCCAATTGGGGATTTTTAGCTCCTTGTTTATTTACACTGATAATTTGTGCTGCCTGGCCACTGCTCAAAACTATTTATTTCAGCTTTACAGATGCCGAATTAGACAATCTTAGTGATTTTTGTTTTATAGGAATCGATAACTTCATTGACCTAGCGAAAGATCAAGATTGGTGGATAGCTGTAAGAAATACCTTTGTTATTACAGCCATAGCAGTTCCAATGGAAACCATTTTCGGAATGATTATTGCTTTAATTCTTCACCGGAATTTTAAAGGGCGTGGATGGATGAGAGCAATTGTATTAATTCCGTGGACTATTCCTACTATAGTATCAGCTCGCATGTGGGCATGGATGCTCAATGATGTTTACGGTATTATCAATGAAATTTTAATTAACATTGGCATCATTGACTCCCCTATTCCGTGGATTGCCTCGAATACTCTAAGTATCGTGTCAATAATTCTAGTAGATGTGTGGAAAACTACTCCTTATATGGCCTTGCTATTACTTGCAGGATTACAAGGACTTCCTCAAGATTGTTTTGAAGCGGCAGAAGTAGATAGTATTCCTTTTCGTAAAACATTTTTTAGAATCATCTTGCCTCTCATGAAACCCACAATAATTGTAGCAATGATTTTTAGAGGCTTGGAAACTTTTAAAATTTTCGATTTAGTATATATTTTAAGCAGTGGAAATACAGCAACAGCAACTATGTCTGTTTTTGCGAGAAAGCATTTAGTCGACTATGCAGATGTTGGTTTTGGCTCAGCTGCAGCAACATCTTTGTTATTTTTCATTGCGTTTTTAGCAATATTCTGGATGTCCTTTAATAGAAAAAAACTACAAAAGTTGAGGTAACAATATGATTAAAGCAGAAAATAAGTGGAAATATAAAAAATTACTCAAAGAAGCTTTATTCGCCAGTGTTTGCCTGGTTGTTGCTCTTGCCTGTCTATTTCCTTTTTATTGGGCAATAGTATCTTCTTTAAGAGACAGCGCTCATATCTTTTCAACAAATCTATGGCCAACTGAAATTAGTTTTTCCAATTATAAAGAAGTACTAAGCGATACAACATTTTTATGCTCATTTTGGAATTCTGCTGCAGTAGCTACACTTACAGCTTTTTTATCTCTATTCGTATGTTTATTTGCGGCTTATCCTTTGGCTCGCCGCAATTTCCCAGGAAGAAAAAGAATTCTAATGCTAGCTCTCAGTGTTACCACATTACCTCAAGTAGCTGTATTGTCAGGCATGTTTGAGCTCATAAGAATCTTTGATATTTACAATGAAAAATCTGCTCTTATTTTATCTTATATGATTATTACGGTTCCTTTTACACTTTGGGTGCTAACAAATTTTATGAACAATATTCCAAAAGATATTGAAGAAGCTGCAATTATAGATGGAGCAAATCAAAGAACAATTTTAATAAAGGTATTTTTACCAATATTGTCCCCTGCTATTGTTACTACAGGGTTATTAGCATTTATTGCTGCTTGGAATGAGTTTTTGTTCGCTCTGACATTCACTCTTACTAATCAAGCAAGAACAGTTCCCGTCGCTTTGGCACTTTTCAGCGGAGCAAGCCAACATGAAGTTCCATATGGTTTAATTATGGCAGCAAGTGTTTTAGTAACTCTTCCTTTAATTATTCTAGTTATTATATTTCAGCGTCGTATTATATCAGGCTTAACAGCAGGCTCAGTAAAAGGCTAATTTACTTTTTTTAAATAACAATTATGGTAATATTATTAGTATTACTAAAGAGGATATCATGGAACTAATTCATATTTTATTTATATGCCTATTGCTAGTTTTAATGGGAGGATTTTTTGTTGTTCAACAACAAACCTGTGCAGTCATTGAAAGACTTGGGAAATTTCATCGGATAGCAAAACCTGGATTAGGTTTTATGATTCCTGGTATAGATCATATTTTTACTAGATTATCATTACGCATAAACCAATTAAACGTCTCAGTGGAAACCAAAACAAAAGACAATGTTTTCGTAAATGTAGTAGTATCTGTACAATATCAAGTACTTTCTAATAAAGTTTACGAAGCTTGTTACATGCTTCAAGATCCAGAAAATCAAATAAAAGCCTTTGTATTTGATTTGGTAAGAGCTCAAGTTCCTAATTTAATTTTGGATGATGTATTTCTAAAAAAGACGATATAGCTAATGCAGTAAAAGCAGAACTTGAAGCTCCTATGGAACAATTCGGATATGGAATTATAAAAGCGCTGGTAACAGATATAAATCCAGATAGTAACGTAAAAGCAGCCATGAATGAAATTAACACTGCTCAAAGATTAAGAATTGCCGCAACTGAAAAAGGAGAAGCTGAAAAAATACTAAAAATCAAGCAAGCAGAAGCCGAAGCAGAAGCTAGTATTTTACATGGTAAAGGTATTGCTGGACAACGTCAGGCTATCATTGAAGGATTAGGACAATCTGTTGAAGAATTTGTTAAACAAATTCCAGGAACTCAAGCGTCGCATGTTATGGATATGGTTCTTATGATTCAATATATAGATACATTAAAAGAAATCGGAGGAAGTTCTCAATCCAATGTAGTATTTGTTCCTCATTCACCTGGAAATGTCGGAGACCTAGCAGAACAAATTCGTGAAACTATATTTGCTTCTAATAAATTAGAAGAATGTAAAAAACACCAGAAATAAATTCTAAACTAAGCGGCAATTAAATTGCCGCTTTTTTTTAATCATTATTGAGTTCAGTATCTGTATCTTTAGCTTCTTCTATTTCCATTTTTTCGCCGTTCTTAATGGTAAGAATATGTAGTTGTCTTTTAAGACCATCATCTTTTTTGAAAGAAAAACTACCCAACATTCCCTCAAAACTTATATCATTTAGAGATATATTTTCCTCTAATGCTGCATTAACAGCTTTTATTAAATCAGCAGCTATTAGACTAATAACAGTAGGTTGTTCATGAAAAATATCTTCATATTTAGCAATAAAATTTCTCTGCTCATCTGTATCAGCATAGGCGAATTTAGCTCCACTCCATTTTTTTATATCCGACAACGCTATGGAACTCATAGTAAATACAGACTTAGAGGATTTCTCGAAATTTATCATTGGCTCACACATAAACACAGCATCCTTACCGCAGTTAGAAATAAAATCGTCAACATCTTGCTGAGAAATTTTCTCATATCGAACAATACTAATATTATCTTCGTCAAATTCTTTCATTTCTGCTATTTTTTGCATTACTTCAATTAATTCATCAAAAAATTTCCCCCGAGGAAGCATTACAGCAATTGAATTTATTTTATTATGCTTCATATAATCAAATATAGTTATTAACTCTGCTTGAGGAGTCAATCCACAAGCATATATATGCCCGCTGTTCAACTTAATATTATTAGATAAAGCCAAAATCGGAACATTTGAAAAAATTGTTGCAAAGCGATGTGCTTCTGAAAAAAATACTGGACCTATTACTGCTTTTACATTCTGAAAAGAATCAGCGTTTAAATCATCCTGAAATTTACTAGTATCTACAACATAAACATCTAAATCATCATTCTTATTAGATTGTATTACAGCATGTAGAATATTTTTTCCCAGTTTTTCGTGAGTGCCGGACAATGGTAATAGCAATACAACTGAATCTTTTGCTTGTCGATTAGCCATCTTTTCTAAATAAGGATCAAAAGAATCTTCAATTTTTACTGGAGCTACAGTTTGTTTCAGTGTATTCTGTTCGGGGGTACAAGAAGTAATCAGAAGAATAAGGAGTAATTTTAGTGTGTAACGATGCATTTTTATCTCCCAAGCTATTAGAAAATATTTCTCAAAAAATTTCTCTACAAAAGGATAAACCAGGATTATATGTAGTTGCAACACCTATAGGAAACATATTTGATATTTCACTCAGATCAATACATATTCTTAGAAAATCTAAAATAATCTTTGCTGAAGATACTCGCAATTCAAAAAAATTACTTAATTTTTATGAAATAAATACTCCCCTTATTGCCTGTCATGAATACAATGAAACACTATCTCAAGTCACTGAAAAAATACATCCTCAAGAATATTATGCTTTAATTTCCGACGCTGGAACTCCTACCATTTCTGATCCTGGATATCGTTTAGTAAATTGGTGCATTGAAAATAAAATAGAGATCTTTCCTATTCCTGGCCCATGTGCTTTCATTGCAGGCTTAAGTGCCGCAGGACTTCCAACTGACAGATTTACATTTTTCGGATTTTTACCAAACAAAGAAAATCAAAAAAGAAATATTTTAGAAAATATCAAAAACAGAGTTGAGACTTTAGTATTTCTAGAATCTCCGAAACGAATTTTAAATACCATATCGACTATGCAAGAAATTTTCGGCAATCGTGAATGCTGTCTATGCCGAGAAATTACAAAAATATTTGAAAGTTTTCATCGAGGAAGTTTTCAGAAAATCCTAGAGACATTTAGAAACAATGAACCTCAAGGAGAATTTGTTATCATTGTTAATGGACAAAAAAAAGAAGAAACTAACTTGTTATCGGCATTTGAAGAATTAAGTCGTTTACTAAAAATACATACGGTAAAAGAATCCTCTACTATAATTGCAGAAAAATATCAAATTAATAAAAAGATTATTTATCAAAAAGCTTTGGAGCTAAAAAATGAATAATACAGAATTAAAGGGATATTGGGGAGAATTTTTTTCTATATTATTATTAAAGTTAAAAGGATATAAAATATTAGCTCATCGCTATAAAACAAAGGTTGGAGAAATTGATATTATCGCTCAAAAAAGAGATACTATAATTTTTGTAGAAGTAAAATCTCGAAAAAATGAAGAGAAATGTATTATAGCCATCACCCAAAAACAACTTCATAGAATTCAAAATGCATCTCAAATTTTTCTGCAAAATAATCCAGAATTACAAGAATATTTTTCTAGATATGATGTTATCTTGGTATCAAACTGGAAGTTTCCAATACATCTACAAAATATAACTATGTAGTTACTTTTTTATAAACTCGTTGTTCTTTATCTATTTCTTTCAAAGACACACTTCCTGCATTTTGATATTGCTGATTTAATAGCTCGGATTGTCCCGTTCTAAAGGCTTCATATTCATCAAAAGAAACCTCTTCTCTCTCCTTGAGACTTTTCTTATGCTGACTACTTAATAATACTGATTCATATCCCGGCACAATTTTTCCGCTAAAAAATTCTGCCATACTTCCAGAACCGTAACTAAAAAATCCAATACGTTTTGAGCTCAAATCTTCAATGCAATTATCCAGTAGAGAAATAAAGCTCATATATAAAGAAGCGGAACAGCTATTTCCTATAATTGAATTATAAATGGTTGCCTTAGTGATATCTATACCCGATATTTGTCGCGCTGCCTTTTTAGCCATCTTACAAAAAGGACAGTGAAAGCAAAAATAATCTATATCTTTTTTAGAAAAACCACTCTTTTTAAGGAAATCCGCAAAAGTAATTTTTAACATCTCCAAATAATTTTGAGCAGATAATTTCCCATCAAATAATGCTTCAGTCTTATATATTGGGCGCCAAAAATCCATAATTTCTCTTGTATAAAATGATGAATAAGGTTCCAATGTTAGAATTCGAGGAGATTCTGAAACTATGATCGCTACAGCCGCTCCTCCTTGAGTGGGTTCTCCCGATGAATTGGATGAATATTTGACTATATCAGATCCTATTATTAAGACTTTTGAACTAGGAGATGTTGCTACATACGATTTCGCCATTATTAATGCTGCAGTCATAGAATAACAAGCTTGTTTTATGTTAAATACCCGGCAATTATTATTTAGATTTAGAAATTTATGAACATAAGTGCCTTCAGATTTCGATATATCAAACGATGATTCACTGGCGAATATCAGTATATCTATGGAATTTATATCATCCACTTGTGGTAATAATTTTTCACCAGCAGCAATTGCCAAAGTTACTATATCTTCGTTCGGAGGAAATACAGACATTTCAATCTGGCCTATTCCTGTGCAATATTTTTCATAAGCAACATCACGATATCGGGCTAAAGTATCAAGTTTAAAAAAATACCGCGATGTGGCAAAAGTAATTAAATCAATTCCTATATTCACATCTAATTCCTTTCTAAATCAATATGAGCCCGCATTAATTCTCCTTTGTTAGTCTGAGCTGCTAACAAAGATAATTCTGCACATAAAACAGTAGCACATATTATCGCAGCCAATCTACAGGAAGAGTTTTCTCCCTGTAAATCACATTCCATGACTTGTAAATTTTTCTTCACAAAATCCAAATCTTTTCCATTTCCCACTGTACCCACGATGATATTAGGAATATTTACTGAAAAATACAAATTATCGCTTTGTAGTTCGGCAAACGTAATTCCTTGAGAACCTTCTACTATGTTAGCAGCATCTTGCCCCGTTGCTAAATACATAGCTAAAAGAACATTTGCATAATGAGCATTTGCACTTCTTACACTACCTGCAAGAATGCTTCCTAATAAATTCTTTTTGGTATTTATTTCTATTATTTTCTCCGGACTCGTATGAAGTAAGTCTGAGCAAACGTCTTTCGGTATTACTATTTCTGCCGTGCATCTTTTGCCTCTTCCCATTAGTCCATTAATGGCAGAATTTTTTTTATCAGTACATATATTAGCGGATATCGAACCATATCTTACTGGATAATTGGCAATAACAAAAGCCATGATTTCATCTGCTGCTTTAGTAGCCATATTATGGCCAGCTGCGCTATCTGTAAAAATACTAATGCGTAAAAAACACTGATTTCCAATAACTTCTGTGGTTAAATTTCTTAAATGAACATGGGAACTCGATGAACAAACTACTTTTTCCAGAAGATTTATATTTTGTTCTATCCAGGTTTTACAGCCTAAAGCTTGGGTAAGATTTTCCGCATAAAACAAGACGGAACGTGACATTCCCTCATCTTGAACTGATACTGTAATTCCTTCCGTCTTTAATGAAACTAAAGCTCCTCTTTTAACAGAATACCAAAGAGGAGTCTCAAAGGTTGACATAGGCGCATATATTTTTTCTTTTTTGCCATTAAATATAATGCTGATAGGTCCAACGATCTTAGAAGGAATTATTGTTGCAATCTCTGTATCTGGAAAATCCATATCATCTCTTCTATTACATTTTATCAAGTATAAATAATTATAAAAAAAAATAAATAGCTAAGACCAACAAAAAGTGGTAATTTTAATCAATTAATTGGACATTTCCCATGTTAAATAATAAGTTACCTAATTTGGAATTTTATAAAAATGACTGGAAAGATTTTTTTCTACAGGAAAAGAATAAAATATCTACCTTATTGAAAGCGAATTTAATCGAAGTTCATCATATTGGTTCTACAGCTATTAAAAATATTTTATCTAAGCCAAAAATCGATATGGCAGTTATTGTCACCGACTTAAAAAAATCTCTGATATTAGAAAATCTAGAATATAAATTCAAAGGAGAATTTAATATCCCATTCCGATTTTTCTTTTCGAAAACAGAAGAAATCGGTTATAACCTCCACGTAATGTTACCACAAAATCATGAACTGGAAGGTTTTATAGCTTTTCGAGATTTTATGAATAGTCATCCCCTAGCTTGTAAAGAATATTCTGAAACCAAAAAAAAACTAGAACACTTATTAGATTCTCCTAAAGCCAAACAACCTCTTAATAAATACACATTGGGTAAAGATAAAATTATCCGAAAATTCATTAATGAATCAGGATTTAAAAATTTCTGTATGAGATTTGTTACTCACTATCGAGAACAAGAATTTGAAAAAGATATCTGCAATAAATACGGTATTAATATTCATCCAGAAAATATAAGAGTTATATTATATAAAGGAGCTGAAATCATTGGCTATGCACTAGCAACTGAAGAAACCATAATATTTCTACAATCTACAGAAAACAAAGAAAAATTTTTTCAATATTTTCAAAAATATCTAAATTTTAAAAAAACATTAAATGATTCATTGACTTGAAAATCTATACTTCTCACATTAAACTGAAACACAGTAGATAAAGGTGAAATTTATGAAAAATTATTTATTATGCGGAATTTTATTTATCTCAGCTTGTCAGCCTTTTGTTAATTCTAGAGGAAATGTTGTTATATCTGAGAAATTAGATTCCCTTATTATTGGAAAAACTACCATGGAAGATGTCGTAAAGCTTTGCGGTACTCCATCTTTGCAACAAAATGAATTTACTTGGATATATACAGGAGCTGTATCAGAGGAAACATCTTTTAAGGGCATTAAGCTAAAAGATAAATTTGTTATAAAGTTGATTTTTGATAAAAATAAAATATTAAGAGACATTAAAAGAAAAAATTTAAAAACAAAAGATATAACATTGGAAGATGATAAAGTAGCCGTGTTAATATCTGAAATGGAAGCAAAAAAATTAGCAAAGCAAAAATGTGGATGTAAATAAGAGATTTTAGAATGAAAACACCTATCACTAATTCCCCTGCCATTAGCATAGTGCTTCCGTGTTATAATGAAGTAAAATCCATTGATGATTTTTTTAAAGCAATACTTCCTATTCTAAAAAAAATCGAATTACCATTTGAAATTATATGTATTAATGACGGGTCTAAAGATAATACATTAGAAAAACTAATTTTGAAGAAATCACAAATTCCAGAAATTAAAATTATAGATTTTTCTAAAAATTTTGGAAAAGACGCCGCTATGACAGCGGGTCTCAATTATGCTTCTGGAAACTGTGTAATTCCAATGGATTGTGACCTTCAAGACCCTCCTGAATTGATTATCGAAATGGTAAAACAATGGCAAGCAGGATCATTGGTGGTTCTAGCAAGACGGGAAGACCGTTCGGATGATACTCTAGTAAAAAGGACTACTGCTGGTTTATTTTACAAAATATTCAACATGTTATCCGACTTAAAAATCCCAGAAAATGTAGGAGATTTTCGCCTGATGGATAGAAAAGTCGTTGATATAATTAAAACATTGCCTGAAAGAAAAAGATTCATGAAAGGATTATTTGCTTTCGTTGGATTTGAACCTACTTATATTGGTTATAAAAGACCAGAAAGATTAAAAGGAAAATCCAAATGGAATTACTGGAAATTATGGAATTACGCATTAGATGGAGTGACATCTTTTTCATCTTTTCCTCTAAAAATATCTATGTATTTTGGTTTACTGATAACAATCTTAGCTTTTACCAGAGGAAGTTGGATACTACTTAAAGTACTCTGGTTTGGCATAGATGTTCCTGGATACGCATCACTTATGACTGCTATTTTATTTTTTGGAGGCGTTCAACTTATGAGTATTGGGATCATTGGAGAATATGTAGGTCGCATCTATACCGAATCTAAACAGCGTCCAATTTATGTCATTAAACAAATTATATAAATTAATGCTCGTAAAATTCTAAATTAAACGCTTTTCCCTGCAAGCAAAATCCTCGATTTTTAAGATAATCTTTATATTTAGAATCCGCTCCAATTGGACATAATACTACGCTATTATCTGAAACATCTTCTAAGTTTTGAATAGGTACTATAATATTTCTATCAATAGATTTATACTGGCGACCTAAAACAAAATTAAAGAAATGATTCATCACAGAAAATTCCCACATATTGCCATGAACCGCTCCTACTCTAAACATACTCATTGGTCTACCATTCATAAAAAAGTGAATATTCTTCCCTTCATGATAAGCCTTTACACAAAGAGTTGCTAAGGGCATGTCATTTCTTCTTAAATTATATGTATCTAATATCCAATGGGTTGAACTTTTAATCGAGGGAATCGCAAGACAAATGGAACTTAAAAACAAAACAATTGCCATATTTTTGCTTTTTTTCAAAAAATAAGCAGTCCAATAAGACAGAGAAGGCAATGCAAATATAATTGCAGGAAATACATAATATGAGTAGGTCATAACCAATATTATATAAGCTGTAGAATAAGCACAACTTGCGAAAAGCAATCCATCCAATTCTAAAGTTCTTCTATCCTTTTTTATTACGACAAAATACGCTCTAATTAGTCCTGTTAAAAATATTAAAAATAATATAGGTTCATTACAAAAAAACGTTTTTATTATATTTAATGTATCCACATCAAACATAAATATCAGTTTTCCTCCTCCATAAAGCCCCTTAGAGTGGTCATCTCTAAAAAAATATCTATAAATATAAATGACAAAATATATAAAAGAAGAAGCCAGTAAAGAAATATAAAAATTTTTATCTTTTTTTGTTAAGGTTCTAATCCCAAAAATTAAATTTGTTAAAGCTAGAACAGTAATAGCTGCAAAAACAGGTTCTTTACAAAATATCACATACGTTGCACATAACCATGCGATAGCATAATAAGAAACAGATTGATTTTGTCTAGCTTTCCACCAAAAATACATGAATAGTGCTTGCATAAAGAACATAAATCTTTCTGGATAAATGCAACTCATATGAATTTGAACAAAGCTTGATACCGATAAAATCAACCA
>CAZEAT010000016.1:0-14854 GCA_964510175.1 uncultured Holosporaceae bacterium
CGCCCCCAAGAAGCGAAGTATTGGCCGCATTGACAATAGCATCCACCTTTAATGTAGTGATGTCGGAGAGGAGAAGACGGAGTGACAACATTGACTATTGTAATAATTAATGTTCTTGGAGTTGTGCGGAGTGCTCTAAATCTAACGTTTCAATAACAACAGTTCTTGTATTCTCTTTTATGGTTTCAATATCTTTTTTTGAGATTGATGTCCGTCCAAACCACCATATAATAATAGTTATAAGCGCACCTATAATCGAGGCCGGTACAGACCACATATTTGTTCGGGTTAATTGCTTTATCTTTTTTTGAGAATTTTTAATACTTGTTGCTAAATGCCTAAGTTCATTATGAACTGATTGCTTTTCTCCGTTTTGTACTGCCTCATCTATAGTTTTTAATAACTGTTTCTCATACTGTTCAACATCTTCAAATGGCTTTTCTTGACGCTCCTCTGATGCTATTTTACTAATGGTAGCATTTATCTCATTAAAATTCGTCTTGTCTTCCTGTACTGAATCTCTTAAATAGAAAATAAATCCTTCTAAATAATCAACGAAAGGCATAGAAATTTTACTACACTTGTATATTAACCGTATATCATCTTTACTAAGTACGGTCTTATCTATAAACCCCTGTCGCAAAATCTTATAACTCCTTCTAACTCTATTATTGCCTATCCGATTTAAGGAGAGCATTATACACACATAGCAAAGTACCAAAAGAACATATATAATAAATATAAGATTGTCTTTAAAAAAATCCGTTACCATACCACAAACCATTTACAATATTTATTATCAATTCAATTACTTTTCTACTGCATTACAATATTTCTATCTAAACATCTTTCGCTATTCTTTACAATCACTCGCATCCCTATTGTAATAATTCTCGTTCTCGGTCCGCAAATCTTCAAGAATCTTGCCCTTGTACGAGAAATATCTGGATCCTTGGTATGCTCCAGAGGTGTTTCGCTTGTCTTCGGGCATAAAAGTACCCACGAATGGTGAAAGTTTATAGATACGTCCTTCGTATTCTATAGCGTCATCCGAGGCCACTTTAACTTCTAAACCTGTCGGGATAAAAGTAATCAACTCCCCTATTTTAATACCACACATACTGAATCTAAAACGAGAACGTTTGACATCTCGTTTGTTAGTATCTATGGATAATTCATTTGTTACAGGCTTATTTTCATGATACAAAACAACTTCTGCGTCATCAATAGCCTTGGCTATATCCCGAAAAATATCAAGTGCCATTTGTGGGGCGACATTGAAAAACTCTCGATTCTGACGTATGCGCAAATCCGTCAGGCGATCAATCGTTTTATGTACCAATTTTTCGACCTCATTGTATTTGCAAGTCTTCATCGTTGCAAATATCTCAAAAGGCAATGGTACTGCCGTATTATCAAGTTCTTTCGACCTAATATCCACAGGTCGGGCACTTTTCCCAATCTTCACCCAATCTTCTTTGAAACTGGGATTTGTCAGTATATAGACATACCCTTGTTCTGTTGTTTTCATAACTAAATCTCTTTTGCTTTATGCCACAATATCATCTATCCGCTTTTGTTCAATACGGACGAACTCCTGCAACTCTTTTTCCAACATATTTTTTTGACGTTGAACACACTTTGCCATTTCCGGCCCCAACACTTTTAATATTAGTCTTGCTTTTTCATACGGATTGCTTCCATCCTTCAACATGCTTTCAGCAAAACTGCTATGTTCTGGATTACATGCAACACATTTATCCAACATTTCTCTGACTATTTGAATCATAACCTCTTTCTCCCCAAAACACCATGATCCAAAACCTTTGTACGCCATCTTATATTGAAACAACACCGTTATACTACGAGACCACAAACCATAATTTTTCCGTAACTCATGTAAGCGAGTCAGCACTGAATGTACCGAATCCCCCTTCCATATCGTTTTGAGTATATACATTTTTGTCATCATACTCTCATCATCAACCGCCAACGTTTCCAAATACGAACAATCTTCTTGTGTAAATTCCTCTTCAACAAATTTCGATGAATAATGCAGAATATCAAGAGGTCGCAACATCTTATTCAATAGTATCACATTCTGCACCAGCTCGTCCAATTTCTGCTGTTCTCTCTTCTGGCGCAACAATGCTACCTGCAACTCTCTATTCTTTTCATTGTTTCTATTCGTCCGATAATTTGCAATCAATGCAACAATAACTGCTATAGTTGTTGCAATAGCCCCTACCGCTTTCCAAATCATAATACTGCTAAATTAATCTGAATACCTTAATCAATACTTTACTCATTTTACAAAGTTAAGAATTTTCTTTATTTGTCTCCCCATCTTGTTATGCAAGCCCACACAACAACCACCTTCAAATGATTTTGTTAAATTTGTACCGTAATCCTAAAAATATGTCCGACACGATGACACCGGAACAACGGAGCCGCTGCATGGCGGCCATCCACGGCAAAGATACCAAACCCGAGGTGTTGGTTCGGAAATTCCTTTTTGCCAAAGGCCTACGCTTCCGTGTCTGCGACCGCAAGTTGCCCGGCACACCCGACATAGTGCTACCCAAATACAAAACGGTCGTATTCATCGACGGCTGTTTTTGGCACGGGCACGAAGAGTGCAAGTATTACCGGCTACCCAAATCCAACATCGCTTTTTGGCAATCCAAAATTGAGACCAATCAAGCCCGTGATATAAGAACCGGCAACGAACTCGCAAATGCCGGTTGGCATGTCATCCGTCTTTGGGAGTGCGAAATCCGCAACAAGAAGACCCGTACAGAAATCCTTGAAAACCTTTACAACCGCATCATCGGAAACCTACAAACGCCAAAACAATACACCTATTCAACCACCGACCTCCCTCTGGCGGCAGAACCCGCCCCTGTTTACGGCCATTACCGCCTCTCACTCATCAAAAGCGAAACCATCCAAGACAAAGGACTGTCTCTGACCGTTATTGAACAGGAAGAAGTAAATCTCGAAAAAAAAGGCTAACTTTGTTTGGTTGGGTGTACGCAATTACAATCAATACCACAATATTAGATTCTGCATGCAGTTTATATGCAGATTAATTTGTTCACCTTGATTGTTGTTGTCGTACCGTTGCCCATGTAAAACAATACTATGGCTTCTAATAAAAACGTATTCCGTTTAGGAGAGTTGTTTTGTGGTCCAGGTGGCCTAGCATACGGAGCACAACATGCCACCGTAAAAGGCTCCAATATAAAAATTGAACATCAATGGGCTACTGATTATGATAAAAGTACTTGTGATACTTATATCAAAAACATTTGCCCCTCGGCACCTGAATCTGTAATCTGTCAAGATGTCCGAACCTTGAAGTTAAAGTCCTTGCATAAACTTGGAGACATTGATGCCCTAGCATTCGGTTTTCCCTGCAATGATTTTAGTGTTGTTGGAAGCCAAAAAGGTGTTAATGGAACATTCGGACCTCTTTACTCTTATGGTATAAAAGTACTTGAAGAGTTCCAACCCAAATGGTTTTTGGCTGAAAATGTTGGAGGGTTAAAAAGCGCCAATAATGGCAACGCCATTGAAACTATTTTTGGTGCAATGCAAAAGGCCGGATATCGTATATATCCCCATTTATATAAATTCGAAGATTACGGTATTCCTCAAGCCCGTCATAGAATTATAATAGTTGGGATAAGAAACGACCTACCTTTTGACTTTAAAATTCCCAGCCCGAAACCTTATAAAACAAAGACATGCCGTGAAGCCATTGAGACTCCTCCCATTCCATCTGATGCGGCGAACCATGAACCCACCAAACAATCGGACGTTGTAATTCAGCGTTTAAAACACATACGCCCAGGAGAAAATGCATTTACCGCGAATCTTCCTGATAATTTAAAACTGAATGTTAATGGCGCCAAAATTTCACAGATATACAAAAGATTGGATCCCAATAAAGTTGCATATACAGTAACTGGTTCTGGTGGCGGCGGCACACACATTTACCACTGGACGGAAAACCGCGCACTTACAAATCGAGAACGTGCCCGTTTGCAAACATTCCCTGATAATTACATTTTCATGGGGACTAAAGAATCTGTCCGCAAACAAATAGGAATGGCTGTTCCTTGTGATGGTGCCAAAATTATTTTTGAAGCTATCATTAAAACATTCGCTGGTATCCAATATAAATTCATTGAGCCCAACATAGAATATACAAAAACGATATGGAAAGCGTAAAAATATATTTATTAGATAACTCTAAGAGCGAAGTTCAATACGGTTTGAATTGGGGACAACGAGAAAAGAGAGAACCCAATCAAGCCTATTTACAATTAGAACCATCCATTTACAAGAGTGATTTCTTTCCTAAAAAAGGCAAATATTTTGTCGTTGATACAGATGATCACACTACGCTCATTTTTAATCGCGCCCAAAAAACGGCGGACGGTTGCGCATTGCATACACCAGAAAACAACTCTCTTATGGGGTTGTACCTGCGAAAAAGATTGGGTATAGCTGTCGGAATGGAGATCACCCGAGAGGATATTCTCAACTATGGAAAACTGGATATTGACGTCTTCAAAGTTGATGACCTTCACTATCTACTCAATTTTTCGAAGAACTGGAAAACAAAAGACATTCGATATCTCTTTGAGCAATACCTTTTGATACATAAACTTTCCGACAACTGGAAATCGGCAGAAAAGCTTTCTGACAATATAAGCACTTACTCCGATATCTTGCTCAAAAACAATGTCATCAATAAAGACATTTTTGAATCTGATTCTTTTGAGAATTTAATTGCAATACTCTCCCGACAAGATATGGTCACGGAAAATGATAAATCACTATATCCAGCTATATCGCTGTTTATAGAGTTCCTGCAATCTGATTTTTTCAAACAACATTACGGAGAATTAGCTATGAAATCAACACAAAACAACATGATAACTTCACGTCAAATCATCTATTATGGTGCTCCCGGCACCGGAAAGTCCCACCATATTGATGAAATAATTGACGATGAAAACGCCATCCGCACGACCTTCCATCCTGATACAGACTATGCCGCCTTTGTAGGAGCCTACAAACCCACAATGGCCCCTATGCCTGTTTATGCAACTGTCGGCATAGACCTAAAACATGCCCGCAGTGAAAATGGAGAAAAGGCCTATGAGCAGAAGATCATCTATAAATATGTACCTCAAGCCTTTCTAAAAGCCTATGTCGCCGCATGGTCCAACCTCGAAAAGCCGTTTTACCTCGTCATTGAAGAAATAAACCGAGGCAACTGCGCTCAGATCTTCGGCGACCTGTTCCAACTGTTGGACCGCAACAATATGGGATGTAGCTCCTACCCCATTCATGCAGACGAAGACATCCAACGGTTCTTGGCCTCAGATACCAATGGTTTTGCAGGACTTAACAACCAACAAAAGGATGCCATTCGAAACTTTACACTCCATAAGGACAATGGCAAGGTTATCCCCATTGGAGAACAACTATTGAATGGCACAAAACTGCTTCTACCACCCAACCTGCATATATGGGCCACGATGAACACGTCCGACCAATCGCTGTTCCCTATTGATTCGGCTTTCAAACGCCGCTGGAATTGGAAATACATCCCTATTGACTACAACAAAGAAGATTGGACTTTCACAATCGGAGATCAACGCTATTCTTGGGGAGATTTTCTTCGGAAAATCAATCCTGAAATCTATTCACTCACAGAATCGGCTGATAAACAGATGGGCTACTACTTTGTCAAAGCGAATCCTGAAACCGGTGTCATTCCTGAGGATGTTTTTGTGAACAAAGTACTTTTCTATCTTTGGACAGACGTATTCAAGGATTATGATATTTCAAGCGACCTTTTCAGAAACAAGGAACAAAACCGACCTTTCCGCTTCTCCGATTTCTTTGAGGACAGCCTTGCGTTGGAAAAGTTTATAAACGGATTTGATCTCCAACCTGTAATAGCTCCGCAAACCTCCATCCAAAAAGAAACAGACAGTACCAATGATATAGAATACAAATACATCCTCGAAGGGAAACACTATGACACCATAGGTGAGGTGGTCCAAGGTATAACAGCCGCTTTAGCCAAAGAATATACATTTGCAGATATAGAAAGCAAATTCAAAACATTTATACGAAAAACCCGTAAAGGAGAATTTGCGATCAGCAAAGAGAAAATTGAAGTTCTTCAAGCCAAAGAAAACGGTGGTCCTAATCGCTGGTACAAAGACCCTTTCATCTCCAAAGACGGCATAGAATTTCATCTTTTTAACGGTTGGTATGATTATGACTACAAAGCCATCAAAAGCTTAGTAGATGATTGTCGCAACATTTTCCCTATGGGGATAGACTACAAACAGCCGACTGCAAGCAAATGAAACTCCTGATTGAAGAATACCCATACGATGCTTTTGACGGTTTAGACGTCCTGGACGGATTATGCACGCTCCAAGACGTCCATCAGAAAGTTGCGGTCAACTACGTCGGGTATTATTACAATCCGAAGATCAAAGATGTCGTTTTCATTCTACCCAAAGTTCTCATTGACGAAAAAGGGTTTGTTTTCGGACGCTACACGCCGGAATCCATCATAGACCTTGATGCGGCCGAACTTGAAGAATACGAACGTAAATTTCTGTATGAATTCGCCGTATGGATTTATCGGGCCATCGTTGTATTCAACGAGTCTAAACCGGACAACAATATCGTCCTCTACCGGCAACTTGAATGCGCCGGTGGGAGTCAAAAGAAGAAAAGCAACACCCTGCTCGATATCATCCTATCCCTATTGCGATTCAATAAAGAGAACCGGCAGTTCTTCATGTATATCCTGAAGAATCTACATAGCGGCTACAACAAGATAAACTGGGGCAAAACCATTGCAGGCACCACCGCCATCGTCCAAGATGACACCCCTACCTACCTGCATCCCATCAATAAAAAACGCGAAGTCAATTTTGACGAAGAACTTTTGATTATCTTCTTCTCAATTTTGAACTTCATTTCCGCCACCTATGGATTCAAGACCGATATCGGGTTCGGCTTCAAACTCATAACCGGCGCAGGCTTCAATCGTTACCTCAACGGTTTTGGGCGCACCCGCCTCCGGCAGATAAAGTATAAATACTTTTCCGACACCGCAGTCAAGTTGTGGAACCTATGCTACGCTTTCTTTGATAAGACCTATCAGATGCGGATAAACGCCTCGCAGAATGAATACCTGCTTGTAAAATCGTTTCCTGTCGTTTTCGAAGCAATGATTGACGAATTGATAGGCGACACCGATATCCCCAAAGGCCTTAAAGAGCAGGAGGACGGAAAACTTGTCGACCATTTCTATACCTACGATGGTTTGCTTGTCAACGGGAAAACCGATGACAGCATCTACTATATAGGAGATTCAAAATATTATAAACTAGGTAATTCTCTCGGCAAGCAGTCTGTTTACAAACAGCGCACTTATGCCCGCAATGTCATTCAATGGAATCTTGATTTGTTTTTCCCCTCAGACAATGAATCTGCTGAACGACGGGAGAAACGTCTCACCGACCTCGGCACATTCGGTAAGATTCAATTACGCGATGAGCTGACCGAAGGATACAATGTCATTCCGAACTTTTTCATCTCCGCAACAATTGACGAGGCCCTTTCATACGAAGACAAAACCGTACCGCATACAGAACAGCCGCCGATAAGTCGTCAGTTCGAAAATCGCCTATACGACCGCGACACGTTATTATTATCCCACTACGATGTCAATTTCCTTTTCGTCATTTCCCTTTATGCCCGGAATAACGCCAGCGCAAAAGCGACATGGCGAAAGACCATGAGAGCCAAGTTCCGGACTGCCGTCCAGAAGATGCTCGGAGATAACTTTGAGTTCTATGCACTGACCGCCCACCCCAACGTCAATGCTGACGAGTATTTTAAATCTCACTTCCAAGAAACACTCGGAAAGACGTTCCGACCGTTCAAGAATCAGCAAATCTTCTCTCTGGCTCTTGACAAGAAGTTTCCGGAAGACAACGCCCGCCTGCGAAAGAAACTTGAAGAAAACTTCTATGTCGTTCCCTGCCCGTTAGGCGTGGAGCCCACCCAAACTATTACCGCCCTCAAAGAGACCCAAGGTGTCGGAGATAGCCCCTCTCTCCATAAGGCCAACATCCTTACGGCTATGGTCACGAAAGACGACCATCTACAAGATTTCTTATCGCATACCGCCAAGCGATACACGATGCGAACAATACCGAATATCAATTTAATAGATATCGAATATCTGCTTCCGATGGTCAAAGGCAGCATTGATGGCTACTACAAGATTGAACGGATTTCTTTCGGTAGTAAAGATGGCGTTCACCACCTCAACTTCACCTTAGGCGAATACATCCCTCTAGGAGACTATCCCGTTCATATCTATGGCACAAAGATGAAGCCCGGGGAGTTGATAACGCATGATTTTATGAAAAAAATGTATAAACAGAATAAATCATGAACATTTACTCAGAATTTCCTCAAAAAGCTTATGGTATTCCATAATTTTTTTTCGAATACACGTAAACGTGTCTACCGAAAATTCAACATCTCCTTTTTTCGTTTTTAATATATCACCATTTGGACCCTCCTCGCTTTGACAATGCGCTAAATTATTGCGCATCTCAATGATATCTTCATAGTAATTTCCGTAAAAACTCTTATCATTGGGTGAGCTATATATCTGTCCGGAGCCTTTGGCTTGTATATCTTCCAATATCATATTTAAGCCTCGAGCCTTTTGCGAAGCATCTATCTTATTGATAATTTCATCAACAGATAATCGCCGCCAATTCAATTGACAATCTTTTGCACAATTTGCCTTTTCGAGACTCCTGTGGATTGCATCTTCTCTATCTTTAGTAACCTTACCGTGAAACTTCTTCAGCATCTCTTCCTTGCGAAGAAAAACAGAAAGAATCTCTCCCATCATGGCATCTAGTTCACTTACCTCTGCCATTACCAATCCTCGGATATTGTTTATATCTTGGGTCTTTCGAATGGTATTCTTAATTACTTGTTTGACCTTATCTGTAAATCGTTGAGTATTCCTCCCCGAGAAATAAACACCTTCCAATTCCCGTTCTCTCCCCTTTTTTCTGATTGTTTCAACATCGGCAGAATAAAAAACCACATCTGTATAAATATTCATCTTACGTATATCTTGTATGATTTCATCCCCCGTAGGTTCTGAGGCAAGATTCAAATCCATCAATATAAGATCGTACTTATTGTAATTCCCAATTTCAGATCTACTTTCAGCTATATCATAATAAAACCGAAAACCAAAGTCTTCAATAAAATCCTTAATTTCTTCAACAATTGAATCAAGCCAATCTCGCTCGTTTTCAACCCAAAGTATGTTATATTTTATCTTCATGCCGGCATAAGTATATCAATCACAAACCTGCGATTGTCTTTTAACGATTCTGTATTAAGTTCAATGGTTCCATTTAATTCCTTTCGAACATAGTTGGCAATATTAAACAACCCGAGTCCCGAACCATTGGTAGTTGTAAAGCCCTTTTCAAAAACTGCCATCCTTTCTTGAATTGATTTATCAAGTCCCTTACCATTATCCGAAACCATCATACGGATTTTATCTTCGAATTTAATAAAGGATACGCTAAAAGAAGTAGCATTAGCCTTGATTGAGTTCATAAGCAAATTATCAACAACAAGACTGATTTCCAGAGGCTTAAACTTCATTATTTTCACACAACCATTTGTGTCGCACCTTAATTCGCAATCATCATAGAATTCCGGTAAAACATCTGTTATATACTGCGCCATATAGGCAATAACATCCTCCGTAATGGTATCTGCCGAAACGGAGAAATTAGCCTTAGTTGCAAATTGGGCAATCGTCATTATTTTGTTATTCGCCCTTCCTATACGCTCTATATAGGGCTCTAACAATTCTATATCAAGTTTCTTCTCATGTATTAATTTCAACACTTTAGATACCGTATTCATAATCGTTGCGGCATGAATCCGGATATCATGATGAAATTTCAGAATCCGATCTACATCCAATGACCCAACCGTTTGCAAAAAAAGGTTTTGTTTCTTTTTTTGTTCAAGCTCTCCTTCTACTTGCTTTCGTATCTCCTCCGCCTTGACCCTTTTTTCTCTTTCTATTTTTGCAATACGCGTAGCTTCTTTTGTCTTTTCCTTTTCAATGGCTACTTTCTTTTCCGCAGTGTCTCTTTGCCTTCTTAATTCATCTACTTGCCGTTCAAAATCTGAAAGATTTTGAAGCAGGGTAGCATCGTTAGTTTTTGTAGCAACCTTTCGGAAATCTTCCAGCATTTGGCTTTGTATAATTTCCGTATCGTCTACATTGGCTACAATGTTGGCAAGATTTTCGTTATAATACAGAAGATTGATTGTATTATCATTAGCTAATGATTTAACAATCTGTAAAAAGTCAACCCTACTTCCTATATTGGATAAAACATGGTCAATTGTTGCACTTTCTTTTTCCTCTTCGTGCAACTTAAGACGCAGTGCCTGAGCGTCTTCAATCTTATGAAAATATTCTCGCCTGATGAATCTGTCTCCCCATAAAACCCCAACTACATACCGTTCCAAACGCCGATGTATAAGGTTAAAGAATTCCATCAATTGTTCGTATGCTGATGTCTTGATAAGACCTCCATCACGACTGGAAACTTCCTTAAACGCATCAACATCAATGGTTTCAACATCAACACGCCCAAAAACCTGACGACTTCCAAGAAACCGATTATATCCCTGCTGGATTCGCCTATCCATACCCCAACTATCATCACCAAATTCCCCATACGGCATGATCCTAAACCCATTTCGAAACAGAAATACACTTCCATATTTGACGGGCTGGGTCCCCATCATCACACTAAAATTATACTTGGCTTGTTTGTTGAGATAAAACAATGTTATTGTAGCATCTTCAAGCAAGGGGAATTTGTCGAATTCCTCAATTTCATACATAGTCTCTCCTCTATCAGACAAACGTGTATATATCCTATTTCCCTTTAAAATGCTCTCTATTCTCGTTGTCTTTAGATTCAGTACCTCTGCAATGGAATTTATTATAGGACCATTGATAATGGATTTCTCAAGTTTTACAGTATCTATCTTTTTTTGTTCGGTCAATGTATCCCATTCTTGCCTCAATTCCGCACTCTCTTTCCTTTTCCGTGCATCGTTATCAATTTCCCTCGGGGCATGAAATATTATCCGGAAGTTATCGGCTCCACTAAAAGGATTGATCATTTTTTCCAATGACTTCTTCAATTTCAGAATTTCCTTTTCCCCCCACGCATCATGAAGCCCCGACAACTTCAATACCGTTCCTGTATGGCCATCCGCAATTTCTTCAGAATGTTCCAATAAGCGATGTGCGACAGGAATCTGATTAAATTCTGTTTTTGTATCTAAATCAAACAGACTCCAATCAATTGTTAATTCTACAACATGAGAACCTGTCTCACTTTTGGTTATAAGTGTCAGATAGCGTCCCAGTCTATCACATGAAAGTCTTCCAATACCTTTTGCCCCGGCAAACTTTCGTTTTATATTGTCACGATAATCCTTATCTTCGGAACCATCGCTTTTGGCTGAATACGCAACAAAAAGCCACTTATTCAAAACGTCTTCTTTGCTCATGCCCTTTCCATTATCCTCAATAACAAGACAATCACTATCAAAAGTGATATTCACTTCTGTAGCATGTGCATCAAAAGAATTCTTGACCAATTCCAATATAGCTATATTGGAATCTATTATAAGATCCTTTCCAAGGATATTTTTTAATTCCGCACTTATTCTAAAAAACCATTCGGAATTCATGACAGCATCTCTTTAATAACTAATCCTGCCTGAAATGCAAACAACGGTGGAATGGCATTCCCCACCTGACTATATCGAGGTACTTCTTTCTTGCGCATATCACCTCCTGTAGTATACTTACTTTTGAATTCATACCAATCCGGAAAAGATTGAATCCTTGCACATTCACGAACCGTCAAGATACGAGGCTCGCAATAATGGAGATAATCATCCGGCGCCCCTGTAATAGTTGGCGAAACTGCCTTGGGATCCAGAATTGTGATTCCCCGTTGATGAATCCCCCATGCAACCCTATCTTCTCCATCAATACGCTTTCCCTTAATCGGATATTCCTTCAACAATCGCATAAAACTAGCAGATTTTCCAGAAGTATGCCGGGCAAAACTATGGCTATTTGGTATCGCAACCCCTTTACCAACTCCTTGTCTAAGAAATTTTTGATAGGCTGTTCTAGACGCCCCATATTTTCCAGAGGCAAACCCCGGTCTGTCCGGCGTTGGCATCTCTCCATTAGATCGCAACAAATCAGATATAGCATCCGATATAACCGGATTCTGTGGCAACTTATGTTGAGCCATGAAAGCCGGGAATTGCGTCTTTAACTTCGGTAAGAATTCTGAGGATTTACCACTGACGCCTTTATATACCCCCACAAGAATAAACCTCTTTCTACGCTGTGGCACGCCATACTCTGCGAAATTAATGATTTGGGGTGTCACATCATACCCGAGAGAACGAAGCCGCTCCACAACCACCTGAGAATAGGGGATAGCCCCTGGATGATTCTCTCGATCAAAAGCATAGGTAAAACCTTTGACATTTTCAAAGAGAAGCATCTTAGGACGCACTAAATCAATAAAAGTAATGTAAGAAAAAACCAATTGATTTCTTTCATCTTCTTCCATACGTTTACCCGCCATCGAAAAGCCTTGACATGGAGGGCCTCCCGCGACTAAATCAATCGTTCCCCTTAAAGCTTTCAATTCCTTCTTATGCTCTTTAATGAGGGTATTGATATCAAGAGGTTCTTTCGGCAACCATGCCGGCCAGTCAAAATGATTGGCCTTGTTGATAAGATTATACTGAAGTGTTTCGAAAGCGCACTTGTTTTTTTCAACAGCAAAGAGTCCTTCCCACCCTGCCATATAGAGACCTAGCGAGAGGCCACCGCATCCCGCAAAGAGATCTATCACGGTGTATTTTCTGTCGCCCATAGGTTTTATTCCATTAATGGTGTAGGTGCAAACTTACAAGTATTTCTTGAATCTGACACCGTATCGTCACTAAATTACTAACGGCTTTATCTTAATAACCCCAAAAACATGTCAAAACTTTATAACACATTATTTTTCTTACAAAAGCGCCGTTCAACTGAAGTATGGGCAAATTGCCCCCATTGGATTCTCTTTAAATCCACATCATTGCAACCTTTATCTACAAGACCTCTCCAATTATGGCAAGCATCTACCTGAAAACATTATTATTGCCCTAATCAA
Source organism: uncultured Holosporaceae bacterium (assembly GCA_964510175.1). Classification (GTDB taxonomy): domain Bacteria; phylum Pseudomonadota; class Alphaproteobacteria; order UBA3830; family UBA3830; genus UBA3830. The sequence continues at coordinate 13,383 of CAZEAT010000016.1, forward strand.
TACCCCTCAATCGCCTCAATGAAGGGCACATCGTCGGGTTCGCAGGAGCGTAGAGGATAACGTTCCACCGGGGCGCGTTCATCAAGGCTGTGACCGATACCAGCGCAAAAGGCAAGCGCCTCCGCTTCGGAATCAAAACATTCGGGCTCATCGAAATAGATATAATCTTCGTTCTCTTTGGACTCGTCGAGATAGGCCTTGAAGCCGTCGAGGTCGTTATCCTGAATAAAATCGATTGCCGTAGCATCTTCTACAACGTAAACTTTGATTGACATATCGGTAGGTATATTAGGTATGTTTGACGTAAAATGCGTTATCTCGGAGGCGAGAACCTTAAGGGATGTCCGGAGTTTCAGCAACTCTTCGGGAGTAAACGATACCGGTTTTCCGTTCACCTTGTTGTTATTGAGGCGCTGTATGAACCACGCTCTCGAACGGCGGAAGAACCTTTTGGCGATGGCCGCACAGTTCAACGTGTCGAAGACCTGCGCCCCTTCGATTTTCCGTATCCGAATCGGTTCATGCTTGGTATCCTTCATGGTTCATCACATTCACACCACAAAGATAATAAACTTTTGTTAATTAAACAAGATTGAAAAATATTTGCCAAAGATTACGTTAAACTAATTCTATATTACCCCCATCTGTGTATTTATTTAAACCACACTATATCTTATTACTACTAGATATTTTCTTAATAAATTCAATGGTGTTATCCAAATAGCGTCTAGGACTACCAGACATTGTTGTTTTGAATTTATTCATTAATTCCAACGGTTTAGTTTGAGCTTTACTAATTTCCTTATAAACTGCTGGCCACGCAAGATTTACATGGGTAACCACTCCAGATTTTAATTTTGTCGGCAATTCAATCATTGGTGTCTCGCAAGTCCGTAAACAAACTTTTCTTTCAGCCGTATGATGCAAGATAACTCCAAAATAGCATAAATCTTCTTCAAGTAAATATGCATCTATCAATGGTTGTCCAAAAAACAATTGCTTTTCTGTATCAATAGTTATTGTACCGAATGCAATTGCTCCTTTTATGCCAAATCTATCTAAAATTGAATGATTAACTATAACTGATACTACTTTTATGAATTCGTGCCATGATTTCCGGGATTGATTCCTACTAAAAACGACTATACTATCTGAAAATATAGACGCATATACATTGTTATATTTAGGTTCATAGACCGTAGACGCTAAAGAACATAACCTTTTATATATACTTTGATGAGTATTTCTGGCTACAATATCTTTAAATCCCATAATATCAAGATATGCTACAAATCTTTTATCTGTGGGATTCCATCTTACTGAAGATTTCTCCATTGTAATATTTAGTTTTTATGCAAATATATATAAAGACATAAACATCACCACTTCCCCTCTGTCATCTCCCTCCGCAACCAAAATTTTCCGTACCTTCACATCATGCCAACAAGGTTCATTTCCGACATAGCGCACTA
>CAZEAT010000017.1:0-13465 GCA_964510175.1 uncultured Holosporaceae bacterium
GACCTACTGATTACAAATCAGCCGCTCTACCAACTGAGCTAGTCCGGCGATGGATAAAAAATATCAAAGTAATCGATAAAAGTCTAGCTATTTCATTCAGTAATACAGGTGTTTAATAAAATAATTAAATAATATCCTATCGGGCTCTGTTTTTTGCTGCAACTACATCTTCTATATATGCAATTTTTTCATTTAATTCATCCCCTTCGAAATCTTGAGAATAAATTTCTTTCGCCTTTTCTATATTACCGTACATTCCGTAAGCTAAAGCTAAGTTACTTCTATATACAGCGTTAGCATTTGGTAACGCACAGGCTCCCTCTAAATAAAAAATTGCGTCTTTGTACTTTTCACATAATAGTAAAGATAAACCTAAATTATTGTAAGCGTCTATGTAATTAGGCTCCTTTGAGATTACTATTTTGTATAAATGTTGAGCTTTTTCGTGCTCTTCTTTACCATCATATATGGCACCTAAAGCATTCAAGCAATCTGTGGATTGTGATTTCTTAAATTCAGCTTCTGCTAAATCTACTTTATTTAAAAGTAAATATATTTTTCCTCTCAAATAGCACACTTTATTAGGATTCACTGACTTGTTCTCTGCTATTTTTAGATATTCTAAAGCCGCATCTAGAAGTTTCATATCTATATAAATTTCACTCAGACCTAAATATACTCGAGAGTCATTCTCATCAATAAGTTTTGCTTGATTGTAAAATTTTACTGCTGCTTCAGGATTGCCTGTACTTCTAGCTCTGGAGGCTAATCTTAATACTCGGTCAATTCCATTATTTTCTGGCCCTGAACATCCATATAAGAAAACTCCTAGGCATGATAATAACAATAATTTTTTCATCTACTTCTCTCCTTTATTAATAAGAAACTATATTTCTACTAGGTCTCTCAACAAATCTATACAATAACTCAGCCATAATTATCAATAGTCCTATTAACATTGCAAATTGAAAAAATTCAAATTCTTTTTCAGAGAAATCATTTTTAGGGAAATATACGGAATTGGTAATCCACATTACAATATTTGCGAGCGTTAATTGACACGCATAAAATGAGAATGAACGTGACCCAAGGTAAGATAACGCTCGGGAAATGTATGGAAAATTTAAACATCCGGGACAAAATACACATATCATTACAGCAAAAATAGCACAACAACAAATTACAATATCATAATAAAATACTCTGAAATCTATCATTACTGATGGATAAGTCCATAATCCTAATAAAACAAAAATTATAGCAAATTTAGCTCCAAACGATGTGTGTTTGATTTTAAATCCTTCTTTGTAAAGAAAAGACCAAAAAGCTCCCAAGAATAAACAAGATAAATTATCTATCGTCCAATAGTAATTATATTTTATATGATAATGACATCCTGGATTTAATATAAATAATGAAAATAATCCCAATAGTAAAGAAACTATAGCTCTTTGATTATTATTCTTGCAAAGTATTAATACTAAAGGCCAAATAATATAAAATATTGACTCAATAGCTAAAGTCCAAAATGGACCAATGCCTTTATAATGTATACTCTCAGAATTTAAGAATAGATCTACAGAATTATTAAATGTTCCAAAGAAGATTTCGAACGGAACTTTTAATAGCGAGCTTCCACAAGGTGTATTTTCTAAATAATATAAATAGAGACCACATATAATCATGATTACAAAAATCATTGGAAAAATTCTAAAGAATCTTTTTTTATAAAAAGTAGTTAACCAGTCGCTAGATTGAATTATTTTTTCAAGAAAATTTCCTTTTAATTTACTTACTTTATCAATCAGAGATAATGTGATGACAAATCCAGAAATAGCAAAGAATAAAGGGACTCCTCCACTTCCTCCGTATAACCAGCTTGGTAAAATACCGGTTAAAAATTTATAAGGACATATCCAATACATATGTTGAATAAAAACAAGAATGCAAGCAAAAGCGCGAAGCTTTTCAATATCTTCAAAGAATCTTTTTTGCATATTTATCTCCTAAACATATTTAGCATTTTAGAAAATCCACCATTTTTAAATTGTTTAAACAGGATTAATATAGATTCGTATTGTTTTATTACGCGATTTACTTCTTGTACAGAAGTTCCGGAACCTTGAGAGATTCTTTTTCTTCTCGAGCCGTTTAGAATTTTATAGTTGTTTCTTTCTTTTTTAGTCATTGATTTTATAATAGCTAAATTTCTAGCGATAGTATTGTCAGAAATGCCTTGTTCGGTCATAGCTTTTTCTAGCATTTGGCTCTGAGGAAGCATTTTTACTATACTTTTTAACCCACCAAGTTTTGCCATTCTTTCTATTTGCTTTGCATAGTCATCAAAAGTAAAAATGCCTTCTTGCATTCTTTTAGCTTCATTTAAAGCTTCTTCTTGAGAAAAAGCTTCCTGTGCTTTTTCTACAAGAGAAACAATATCGCCCATGCCTAATAATCGACTTGCGATCCGTTCAGGTTCAAATAGTTCGATATTATCTAATCTTTCACCGGTGCATAAGAACCTTATCGGACATTGGGTTATGCTGCGCATGGATAAAGCAACTCCACCTCGAGCATCTCCATCAACCTGAGTTAAAATAATACCTTTTATATTTAATTTTTCAGAAAAACGTTTAGCAACGTTTAAGGCTTCTTGTCCTGTCATAATATTAGCGACAAGTAAAATTTCGTCTGGATGAAAAATGTTCTGAATATCTATTAATTCATCCATTTTTATGTCATCTATATGTAGACGTCCTGCTGTATCTAAGATAACAGCATCTGCTTGAAAAGTTTTTGTATCTCTTAAAGCATTGTTTGTAATCTCAATGGCGGATAAATTTATATCACTTTCTAATTGATTAAAGATCGCATTTGGAACTTGTTTAGCTAAAATTCTTAGTTGTTCAATTGCTGCTGGTCTGTATATATCTGTGGAAGCCAATAGTACTTTCTTATTTTTTTTAGATAGAAATTTCGCAAGCTTGCTTGCAGTAGTAGTTTTTCCGGCTCCTTGAAGACCCACTAACAGGATTTTATACGGATGATTTTTTAATTCAAACGGTTCTGATTTGCCAAGTAATTCTACTAGATAATCATATACAATTTTTGTTACCATTTGTGCAGGAGAAATTGATTTTAAAATATTTTGTCCAATTGCTTTTTCTTTTACTTCAGAAATGAATTTTCGGGCTATATCCAAAGAAACATCTGCTTCTAATAATGCTAATCGTATTTCTCTCAAAGCAGAATCTACGTCGCTTTCTTTTAAGATACCTCCTCTTCTTAATTTATCAAAGATATTTGAAAATTTTTCTGATAATGAACTAAACACAAGTCCTCCTTACATACAACCAAGTTAGTATATCATGGTTGTTCTTGCATAAACAAACCTAATATGATTAATTTTACTAGAGTATGAGTGTAGGTAAAATGGAAGAAGAGTTTACAGTATCAAGATTGTCTGCTTTGATAAAAAGACAGTTGGAAATTAATTTTAATTCTATAAAACTTACTGCGGAAGTAAGCGCTCTTAAAGTACATTTTTCGGGACATGCATATTTTTCCTTAAAAGATGAAAATGCTGTTATTGACGCTGTATGTTGGAAAGGTATTTTTCAAAAAAATAATAAAAAATTAGAAAACGGAATGAAGATTACTTGCTGCGGAAAAGTAAGTTCATATCAATTACAATCTAAGTATCAATTTATTGTCGAGAAATTTGAAGAAGCTGGAATAGGAAGTCTTTTACAACTACTAGAAGAACGCAAAAAGAAGTTAGGCGAGGAAGGTTTGTTTGATTTGGGTAAAAAAAAGAATATACCTCGGTTTCCTAAAATTATAGGAGTTATTACATCTCCAACAGGCGCAGTTATTCGTGATATTTTGCATAGAGTACGAGAAAGATTCCCTTCTAAAGTATTGATATGGCCTGTGTTGGTCCAAGGGCCTGAGGCCAGTTCTCAGATTTGTAATGCTATAAAATCCATGAATGAACTTCCTAAAGATTCACATCCCGATGTTCTCATTGTTGCGCGTGGCGGAGGTAGTTTTGAAGATTTAATGCCTTTTAATGAAGAAAGTGTTGTCCGAGCAGTTGCAAATAGTGAGCTTCCTATAATTTCTGCTGTGGGGCACGAAACAGATACAACTTTGATAGATTATGCTGCGGATTTGCGAGCTCCAACTCCTACTGCTGCTGCAGAATTTGCAGTGCCTGAAAAAAATCAATTACTTCATAATATAAATCGTTTGTCTGCTCAACTCTATATAGAAATGAGGAATATATTAAAAAGACAGAAATTACTTTTAAAATCTCAATATATATTGAATCTTCAATCTTTGCTCAATGAAAAGGTCCAAACTTTAGATTATCTCGGAGAGCGCTTAAATTATGCCATGTTCAACCATATTACGCTGTTTAAGACTAGACTTATGAAAATTAATGTCCAAAAGCCTGTTTTTAATTTTGATATAGAAAATATAATGCAGAGAATAAAGTTTTCTTTTATTTTGCAATTTGAAGAGGCCAAGAATAAATTAGTTTTGATAAATAATTGTTTGGAATCAAATTGTTACACAAATATATTAAGAAAAGGATTTGCTAAATTAGAAACGGAGAAGCATATTTCAGTAAATTCTGCAAAAGAAGCAGAAGAGCATTTCTCATTTATTGTAACATTTTCTGATGGTCAAATAGATGTGGTCAGAAAATCCAAACAGACAGAATTATTTTAATTAACAGCTGGATAAAGATAATAAAGTTCTATACACTATTGTTATTAATAAAGGAGAATAGGGAATGATGAAATATATTCTTTCATGTACATTAGCTTTATCTTGTATTTGTGGGGAAGGAGTAACTTATTCTGACGATTCTAAATCAGAAGTAAAAAAATTTAGTAAAGATACTTTGATTCCTAGGGATGTATTGCTAGCTAAACCAGATAGATTTTGTGTTAAGTTAAGCCATGATGGAAGATATATTTCTTATTTTTCTCGTTCGGAAAAAGGAGTGGAACTCTGCATAGTTAAGAGCGATAATCCGGAAAAATTAATAAAAAAATTTCCAGTTATAAGTGCTAGAAATATGTATGCATATAAATGGAGTTGTGATAATAAAAATATTTTTCTGCCGGAGGATAAGCAGGGTGATGAAAATGACCATATTTTGTGTTTAAATATTTCCACGGGAGAAAAAAGTAATCTGACGCCTTTTGGAACATCTAAGTCTTTTATACTAAAAACTTCTGAAAATTTTCCAAATGAGATTTTAGTATGTAATAATAAAAGAAATCCTCAATGGTTTGATGTTTATAAAATTAATGTTGAAAATAAAAGAACTGAGCTTGTTTTTGAGAATAATGCTTATACGAGTATGATGTATAATGAAGAATTACAGTTAAAAATTTTATTTAAAACAATGGCAAATGGAGACCTGCAATTATACTCTGATAAGAATCAGTTACTGATGATAGTACCTTTCGAGGATACAGGTGTGTTTGCGCCATATTATATAAATACAAATTTATTATACGCTTCTCATCCGTTGGGAAAAGATAAAGCGGCATTGATTTCTTTTAATTTGGAGACTAAGGAAACTAAGGTATTATTTGAATCCAATGAGGCAGATGTAGAATTGGCGTCGAAAGATCCAAAGACTTTTGAGCCTCAATTAGTTGAAGTTAACTATCTCAGAAAGAAGGAAATTTCTTTATCTCAAAAGATAGACAAGCAATTGTTATTTTTAAAGAATAACTTTAAAGAAAAAGAATTTTATATCCAAGCTCGAAATAAAGAAGATACAAAATGGCTTATTGCTACACAAGAGTCTGATGAAGCGGTTAAATACTATTTGTTTGATAGTGTCGAAAATAAGATAAAATATTTATTTTCTAGTCAATCAATGTTAGACAAATACCATCTACAAAAAATGGAGCCATTGGTAATAAAATCTCGAGATGGTTTGGATCTTGTTTGTTATTTAACAAGAGCAAATACTTTAGAAGATAACAAGTGTGCTCCATTGATAGCTTATATTCATGGAGGGCCTTGGGCTAGAGATTATTATGGATTTGATAAAATAGCTCAATTACTATCGAATCGTGGATATCATGTTTTACAAATAAACTATCGAGGGTCTCAAGGTTTTGGGAAAAAGTTTTTTAATGCGATAAATAAAAATCTTGAAGCTGTGCGCAATGACATTATAGATGCAGTTCAATGGACTATAGATCAGAAAATTGCAGATAAAAACAAGATTGCGATTATGGGAGGTAGCTTCGGAGGATATTCTACTTTAGCTGGTCTTGCTTTTACTCCGGATTTCTTTTGTTGCGGAGTAGATATTGTTGGGCCTTCGAATTTTATAACTCTTTTATCTTCAGTTCCTGAATATTGGAAACCAGGAATGGTGCAATGGTATAAGACAGCAGGAAATCCAGATGTTTCAGAGGATATTCCTTATTTGAAGTCCATATCGCCGTTGTTTAGAAAAGATGAAATTAAAAGTCCACTACTAGTATTTCAGGGGAAAAATGATCCGAGAGTAGCAAAAGCAGAGTCAGACCAGATAGTAAAGGCTTTGAAGGATAAAAAGCGACCGGTTTGTTATGTATTATATCCGGATGAAGGACACGGATTTCATAAAGAAGAAAACATTAAATCTTATGTAGCTTTTATGGAGAAGTTTCTATCTAAGTTTTTGAATGGTTGGTTTGAACCATATAATGAAGCGGACTTAAAGGGTTCTTCACATCAAATTTTAGAAGGTAAAGATTTGTTGAATTAATAATTATTAAGACGATATATCTGTTTTAGTTATTATTGAGATTTAGGAATAAAAATTGTAAAATAAAATAATATTGGGAGTATATTTATGACTAATCTTATTATGCCGAAAGGTACTGCTGTTTGGTTGATTGAAAATACGGCGTTAACATTTGAACAAATAGCTCAGTTTTGTGGTCTTCATATTTTAGAAGTTCAAGCATTAGCAGATGACCAAGTTTCTTCGGGGATGATAGGTGTGGATCCTATAGGTCTGGGGCAACTTACTAAAGAAGAAATCGAAAGATGTTCAAAAGATTCGACAGCTCAACTGCAGAAATGTGCAGATAAGTTTCCAGAATTGCGCAAAGCTTCAACGAAAAGAAAATATATTCCTTTATTAAAAAGGCAGGAGTGCCCAGATGCTATTGCATGGTTGATTAAGTTTTATCCTGATATGAGTGATGCAGTAATAGCCTCACTAATTTCTACTACAAAGAATACCGTCGCTTCGGTTAGAGAAAAAGCGCAGTCTCGCATAGGTGAATTTAAGCCCAGAGATCCTGTTTTGCTAGGATTTTGTACTCAAGTAGAATTAGATAAGGCGATTTCAGATTTAAAACAGCCAGTGGAAGATACTAGTAACTAAGATGATTACAATTGTTGTTTTTCTTATCATTACCTTTTTTTTACTAAGTAAACTGAATGAGATTATTGGCCTCAATATAGGTTTTAGAGTAGAAAAAGAGAATTTAGGAGATTTTTCTGAGCCTAAAATTAAAGAAATTTCCGTTTTAGATAAAAAAATTCAATTGGTAAAATCAAATTATAAAAGTTTTCAGTTAGATGAGTTTTTAGAAAAATCTCGAAAAGTTTTTAAAGTTATATTTCAGGCATATGCTGAAGGTGATAAAAGCACTTTAAAAAATTTATTAGCAGCTCGTACATACACAGCATTTTGTATGGCCATTGATGACCGTCAAAAGAGAGGGGAAATTCTAGAAGGAAGTATTGAAAGTTTTTCCAGTACAGAGTTTTTGGATGCTGAAATTGTGGATAGAAATATTTACGTTACAGTAAAATTTGTTACAGAACAAAGCAATGTGCTAAAGGCAGCAGATGGTAAGGTTCTAGAAGGAAATGCTGATTTTGTAGAAACTCGTACAGATGTTTGGGTGTTTTCAAGGCCTGTTTCTTCTACAGATAGCCGTTGGATATTACATGAAATAAAATCAGAGGACTAATGATTCACCTTGCTGTGTATCATCCTCAAATTCCTCAAAATACCGGTACATTATTAAGATTATCGTCTTGTTTAGGTGTAAAACTGGACCTGATTTGTCCTTTTGGTTTTATTTTTAATGATAAGAAATTAAAAAGAGCTGGAATGGACTATATAGAAACAGCCAACTATGAAATTCATGATTCATTTGAAAAGTTTTTGGGTAAATATAGAAACCGTAGAATAATTGCAATGGAAGCCAATGAATCTTCTATTGCGCATTATCAATTTAAGTATGCGGCAGATGATATTTTGATAGTGGGTTCTGAGCATTATGGATTTTTTCCTAACGATTTACAGAAATGTTCATCGCGCGTGAAAATTCCTATGGTTCCAGGGCGCCGTTCGATAAATATGGCAATTTCTGCTAGTATTGTTTTATCGGAAGCATTATCACAATTACATCTTTTCCCAGAATTGTAAGCTCTGTTAATTTTTTAATTACCAATCGATTATATAATGAATATTGTGAGGTATACAGGGAAAGTTATGCAGGAGGTAAATATTGGAGATATTTTATTTGCCAAAGAGCTATTAACTCATGAGCAGATTAAAGTAATCTTAGATAAAAAGTCGGATAAGTTATTTGGACAAAAGGCAATATCTCTTGGTTTTATAAGTGAAAAAAATTTACTTCCTGTTTTATCTGAAATCTATCATATAGAAATAATAAGTTTGGAATTTTTATACATTCCCAAAGATGTGTTGAATTTACTTTCAATTCGTACAGCCATAGAGTGTTGTGCAGTTCCTTTTTTTGCCGATAGCCAAGTTGTAAAAGTGGCATTGGCGGATCCTGGTAATTTAGTAGCAGTTGACAAAATTAGAGCAGAATTAAAAACTAGAAAAACAATATTTTATTTGGCTAAAGAAAGTGAAATTTTATATCTTACTCAGCTTATGAAGAATAACCTTAAAGAGATAACACAAAATCCATTACTACTGCTAAATAAAATTATTTTTGATGCACTTGAACAAAAAGCTAGTGATATTCATTTTGAAACACAACAGAATCATATTCGAGTAAGATTTAGAATTGACGGAATTTTGGTTGAATCTAGTCTGATAAATCAAGAAAATTGGTCACGCATTAAAGCGCGTTTGAAGCTTATTTCTAATTTGGATATTACTGAAAATCGAAAGCCGCAAAGTGGACATACCCGCATTCATTTAGGAGGTAAAACGGTAGATTTAAGAATTTCAACTCATCCGGGAATTTTTGGAGAAAATCTTGTGTTAAGGATTTTTGATTTATCAAAAGGTATTCAGTCGTTATCTGAGTTAAATTTTTGCTATGAAGATTTTTGTTGGTTGAAAAAAATAATATCTCAACCCCATGGAATTTTTCTAATTATAGGACCTACAGGGGCGGGAAAAACTACCACTTTGTACTCTCTTTTAAATGAAATAAATTCTTCGAATTTAAATATCATGACGCTTGAAGATCCGGTAGAATATCAAATTGAAGGTATTCGCCAATTAGATATTCAAGAGGAAGGCATTTTAAGTTTTGCCGACGGTATTAAATCCATTCTGCGCCAAGATCCTGATATTATTTTAATCGGAGAAATTCGTGATGAAGCAACGGCGGCTATGGCTCTTAGAGCTTCTTTGACTGGTCGTTTGGTAATAGCAACTTTGCATGCTTCTTCTCCTTATGAGGTGTTAAGACGATTAACAGATTTGGGCTTGACGCCTTCTGATTTTCTACCGTCATTGTTGGGAATTTTTTCTCAGCGATTAATTCGTTATAAAAAAAATAATAATTATCGAGGACGTTTCCCTATTACAGAGTATGTTAGTTTTTCAGAGGAAATAAAGTTGGAAATATTGGAGAATAGTAATTGTAAGTTTCAATTAGATAAAACTTTTCAGGAATCAGCTCAAGAAGCTCTGAGAAAAGAATTGACAGATGCGTCAGAAATTAAACGGGTAATGGGAAATGAATTTATTTAAGTACATTGCTCTCGAAACGAATGGCGAAAAGAAAAAAGGAATTATTTTAGCTTCGAATTTATCTGGTGCTTATCAAAATGTGAGAAATAAATTCTTATTACCAGTTAGTATATCTCGTGTTTATAAAGTTTCATCTAAAATCAATTTAGAAGAAATTTTGATGTTTTTTCTTCATATTGAATTCCAACTTAAATGCGGTGTTAAAATAAACGATGCTATAGATAGTTTTATCGACTGTAATCAAAATAAAATTTTAAACGTTAAGTTGATAGAGATTTCAGAATCATTGAAAAAAGGAAAATCTTTAACAGAAGCATTTGAAAATTCTATTTTTGATAAAACAATCGTTGGTCTTATAAATGCTGCCGAAAAAACAGGCAATATTTCAGAAGTTATTAATAATATTTTGGCTTTTTTAAAATTGGAAAATGAGTGGAGAGATAAAGTTAAATCGGTGTTAGCCTATCCCTTATTTATATTGGTTATGTCTGTGGCTATTACATGGTTTTGTTTGAGTATTTTAGGTCCGCAGGTTGTATCGCTCACTCAAAATTATAATTTTCATGACTTTTCTAATTTGACGAACTTCACACTTAATTATTTTCCAATATTCGGAGGAGCTCTTATTGTGATTTTGGTTACTTGTTTTTTTGGTTTTATGGTTTTTAGTTTTTCTAAAAAGATGAAGGGATGGGTGGTTAATCAAATGTTAAAAATACCGAAAGTAGGAGATATCTTATTAGGCGTTTCCATCTGGCAATTTTGTAATATTTTACAGATAGCTCTTTCAGCTAAGTTGGATTTTGTTAATTCGATGAGCCTTGCAATTGAAGGAGTTTATTTAGATGAAATAAAAAAAGATTTTATGAGAATAAAAACTAAAATTTTAAGCGGTTATAAAATTTTTGAAGCATTTTCAGAGAGTCGTTATATTTCTCAAATGCTTACGACTGCTATTTATGTAGGTGAGACGGGAAATAGTTTGCCTCAGACTTTTTCTCATATTTCTACTGAGTTATATCACAAAATTATATCTCAACTTAAAAAATTAGGACAAGAATTAAGCGTAATATTAACACTTACAACAGGTTGTATCTTTATATTAATTTTATACAGTTTATTTTATCCTCTTTATAATTATGTGGAAATAGCGCAATGAATATAATTGGAGAAAATCAGGAAGCACAAATTTTATCACGTAAAGTTACGATTTTAGATAAAAATGTGGCCGAGTTTTCTTTAGAAAAAATCAGAAATTGTTCTATTATTGACGCCTATAAAATTTATTATTGGAAAACTAAATACTGTTCTGATTTTTGCAAATTATATTGGAAAAATCTTTTATCTTATTCTGAAAAATACATTCAGTGTATACGTATACGTGAACGTTGGAAAAATTATATTCTAATGGAAAATGTTGTCGCTTCATATTTGAGGAAAATTCAAAATGTTAAATTTAACGATGATTGGATGTATGTCGGATATCATCAATTTTCGGGTTACCGCGTTATAGTAGGACATGGAGATGGTATAATTTTAAGTAGATTTATTTCCGATGATATTTTTAGAGAAGTAGAAAATACGAAGTTATATATTCGTCGCTTAGATATATATAAATTAAAAATTTTTTCTACTTTAGAAGATTGGGATAATGCAAAATATATAAACCTTAATGATGTTTTTGACTTTGTAAATAATAATGAATATATACAGCCTATATTTTCTAAAAATTATAAAATCTTAGACAGTTTATTTTACGTCGTTATCTTGGGTTTGACAATTTTTTTAGTAAATATTGTTAATGATATTCGATATTATAATTCTCAGTCATTTCAACGTTGTTCTAAAATTGAAAGCGATGCTGTTAAGATAAAAATTGTAGATAATAATTATGAACAAATCATCCAATTGTTAACAAATATGCAGAACAATATTGACTTTTTAAAGATTGAGAATTTTTGTAAAAAATACAATTTAAAGGTTAAAGAGCTTGAAATAGATAAAAATGCAGCAAAAATCAAAGTAAACATTTCATTAAAAGATTTAGGGAAGATAAAGGAGGCAAAATCAGATTATATTCCAATATATAATTTCGAGGATTTTGATAATAGTAAAATCGTGGAGACAAATTTATGGTTAGACCTAAAATAATTTTTTTAAGTATAATAATTTTTATTTTGAGTTTAACTTGCTTGTATCAGTATCGTAACCTGAATATACTTAAATTACATTATAAAATAGAACTTCACTATAATCAGTGCATTTTGCAATTAAAAAAACTGATTTCTACAAATATTTTTTTGAAAAATTCCGATAAAATGTTTCAGAATTCGTCTCATTTAAAGGATGATATTAAACAAATATGTTATAGTGAACATATTCGAGAAGTAAAATTTAAACAGGAAGATAATAATAATTTTTCTCTAAAATTTAAAATAAAAAGAGAAGAAAAAATCTATAGGCTAATTCATCGGTTAAAGGCTGAGCTATGTGGTGTATTGTCTATCGTTAAACTAAGTGTATATAAGTTGAAAAATAATCAGATGATTGCAACTATTTGTATGCATGTATTTTATCCGCCTAATGAGTTAAATAAATTTGTGAAGATTAAAAAAATATCATCCGAAAAATCTTTTAATATTTTCAGAAATGAGGAGCTTAAATTGTATCAACTAAATGGGATTAATCATTATAATAATGCTTATATTAATGGACAATCTTTTGATGTAGGAATGTTAGTTGGCGGATATCAAATTTTTAAAATTTATAAAAATCATATTATTTTAAAAAGGGAAGGCAAAGAAAGATGTATTTTTCTAGATGAAAGGTGGTAAAAAAGTTTGTTTTTACTATATTAAGCTTTAAAAGCAACGTTTTACTAATTATTAACTTTTTTGATATAATATAAAAGTGGTAATGGGTTAAGACACTAGCATGAGCAAAAAAATTTTGGAATGCAAAAGCGGACAATGTTTTGAAAGTAGGATTTTTCGTTTTGTTGGCCTTACTGTTGCTGTGTTGACGATAATATTAATTGCTATTTCTCTAATTAGGAGTAATAAAACTATAGTCGATGAAAATTTGCCTACAACTCTTGAAGATTTTCGTGAAGAAATTATTTTTGATGATATTAAAATCAAACTGAATCAAGATATTTTTTCTCATGAACAGTTCCAAATAAAAACAAAAGAAATTAATTTGATTAATTTCTTAAATAAAAATTTAAAAAAAGGTGACACTATTATATGCGTTAGTTGGGACGTAGGGGTAGAGCAACTTCTTATGGCTAAGTTAATATCTCAATCTGGAAAGATTTATTCTTTTAATCCAATTGAAAAATACTCTAAACCTATTCTTTTAAGCACAAAAGCCAATGGATTTGAGAATAGAATCGCAATTCAGCCTATAGCTATTTCTGATAAAACTTTTGATGGTTTACTAGTGTATAAAAATGGGAAG
>CAZEAT010000018.1:0-2486 GCA_964510175.1 uncultured Holosporaceae bacterium
ATATATGTGGTAGGAAAAATCAGTTATAAGTATGGTGTGACATGAGTTTAATAAAAACTGTTGCTACTGTTGGTGGTTGGACATTTGTTTATCGTCTAAGCAGCTTTATAAGAGATATTTTACAAGCAAAATATCTTGGAGCAGGAATGTTTGCTGATGTTTTTGCATTAGCTTTTAAATTTGCAAATATTCTCCGTAAGATATTTGCAGAGGGTGCTTTTAATGCATCTTTCTTACCTATTTTCTCAAATACTTTAAAGGACAAAGGCGAAAAAGAGGCAAGTAAATTAGCTTCACAAGCTTTTACACTTCTGGTTTTTCTTATTTCATTTTTAATGATTTTATGTTTGATATTTTTCCGTGAAATTATGGCAGTATATTGTGCTGGATTTGAACCTGGAAGCGTGAAGTTTGAACATCTTATTTATGTTGGGCGTGTTTGTTCAACTTATATCGGAGCTTCATTTTTAGTGGCATTGTTTGGAGGTATTCTGAACACATTTAACCGATTTGCAATGCCTGCGGCCGCTCAGTTGGTTTTAAATCTTTCAGTTATAGCTGCATTTTTTGTTGGACCTTTATATTTTCCAAGTGTTGCCTATACAATGGGTTGGGCTACTTTTTTCGCAGGAATTATTCAATTTTTTATTCTTTGGATAAATGTTCGTTGCTGTGGAATGACGGTTGGATTTAATTTTTCACCTATCATGTCTGAAGTGAAGATGTTCTTTAAAAAATTAATTTCAGGAGCAATCGGAGCAGGAGTTTGGCAATTAAATGTTGTTATTGATTTTGGTATCTTAGCTCTGTTGCCTACTGGTGCGACATCTTATTTTTATTATACAGATCATATAAATCAGTTTCCTATTGGTATTTTAGGAATTGCTTTCAGTACAGCTTTATTACCTCCTTTAACGAGAGCTATTCATGCTAATGACATGGTATCAGCGCAAAAGCAAATGAGTTTAGGCTTATTGTTTGCATTTGTTTTTACTTTACCAGCGGCGGTTATATTAATGTTTTTGAGTGAACCTATTACCGGGGCGATTTATGGACATGGAAATTTTACTCCTGACCACGTCGCTGCTGCAGCTCCAGCATTGGCGGCTTTTGCTTTTGGATTACCTTCCTATATGATGACAAAGGTTTTCTCTACGACATTTTTTGCTTGTAAAAACACAAGAACTCCTTTTGTCGGAGGTATAATTTCAATAGTTTCAAATCTTTTATTTATTACGGCTTTTGTTCCATATATGAAGCATGTGGGTATTGCATTAGCTACCTCACTTTCTGCCTGGTGTAATGGTTTGTATTTGATTTACGAACTAAAAAAATTGGGAACACTGGAAGTAGATAGATATACCATTATGGAAAGCTTGAAACAGTTAGTTGTATCGTTCTTGATGTTCCTGTCAATATATGGATTAAATTTATATGCCAGTGATTATTATATTCAAGGTGGGGCTACAAGAAATATTGCTCTGATAAGTGTTATTGCAATTAGTTTGGGTGTATTTTTTATAGCAGGTAAAGTTTTTGGTATATTTAAATTTTTAAAAGAAATTAATTCAATCAAAGAATAATTAATTTGATATAAGTAAAAAACAGCTTTGTTATTTGGGCAGAGCTGTTTTTTTTATACTATCGATTTGGCGTATTAGTTTTTAAGGTATTTAATATTTCGTTGATGGCCTGAGGGATTTTCGCTAAATCTTTTACAGGGGCAAAAGTTTTTCGATGTAATGGAGTGGCTCCGTATTGGATGATGGCGTAAATATGTTGTTGTGAGCCATAACCGGCATTATTTTCCCAACCGTAATTAGGATATTTTTTAGCCAAATCTTTCATAATATTATCACGATATTCTTTTGCTATAATTGAAGCAAGCGCGATTGATAATACTTTACTATCTCCTTTTACGATGGTTTTTACTGTAGCATCTCCGAAATTTGGAGCTTTATTTCCATCTACTAAAATTAAAGGTACAGAAACATCGAGGTCGTCAAAGGCTCTTTTCATTGCCAACATTGTTGCATTTAAGATATTAAGAGTATCGATTTCTTCTACAGAAGCCCAGCCAATGGAATATTGTAGAATATCTTTAGGCTGAGACTTAACCCAGGCAACGGTTTTTTCTCTTTGTTTAGAAGATAATTTTTTAGAATCTCGAATAAGGATATCTTCTTTTTCTATGATTGCGATAGCTTTATCATTTAGCCAAACGGCAGCCGCAACAACAGGGCCTGCTAAAGGACCTCTTCCTACTTCATCTATACCTATGCTAGACTCTGGTTTTACTTGATTTTCGACATACCAAACGGAGTTCATTTTTTAAATTTTTCTATCCATAAATCTTTTAAGATTTTACTCTTTAGAATTAAGAAATGTAAGATAATATTAGATATTTTTGAGAGAAATTTTGCAATTACCTTTGTTTCATGTACTTCTCTTTCTATAATTAAACGGAAAAACGCCCAGGAAGAAAG
>CAZEAT010000018.1:2586-13353 GCA_964510175.1 uncultured Holosporaceae bacterium
ACGAAGTAAACAAATATTGAGAAAAGTTTTTCCTACAGTTATGTAAATAAGAGCTAATAAGATAACTCCAAGGTTGCTCCAGATAAATTTTAAATCTACAAGTAATCCGACGCTGAGGAAAAATGTCATTAACAAAATTTCTTCAATGGGTTCTGAAACAGTTTTTACTTCTTCTTTTAAATTTGAATTTCCTAAAATTAATCCTGTAATAAACGCACCAAATGGGGCTGAAAATCCTGCTAACTCGGCTAATACTGCTCCACCTAAACATATTCCAAAGATAATAATCGACTGCATACTGCTATGTTTTTTTATAAAATTAGTTATCCTGTGTACGTATTTGTGATAGTAAGAAAAATATAAAAATAATCCAATTGAAAATAGTACTAATGCAATTAAACGAGGTGATTTATAGGAAAATTCGAAATTTCCCGACTGTCCCATGACATTAATAATAAGCACCATGACTAAGGACATTAAATCTTGAGCAATTAGGATTCCAAATGTTGTTTCTTCTATGGAATCATCTTTTTCATTTAATGTCTCCAATGATTTTATGGTGACGGCTGTGGAAGATAACGCTATGCAAAATGAAAAAAGAACTATTTTAGCTTGGGAGATTTGAAAAAAGTATCCTACAAGAAAAATGACAATATAAGTACAAATTGTAGAAGCAGCAGTTACTAAAAGAGAGGATTTCCAGATATTTTTTATTTTTTCAAAAGATAGGCCTTGCCCAATTACAAATAGTAGAAAAATAATGCCCATTTCTGAAAACAAGGTAACGGATTCATAGTTGTTTATTAGAGAGAAAACTGAAGGGCCTACTAATAGTCCGGCGATAATATATCCTAAAACTGGAGTATGTCCAAAAAATGAGAAAATTAATCCTGTTCCCATTGCACATAAAACAACAAATGCTATTTGAGTAATTGTCCAGCTCATTTAAATCATTCAATATTAACAACATACATTATACTGTAAAATGCTTAATCGTTGGGTAATGAATTTTTACTATTAGCATTATAGTTGTATTTTTATCACTTATTTAAAAATGTGAATTTTTTATAAATCAAACCAAATAAGTTTAAATAAAATATTTAAATACATCCTAATATTTATATAAAAAATTATTTATAAAGTTTAACTTTAGGTTGATTAATTAAAATTGATTAGCTAAATTAGTATATATAGGAGCGTATAATGAATGAAGTAACGTCTGTACAGAGTGAATTAAATGAAATTTTAAAGAAAGATTCAGTTGTTTTATTTTTAAAAGGATGCGGAGGTTTCCCTGTTTGTGGTTTATCTAGTACTGTATGCTATATGTTGAAAAGAAGTGGAATAAAATATGCTTGTGTAAATTTATTATCTCATCCTAAATTATATCAATTTATGAAAGAGAAATACTCGCCTATTTTAGCACCTTATCTTTATATAAATGGTAAATTTATTGGTGGGTTTGATGAAATTTCTGCTCTTTTTAATGAGAATAAATTGCAATCGACTTGTAACAAAAATTATGCTTGCCAGTGAAATTTGGAACTTATAGTGAGGCAAATTTTTGTATTTGTTCACTGACGTATTTTGGAAATTTCATTCCAAGTAAATGTCCGGCTCCGAGAGTATATATAATTTTTACATCTGGTAAATGGCGAAAATTATCTTCTATTATATTAAAAGGAATTACCCAGTCATCATAACTGGAAAGTACAAGATGTGGAATTCGTGGCGGTTGAATTCCACTATATAAAAGTTGTAAATCTTCAAGCAATAATTCCTGATTTAAGTTTGTCGGAAGAGCTTGCATAGGTGCTCCACACATTGCCATAAAATTAGATAACGTTAATTGCGGAGCTAATTTATAACTGTAATTCATAAAATCTAGATAGAATTTTCGTATGGTTTTCATAGGTTCTGACCTTCCAAGGTAACAAGAAAAGCCTTCTAGCGATACAATTTTATCAAGTTTAAAAAAGTTGTATTTTTGATTTAAAACACATAATTTATGATAACCTTGTGAATGACCAATACCTATGATTTTTTTCCCTTCGAAAATATGCTTCAGACTATTAAAGTTATGCTCTTCGTGATGATTAAAATAATTTTCTGAAAGTAAAACTGAATTATATTGAGAAAAATATGGCAGTAAATTATCCCAGTATTTGTAATCTGAACCAAAACCGTTGAAAAAGACAAATAATAGTTGATTATTAGGATTTACTTCCAAAAATTTGCATAACATTGTATTTCTCACTCTACTTGTTATTTGTAAGATAAAATATCCAAGGCTTCGTATCCAAAATTTGTGTGATGGATAATTAAAGTTAGATTTTGATTGGGTTCTAAGTTTTTAATAGCTAATTTTTTTAATAGATTCGAATGAATAAAGACGTCTTCTCCTGTTGGTAGTTGAGCAAAACCAAAGCCTTTAGCTGGGTTAAACCATTTCATGATAGCGGAGACTTTTTCAGATTTGGAATTATTTATATCAAATTTATTGGAAGATATTACGTTTATTATTTCTTGTACTTGATATCTTTCACCATTTTTGGCCATAATAAATGCGATTACATCATTTTTGGTTAAGGACTTTATTCCTGCTTTATCCAGCACCGAAAAATGTAAAAAAACATCTTCGGCGATTCCTTCAACTTCTAAAAAACCATAGCCTTTAAATTGATTGAACCATTTTACTCTTCCTGTAATCTGAGTACTCATATTTTTACCTCTTACATACACTATCTATCACTTAAGTACAGAATAGAGTAAAAACTTTTATATAAAGTTAAAATCCAAATCTTTTTATATCTTTGCTTGACTTTTTTTATGTGTGATTTATAGTGATTCTAGTGTGGCCGGGTGGCAGAGTGGTTATGCAGAGGACTGCAAATCCTTGTACGTCGGTTCGATTCCGGTCCTGGCCTCCATAATGATATCTTTAGTATAATTTATTGTTTTTGCAAGTGTTGATTTTCTCAAATCCGTAAATTTAAGATATATTAAACTACCTTAGCTTTATATTTCTTTTTATTTATTACTGCGGGTATAATTCCGTTATAATTTTTTCCAACCACCACCGAGAGCTTTACAAAGATCAACTGTAGCATCCAATTGGTTTTGGAGGGCGGAAACTAATTCCATTTCGCAGGATAATAATCCTCTTTCAACATCTAGCAAATCGATAAGACCGATAAGCCCAGTTTCTTTTTGTTTACGAGCGATACTATAGCTTCGTTTTAATGCATTTACCTGTCGGGTTCTAGAAACGACTATATCTCTTGATTTTCTATTAGATACCAATGCATCGAGAGTTTCTTTAAATGCTATTTGGACTGTTTTTTCATAGGACGCCAATGCAGCTTTGTAGTTAGCTTTTGAGGCGTCACTCATTGAGGTTAATTTCCCTCCAGTAAAAATTGGTAGATTTAATCCGCCTGTAAAAGACCACATATCACTACCTGGGCGGAATAATTTCCCTAAGGTTACGCTTTCAAATCCAAAAGCTCCGGTGAGTGATATAGAAGGGAAAAATGCAGCTTTAGCTTCTCCTACTTTTGCATTGGCGGCGATTAATATACCTTCTGCCTGGAGCAAATCTGGTCGTCGATTTAATATATCAGAAGGTATTCCACTTGGAATTTTACTAGGAATTTTTAATTTTTCTATGGCCTGACCAGGCGCGGTTTTCCTTTCCATCATTATTCTTGGACTGCATCCCAAAAGAACACTCATGGATGTCTCTGCTTTAGCCAAAGCTTCTTCCAAACTGATAACTGTTGCTTCTACTGAGTTCATTTCTGAACGAATGCGCAACAAATCTAATTCTGTACAATAACCGCTAGCAAACCGTACTTTATAAACCTTATAGGTTTGTTCACGGGTCGATAGAGTTCTTTTTGCTATTGCCAGTTTTGCATCTAATGCTCGGATTAAGAAGTAGTTTTTGGCGACTTGAGAAGTTATTGATAATAATACAGCATCTTTTGCTGCTCGAGTGGCTAGCAATTGGGCTCTAGCGGCTTCATTTGCTCTACGATATTTTCCGAAAAAATCTATTTCGTATGACATTCCAGCTGTAGCCATATAATCTAAAGATTTTCTTTTTTGACTTAAGCCAGGTATAAAAGATTTTCCATTTCTTGAAATGAAACTTTGATTTCCTTCTCCATTGAGTGCGATTTGAGGCAGGAAATCACTAGCTGCAATTCCTGCTGCTGCTTTTGCTGCATCGATGTTAGCAATGGCTATTTTTAGGTCTGCATTATGTTTTAATGCTTGTTCTTCTAATTTATTTAAAGTCTCTACACCAAATACGGTCCACCATTTTTGCTGAGTAAATTGCGCTATTTCTTCTTTATCGCTCAATTTAGGCATATCGATTTTAGGAGATTCGTAGTCAGGACCAACTGAACAACTTACTAATAATAAAGTCGGAATAATATAAAATATTTTACGCACTTCTTTTCTCCTTAAAATAGTCGCTTATTTTTGTAACTAATACGAAAAAGAGAGGAACAAATAATGGTGCTAAAACAGTTGCTCCTAACATTCCTCCAATAACACTAGTTCCAATTGCGTGTCTACTTGCACTTCCTGCTCCGCTACTGATTGCCAGAGGTACACATCCTAAAATAAAAGCAAGCGAGGTCATAACAATAGGTCTAAACCTTAATTTAGCAGCTTTTATAGCGGATTCGACGATGTTCATTCCTTGATGTTTAAACATTACCGCAAACTCTACAATTAAAATTGCATTTTTAGCGGATAATCCAACTAGAGTGATTAAAGCAACTTGGAAATAAATATCATTTGTAAGATTTCTTAAATTCACTGCGAAGATAGCTCCAAACATTGCAAATGGAATAGCTAGTAAAACGGAAATAGGAAGAGTCCATCTTTCGTATAGAGCTGCTAAGATTAAGAAAACGACTAAAATTCCAAGGAGTAAAGCATTGTAAGATGAACTCCCATTTTCTTTTTCTTGATATGCAGAGCCTGTCCAGGAGAAGGAGTAATCTGAGCCACCTACTTCATGAGCAATTTTTTCCATTGCTTTGATTGCTTGACCTGAAGAATATCCTGGAGCTGGAGTCGCCATGATTTTAGCCGAAAAAAACTGATTATATCGTTCAATCATAGTTGGTCCAACAGTTGGAACAAATTTTACAAAAGAAGATACAGGAATCATCGCGCCGGATTGAGATTTTACATAAACTTCATTTAATTGTTCAGGATAAGCTCTATATTTATCTTCTGCTTGAACCATAACTTTAAATGCTCTTCCTGATTTAGAAAAGTCATTGACATAGAAAGTGTTAAATGTAGTACCAATTGCTGTATATATATCATTTAATGGAATACCAAGCGATAGAGCCTTTATTTCATCAACTTCCATTTTCATTTGAGGAGTACTTGCGTTAAAAGTGGTTTGAACATGTGTGAGTTCAGGGCGTTTGGAAGCAGCCGTTACGAATTGCCGAGCTTTTTCTTCTAAAGCTTTACTATTTGTGTCTCCCAGTTTTTGGAGGTATCCTTCTATCGCACCTGTCATACTTAGACCAACAATTGCTGGTAGTCCGAAGGCATAAATAGAACCTCCTGTAATTGTCTGATAACCAATTCCCATAATTTTTTGAGCAGTAGCTTTTACAGATTGATTGTCATTAGGTCTTAGACCCCAATCTTTCATCATTGTGAAAATAGTACCACCGCTGGTACTTGCAGAACTACTTAAAATGTCGAATCCTGCAGCGTATAAACAGTCTTTTACATTTGGGTCTTTAGAAATTACAGTAGATATATTTTTTGCTGCTTCTGCTGTAGTTTTTAATGCAGTTGCTGGATCCATAGAGATAGATGTTAAGAAAGTCCCTTGATCTTCATCTGGAACCAATCCGCTTGGAGTAGAGAAAAATAATAAAAATGTTGTAAGAACGATACCAAGAATTACCGTTCCAGATGCTTTAACATTATTTGTGAGAAAAGTCACAATCTGTACATATTTATTAGTTAATTTTTCGAAATATCTATCAAACTGAGTAAGAAATTTATTTTCCTTAAGTTTGTTTCCTGAGTTTTTTTGTTTAAGAAAAATTACACATAAAGCAGGGGTAAGAGTCAGTGCACAAATTCCAGAGATAACCACTGAAATTGCAATAGTAATAGCGAATTGCTTATACATTGTTCCGGCAAGTCCTCCCATAAATCCTACGGGAACGAAAACGGCACATAAAACCAAAACAATTGCTATGAGAGCTCCTGTAACTTCGTCCATGGCCTTTATTGTAGCTTCTTTTACAGGGATATGTTCAGTGGACATAATACGTTCGACATTTTCAATAACAACGATAGCATCATCCACGACGATACCAATCGCAAGAACCAATCCGAACAAAGTTAATGTATTTATTGAAAACCCGAAAATCAACATTCCTGCAAATGCGCCTATGATTGATACAGGTACGGCTAAACATGGAATAAGAGTTGCTCTAAATCTTTTCAAAAATAAGAAAATAACTAGCACGACTAAGAAAATAGCTTCAAATAGTGTATGTGAAACTTCTGAAATAGAATTTTTAACAAAACCTGTAGTATCCATCACTACTTTATAGGTAATTCCTTCCGGAAAGGATTTTTGCAATTCTTTTAATTTTTTCTCGACTCTTTCTGCGGTAGCTAGAGCATTTGCTCCTGGAGCTAGAGAAATCATTACAGGTGTGGCATCAAATCCTTCAGATGTTTTTGCAATCATATCGTATGATAGAGCTCCCAATTGAATATTTGCGATATCTTTTAATCGCAAAGTTGTTCCATCAGGTAAAGCTCTGATAATTATGTCTTCGAATTGTTTTTCGCTTGTATATCTGCCACTAGCAGTAATTAAATAGTTTCTATCTACTTTTAGTGTCATTGGTTCTTTACCAATAGCTCCAGCGGCTTTTTGAGAATTTTGCATTTGAATTGCTGCGACTACTTCAGCGGAGCTTAGATTTAATTTTGCTAATTTATCAGGTTTTAACCAAATTCTCATGGAATATGAATTTCCGGCCATTGCATTTGCTTCACCAACTCCTTCAATTCTTTTTAATTCATCTATAACGGTAAGAAGCACATAGTTACCTACATAAACATTATCATATCTTCCGTTATTACAATAAAACGCTAAAACCTGAAGAACAGAAGGGGTTTTCTTTAGAACGTTTATACCGTATTTTTTACATTCTTCAGGAAGAGTAGTAGTGGCCTGTTGAACTCTGTTATTAACATTAATCATTGCCATATCAGGGTCTGTTCCTACTTTGAAATATACGTTGATATTTGACTCTCCATTGTTTCCCGATGATGTGGAGTTCATGTAAATCATATTTTCGACACCGTTGATTTTATCTTCTATAGGGGCGACAACGGTTTCAGCTTGAGTTTCAGCGCTAGCTCCAGGGTATTGTGCTTTAACTGTTACAGTTGGAGGAGTTAGATTAGGATATTGTTCAATAGGCAGATTGTTCATAGAAACCAATCCAGCCAAAACTATAAGTAAAGAAATAACAGTTGCAAAAATAGGTCTATCTATAAAAAAACGAGAAATCATATTTACCTCCCCGTCCTAATCTATTCCATCGAACATTGGAGTGACAGGTTGTCCCGGACGAGCCTTGATAATTCCTTCAGAGACAATAACTTCATTTTCTTTTAAGCCATTACTAACTACAGCTTTATTTCCTACAATCTCTGCTTGTATAGGTCGTACTTCAACGATTTTATCTGTTTTTATAACATATACATTAAAGCCAGCATCGGTTGAAATTAATGAACTTGCTGGAATGGTTAACACATCTCTATATTGAGCTCCGATAATGCGGACTCTTACAAATTGGCCAGGCAAGAGAATTTTTTGTTTTTCATTGCTTGGAATTTCTGCTTTGACGGATACACTGGAAGTTTGATTATCTTCGCTACTATCTATAAAAATAATTTTCCCATATTCTGGATAAATAGAGCCATCTGACATAATTACTTCGACTTTTACATCATTCTTTTCTGCGAGAGATATTTTTCCGGTTGTATAACTTTTGGCGAGATTAGACCACACAGTTCCAGAGATAGAAAAATTAGCATGCAACGGACATACTTGTACCATAGAAGTCAGTAAACTGGATTCTCCATTTGGAGAAATTAAATTACCTACAGATTGAGCTTCTTTTCTAACTATTCCCGAAATAGGAGCTTTAACTTGGGTGTAGCCCAGATTGATTTCAGCTTCATGTAATACTCCTTCAGCAACCTTTACATTTGCTTCAGCTCTTTCAAAGGCAGATAAGGAATCATCATATTCTTTTTGGCTTATAGCTCTTGCCTTATGAAGTTTTTGCATACGTTCATAATCTCGAGATGTACGACGTAATTCAGATTGTGCTTGAGCTAATGAACCTTGAGCTCTTGTTAATGTCGCTTCATAAGGAGAGGGCTCTATCTCAAATAATTTTTTACCTTCTTGGATATATTCTCCTTCGTTATAAGTTCGAGATTTTAAAATTCCTCCAACTTGAGCTCTTACTTGAATTTCTAACGAACCAGTTATTTTAGCAGGCACTTCAATGTGAAGAGGTATTGATTCTTTTTTCACTTTTATTGCCTTTACTATTGGAGCAACTGTTGGGATGGATTTTTTTTCTTTACAACCGCTGAAGATAAATAACGCGATTAAAGGCAATACGGATAATTTGTTAATCATTAACTCCTCCAAAACACATTCTAGTAATTATTTCATAAATTATATTATAAGGTCAATTAAAATCAGGTTAATTTTTTCTAAGAAATTTCTTAATTATTGATTATAAATTCGATATTTTTCCGAGAAGGGTATTAGGAAATTTTTCATATTTCTTTTTCTTTATTATGTGTTTATAGTAAATAATATAGTGTTTTTAGGAGATTGACTTCATGAATTTAAAAGGAACTAAAACTGAAAAAAATCTATGGGAAGCTTTTGCCGGGGAGTCTATGGCGAGGAATAAGTATACATATTTTGCATCTAAGGCTAAAAAAGATGGATATGTTCAAATTAGTCAAATATTTGAAGAGACAGCCGACAATGAAAAAGAGCACGCTGAAATATGGTACAAATTATTAAATGGAGGAGAGATTTCTCATACCAAAGAAAATTTGAAAACAGCCGCTGAGGGTGAAAGGTATGAATGGACAGATATGTACGAGACTTTTGCTAAAGATGCGGAACAAGAGAATTTTCCAGAAATTGCTCGTTTATTTAGAGAAGTATCAGAAATAGAAAAAGAACACGAAAAAAGATACAAAACACTTTTGTCTAATTTGGAAAATGGAAAAGTCTTCAAAAGAGAGAAGAAAGTTTTTTGGGTATGTTTAAATTGTGGACATGTTCATGAAGGCGAATCTGCACCGGAAATTTGTCCAGTTTGTAGCCATTCAAAAGCATATTTTGCATTGAAAGAAGATAATTATTAAAATTATCTAAAATATTACATTAAAAGGGGGTTATATGCCCTCTTTTTTTTATAAATTTTTTAAATTTTATTGAAAAGTTTCCTAGTAGAATTTATATTCTTATTGTTGTCTGTAGTTTTGTACTGAAAATTTAATACGGAGATTTTTATGAGAAAAATACTTTTTTCTTTGTTTTGTGCTACTAATTTGTTCGCTATAGATGTTCAGACGCTTCAAAGTGAAAACTCGAGAGAATTGGTTCATGTAGAGAGTTCTCTTGTCTCTAACTCACCGCAAAAAACTACAATAGCATCATGTTCTGAAGAAGAACAAGCAATGTTATGTTTGAGAAAAAATCTACTTAGTATTTATCCGGAATTAGCCGATGAACCGGCATTAAAAGTAACTTCTGGACTTCATTGGGAACAATATGCCCTGAGCTTGCTATATTTTCAAGGATTGTCTCCAATATCGCAGTTAAACAAATATATCAATAATATATTTTTTATATCTAGCATTCGAGAGCAGTTTTTGCATGTATACGATGAACTTCCGATATTGACATTTATTCTTAAAAATCTTTCTCAAAGAGTTGAAGGTCTAGCCAGCTCTGAAAATCCATCTAATTTTGGAGAAGCAATTAAAATATGCTTTAGAATTTGTGAGATAATTGACAAAAGAGAAGAAGTTCTGCGACCTTGGTATAATGAGGCGTGGGAAGTGTTGTACGAAGCAAAAAAACATGATGATGAAAAGCAAATAAGCAAAGCCAATCAAGAAATAAATAGAAGATGGAGTCTATATTGGCGATGGCAAGGATATTATAAAGAAGTTTATTGTCGCTCTCTAACATCTATTCTATATTATTACAGAAAATTTCCTAATAAATATGCAATAGATTACTTATATGAATCTTTAAAAAATTCTCGAGATATTATAATGGGATTAGCTAAAAATGAACTGGACACTATAACAAGGTTTCCTACAGCTGAGGAAAACCAGGAAATATCTGGACTTCTTAAAGCATTAAATTTAGAAAATTCAATAACAACAGTCAAATTTATTGATGCGCAAAGTTTTATTTGTGGATTATATCTTCCAAGCAACAGAAAAGAATATTATTTATCTCTAGTAAAGACAGAAAATACTGAAGAAAATATAAACGAAATAGTTTCGATGTTTATGGATGGAACAATTGCTTTTTCCGATGAGGAGATAAAAAGTCTATGTGAGACTTGGATTAGAGAAGGAGCTGGGCAATCTCGTGTATATAGAGATTTGTTGGTATGTTTTCTAGCAAGAATG
>CAZEAT010000019.1:0-6704 GCA_964510175.1 uncultured Holosporaceae bacterium
CAGCAATTCCAATTTCAACTTTCGATGGTTTGTCTATAAACGCAGGCATTTGTAAGCAAATTTTATCTTTTGCTTTAACGCCATAGCTACAATCAATCACCTTTTGCTCATTGACAGACACTAACTCACGCTCTATTAAAGTTTGAATTTTAGCTCTCGAAAAATCAGGTAATTTCTGTACTAAAAACTTATCAAGACGGACTTTATACAGTCCGTCATCTACGATAAATTCGATGATTGTCCTCCTTTTCGAGGCCGACCTTTTTTAGGCTTCTGCGATGAATCAGACATAGTATCCATATCTTTTAAAGTAGGCATTTTAGATTTTTTAGTACTTTTTACAATCACAGGCCTTTGCTTTTTTTCTATTTTCTGACCTTCTAAAATTTTTTGAATTTCTTCTCCACTAAGAGTCTCATGTTCCAAAAGCCCTTGAGCCAAAAGCTCTAAAGATTCCTTATTATTTTTTAAAATTTCTCTACCTCTTTGATAAGCTCTATCAATTATTGCTCGAACTTCTGAATCAATAACCTTAGCCGTATCGGCAGAAATATTTTTGGCTGAAGTTGTAGAATGCCCTAAAAATACTTCCTGAGCTCCTTCCCCAGCATAGGAAAGAAATCCTAATTTATCACTCATACCCCATTCTATAACCATGCGCTTCGCAATTCGCGTAGCTTGTTCAATATCAGATGATGCACCTGTAGTAATTTTTTCATATCCAAAAATCATCTCTTCAGCGATTCGGCCTCCTGTTGCCACCGCGAGGTCAGCTTCAAGCTTTACTCGTGAAACTGAAATTCTATCATTTTCAGGCAATCTCATTACCATACCTAAAGCTCTTCCTCTTGGAATAATAGTAGCCTTGTGAATAGGATCTGATTCCGGAATATTCAAAGCGATTATTGCATGTCCAGCTTCATGATATGCCGTCAACTTACGTTCATTTTCCGTCATAACCATAGAACGTCTTTCACTGCCCATCATAACCTTATCTTTCGCTTCTTCTAATTCATCCATGCCTACGACACGTTTTCCATATCTAGCGGCAAGAAGAGCTGCTTCATTAATAAGATTAGCTAAATCTGCACCTGAAAAGCCAGGAGTTCCTCGAGCAATTACCTTCAAATCGACAGCAGCAGCAGCTTGTACTTTTTTCATATGTACCTGCAAGATTTTTTCACGACCATTGATATCTGGAGCTGGTACCACTACCTGACGATCAAATCTTCCTGGACGTAATAAAGCTGGGTCCAATACGTCTGGCCTGTTAGTTGCCGAAATTACAATAACTCCGTTATTTTCCTCAAAACCATCCATTTCGACTAACAACTGGTTCAATGTTTGCTCTCTTTCATCATTGCCCCCACCGAGACCAAATCCTCTATGACGCCCTACCGCATCAATCTCATCGATAAAGATTATACAAGGAGCATTTTTTTTGCCTTGTTCAAACATATCACGAACGCGACTTGCTCCGACTCCGACAAACATTTCTACAAATTCTGACCCAGAAATACTAAAAAACGGAACATTCGCTTCTCCAGCAATAGCTCTTGCTAATAAAGTTTTTCCAGTGCCCGGAGGCCCTACAAGTAAAACTCCCCTTGGAATTTTTCCTCCTAATCTCTTGAATTTGTTTGGGTCTTTAAGAAAATCTACAATTTCTTCTAACTCATTTTTGGCTTCATCTATTCCAGCAACATCGTTAAACGTAACTTTTCCACTTTTTTCTAAAAGCTTTGCTTTAGATTTTCCAAATCCAAAAGCCCGATTTCCCCCGTTCTGCATTTGCCGAAGAGCAAAAAACCAAATTCCGCATAAAATAAGAAGAGGCAACCAACTTAAAAACAAATGAATCATTGAATACCTATCTTCCAGTGGTAAAGCGGTTACTTTAACATGGTTATCCAACAATTTTGTAACCATATCTTTATCAACAGGATTGTAAGTAACAAATGATTTACCGTTAGTTGCTGTGCCCTCAACCGTCAATCCTTTTATTGTTACATTAGAAATTTTTCCTGCAGTAACATCAGATATAAATTCGGAATACGGTATAATATTTCCTTCATTTCTATCATTCATTATAGCTTGAACTACCAGAAAGAAAAAACATCCTATGGCAACCCAAATTGTGAGATTTTTATAATTTTTATGCACAATTCACTCCACAATACACATCAAATAAATCGGGTTTATGAATAAATTTAGCATATTCAACCCATCTATCTATTTCATATTCTACCTGATGATTTTTGTATAAACAAGGAAAACCTACCAACGCATCTCCAGGTATTTCAGCATTCTTTTTTCGGAAATTTTTTGCCCCCACCCCACTTCCGATAAAAATTACATTATCTTCTTTAATTAAGTTCAGTAAAGGTAAAATCAAAAATCTTTCATCCCAAAAAATTTTATCATTTCTCATTGGTACCGCAGGAATATTTCTATTTTCCCGAAAAACATATATCTTTTCTTTTTTTATTTTCATAAAACAACGACTCAGCGTATTAATATCCCCATTAATAATCTTTTTAATCATAGACTTACTAATAGATGGTAAATATTTTTTCCCTCCGATAGTTCCTATAATTCTTCGAATAATTTCAATTTGCACTCTCCGAATACACTTCAGAAGTTCCGGAAAATTTATCGTAGCATATCCAAAATTTAAGATTTCCACATAATCTTTGAGAAAACCTACCGTTTCATGTTCAATTTCAGCTCTTTTAAGTCCCAAAGCTTGAACTCTTTCCGATATCATTTCGAATTTCTTTCGGTCATAACCATTAATACGTTTTCTAACAACTACTCTTTTAAAATTTTCATCAAAATTCATGGAATCCGTTTTCCAACAAATTCCCTGTTGTTTCAGAAAACTCTCTAAATACTGCTTAGAAAAATTAAGTATTGGTCGAATCAATTTCACATTTGTAGATAGAGACCGAATTTGACTCATACCCGCTAAACCCAGAATTTTACTT
This sequence comes from uncultured Holosporaceae bacterium, assembly GCA_964510175.1. Lineage (GTDB taxonomy): Bacteria > Pseudomonadota > Alphaproteobacteria > UBA3830 > UBA3830 > UBA3830. The sequence continues at coordinate 2,988 of CAZEAT010000019.1, forward strand.
CCGTTCATTTTTCTCAATTCATACGTTTCGAGCTGATCGTTCCAGTTATGTCCAGTAGCAACGAAATGAACTTTTTCCTTTTCACAAAATTGAACTAATAATTGATACCTAGCTTCGCGTGCTAAATTTTCTAATTTCCCTTTGTCTGTTAAAGTAGGATGATTCCAAGTTAAAATAGTATGTTCTATTCCAAGTCGAGCACATATTTTTCCTACATATAAAGCTTCGTTTTTAGATTCTGGACGTAATTGATGGTCAACGGTAGCACAGCAAACTTTCCAACCGTATAATTTGGAAAATGAAGATAAAAGAAACAAAAGAGAAAGACTATCAGAACCGCCTGAAACTGCGACACATATAGACCTTCCCTCGTTATCTAACAGTCCATATACTCTTTCATAAAATGAAACCAATCTATTCATTTCCGAAAGAAAAGAAAAGTTTGTTTCTTCCAGATTTTGAAAATCCAAATAAATGGACAAAATTACTTACCTATTCTTTTTATTTCTTTATTCGCTTTAGAGGCATAAGAACTACCAGAATAATCTGAAGAAATTTTTTCTAGTATCATTTTTGCTTTATCTAATTTCTTTAATTTTTCAAAACATAGAGCTAAGTTATATAAAGCTTGAGGAGCTTTTGATCCCTTTTTATTAGTCTTATAACTATCCATATAAGACTCTGCCGCTTGATTGTAATCCTGTCTTTCAAAGAAGCAATCACCTAGATAACACATAATCATACCGCAATAAATACTTTGCGGATTCTTTTTCAGAAAAGCATTGGCCAAATCTTGAGCTTTATCAAATTCTTTATGTTCTATAAGAGTTTCCATTTCTTCGGCTACTTGAGCATCAGTTTTATCTTTTAATAAACTTTCCTGGTGTTTTTCTTCTTCTACTGCAGCTGTTTTTTCATATAAAATAGTCTTTATTTTAGCTAATTCCTCTTTCAATACAGTTACATCATGTTCTAACACTTCGATTTTACCTTGATACTCGCGTTGCAAATCCGCATCCATTTCTTGACCACAAACACACGAAAAAACACATACCAATAAATAACAACTTTTCTTCATGATAATCTCCGCAATTGTTGTTTTATAATATCCTTTAGTATTAATAACAGCAAGCTAGTTTTAAGGTATTATGCATTAAATATGCAACAGTCAAAGGTCCTACACCACCCGGAACTGGAGTAATAGCGCCTGCTTCATTCTTAACACTATCTATATCAATATCACCTACCAGTTTACTATCGCTGAAACCATTCGTAATTCTGTTAAACCCTACATCTATAACTGTTGCTCCTGGTTTTATAAAACTACTATCAACAAATTTTGGTTTACCAACCGCTGTAATTAAAATATCTGCTTCTTTGCAAATTTTTTCTAAATCATGAGAATAAGAGTGTAATAAAGTAACTGTACAATTTGCATTTAGTAATAACTGAGATAACGGTCTCCCCACTGTGGATGAACGCCCTAATACTACGGCATGCATTCCCGTAATATCTTTATGAACCATGCGTAATAAATGTAATACACTAAGAGGGGTACAAGGAATAACTCCGGGTTCTCCCGAAAATAATCTACCTTGATTTAAAGTCGTCAAACCATCTACATCTTTTTCAACATTGATTGTATTAACAACATCTCTAAAGCTTAATCTTTTAGGTAATGCAGACTGTAAGAATATCGCATGAACTTTATTATCATTATTTAACTCACTAATGAGATTTGTTAAGTTTTCCTGCTTTACAGAATCATCAAAATGATAATCAGCAATTTCAATACCTACACTTTCAGCTACCTGTTTTTGTCTTTGCAGATAAAGTTTTTCTCGGTCATTTTCACCCACACGAATTACTGCTAGCTTAGGAAAAATTTCTCTGGACTTGATTTCATCAACTCTCTCTCCAATGACCTTACAAAACTCATTGGCTATTTCTACTCCATTAATTATTTGAGCCATTTTTATCCTTAGTTAAATTTGATTATCACTCGGGTTAAAACGTTTTCCAAAAAAGTTAACAAAAGAATCAAAACTACTGGAGAAAAATCCAGTGTTCCGAGAGTAATCGGAATAAATTGCCGAATTGGTCTTAACATAACTTCTGAAAGTCTGGTTAACATATCAACAACCGCAATAATAAAACGATTATGCGGATTTATTATATTAATCATAAGTAACCATCCTATTATTACATCAGCGATAACTACCCAAACTGCCAACCCAATTATTGCTTTTAAAAGCAAAAGAAAAGGTACTAAAAATACATCCATTATTATTACTCCAACTCCTCCTTAGGAAGAATATCCACAGTTCCATCATGTTTTATTGAAATCTGATTGACTTTTAATTCAACTGTTTCAAGAATCTTCAGACAATGTTCTTTCAACTGAATCCCTGTTTCATACAATTTAGCAGATTCTTTTAGCGACAATTTTCCTTCCTTCATCAGCTCAGAAATTTTTTCTAACTCTGCTAAAGCTTCTTCAAATTCCATTTTACAGATATCTTTTTTCATATCAAGCCCCGTTATTTTCATAATCATAAAACAAACATAATTAAAACATCAAGCGGGCAGTGTCTAACATACGGCATGAAAATCCCCATTCGTTATCATACCAAGATATCAAGTGCAAAAAAGTTCCGTTTATAACATTGGTTAAAGACAAATCTACTACGGAACTATATGAAGAATGACAAAAATCTGAAGATACAAGTTCTTTATTCGTGTACCCTAAAACTCCTGATAATTTTTGTTCAGACCATTTACGAATAACTCCATTTACATCTTCTATGGATGTTTTAGTTTTCAGATAAAAATTACAATCAATCAAGGATACATTCGGAGTTGGAACCCTAAAAGCAACTCCTGCTAATTTTCCATTGAGCTCAGGAAATATTTGTCCTATAGCTTTAGCCGCTCCTGTCGTTGTTGGAATAATATTTACTGCCGCAGCTCTTGCTCGTCTTAAATCTTTATGAGTAGAATCGATTAATCTCTGGTCTCCCGTATAAGAATGTACCGTTGAAACAAAACCACTATCTATTCCGTATTCTGAACTAATTATTTTTACCACTGGTGCTAAACAATTCGTTGTACAAGAACCATTCGAAATAAACATATCTTTTTGTGGATCGATAAGATTCTCATTTACTCCAAAAATTATCGTTTTATCCGCATCACTACAAGGAAAAGAAAGTAATACTTTTTTAGCCCCGGCCTTTAAATGCAGAGAATATTTTTCGCGAGTTTTAAAAACCCCTGTACATTCCATAACTAAATCTATTGATAAATCTTTCCACGGAAGATTTTCTATATTTCTCTCTGAAAAATACCCTACTTCTCTTCCATTTATTTCAAATTTTTGATCCGATACCTTACGCACGTCACCGCTTAAAGTCCCATGAACGGAATCATATTTCAGCAGATGTAATGAAGTATCGATATCCTGTAAATCATTTACAGCTACAATTTCGATATCATCAAATTTTTGTTCAAGAACAGCTCGAAATATCATTCGACCTATTCTTCCGAATCCATTAATAGCTACTCTCATTATGCCTCCAGATTTTTTAACACTTCTGGAAATATATCTTTAGCTGTTAACTTAAAATGCTCAAAGGCATCTTTTGCAGAACAAGATAACCCGAAACTGTTCACTCCAAAAAACATGCCATTTTTACTCAGATATTTTTCCATTCCAAA
>CAZEAT010000019.1:6804-13246 GCA_964510175.1 uncultured Holosporaceae bacterium
GTTGAACCTCCCAAATCACAAGAACCCGAAACAAAAATTGGATAATTCTCTGTAATTTTACTTAAAATGTGTTTAGATGAAACTCTAGTAGCTTCAAAAGGACGTGAAATAAAATACTCTTTCTTTATATTGCGTAAAACGTCATTTATTGAGTTATTTTCTCCGAAAGATTTATATTTTTTATATTGTGTTTTCATCCATTTTTGACATTTTTCATGATTACGAGAGCCTATAACTTTCCAGGCTTTTTCAACATATTCAGGAATTTCGAATGAAGCATATTCCCAATTAAAATACTTGCAAGCGAAAGCTCTTTCTTCAGAGGTCAAAGCCCCACTATGGGCCTTAGAGCTTCCTTCTCTCGGAGTACCATAACCTATTTTAGTATTACAGATAATAATTGAAGGCCTATTATCTTTTTTAGCCGCAAGTAAAGCCATATTAATTGCATCTTCATCATGTCCGTCCACTTCTTGAACATGCCATAAACAAGCCTCAAATCTCTTTTTTATATCTTCACAACTACATACATCAGTTGAGCCATCTATAGTAATTTTATTCTGATCAAAAAGAACTATTAAATGCCCTAATGATAAATGACCCGCCAAAGCACAAGATTCATAGGAAACTCCTTCCATCAAATCTCCTTCCCCGGCTGATACATAGGTATAATGATTAATACAATCATCTCCCAAACGAGCATTTAAAATACGTTCTTCAATAGCAATACCTACTGCATTTGCTATACCTTGTCCCAATGGTCCAGTAGTTACTTCTACTCCTAACTGAGGATTATATTCAGGATGACCGCTTGTAATTGAACATGGTTTACGAAAATTTCTCAGTTCATTAATCGAATACCCCTCATATCCGCACAAATATAGTAAAGCATAAAGAGCGGCTGAACCATGTCCTCCAGACATAACGAACCTATCTCTATTTGGCCATGTTGGCCTACTGGGATCAAATTCAAGTATATTTTTAAAAAGAACCGTCAAGCAATCTGACATACCTAAAGGCATTCCCAAATGACCACTATTGGCATTGCCTACCTGGTCTATAGAAAGAAAACGAACTGCATTCGCTAAACTCTTAAACATTATACCAACACCCTTAATACAAAACCTTCTACTTAAATCAACTATACACCATTAATTGATTTTTTATAGCATAATATAAATATATTTTAGTTTAAATTTTAACCTTAAATTAATCTCTAATTATTATTCTGAGGTTATGAAGCTAAGGATTAGGGATATGGCGGAGATTATATATTTAAAAGATATTTTACTTGCAAGAGCAGGAGAAAAAACAAAACCATCTAAAAAAAGTTCTACTATAAATCAAAAGCTAAGCCCCCTTAAGTATGATAAGCTACTAAAATCATCTCTTGTGGAAAAGAAAAAAGAAGATATAAAAAGGAACTAGAATTTATCAAAAAATTATGGCAAAAAAGGAACTGTCTTTACAAAACACACATAAATCGCTTGATTTTTATTCAAAACCTATTAGGCTATTTGACAGCTATATATTTGGAGTTAAAGTTTGGAAAATAATAAAAGTTCTGAAATAAAATACAGAGTTAATAGAGCGATTACATCACCTCAAGTTAGGCTTATAGATCAAAATGGTGAAGCGCTAGGTATTGTAAGTATCAAGGAAGCAGCTATTAAAGCTCGAGAAGCCGGATTAGATTTAGTAGAAGTAGCTGCTCAGGCTAATCCTCCTGTATGCAAGATTCTTAACTTCGGAAAACTAAAATATGAAATGCAGAAAAAGAAATCCGAAGCCAAAAAAAAGCAGAAAATTATTGAAATTAAAGAAGTTAAGCTTACCCCATCAATTGGTGAACATGATTACAATGTAAAACTTAATAATATTAAGAGATTCATAGGCGACGGTAATAAAGTAAAAATCACATTAAAATTTAGAGGAAGAGAACTTTCTCACAAAGAAATTGGAGAAAAACTCCTTCAGCGTCTTTTAGAAGATACAAAGGACATTGCGAAATGCGACGGTAATCCTCAATTAGATGGTCGTCAGATGCTTATGATTATATCCCCTATGGTAATGAAATGAACGAAATTTATAAATGTACAATTGGTGATTTTGATATTGATAAAGCCTTTGAAATTACAGATATTTTATATCCTAAACAATATCTTGCTGTTTCTTGTGCTCAAAAAGGTTCCCGTTGGGTTGTAGAAATTCTAGGTGATGCTCCTATTAATGAAATTCTATTAAAGGCCATATTGAAAGATTATTCTTTTAAAGTTCTTGAAAACGGAAAACTAGAAGAGATTAATTGGCTTCAAAAATGTTTTGAGAATTTTAAACCTATAGTAGTCGATAATTTTTATATTTATGGCCCTCATTTAAGAAATATTGTTCATCCTACAAACAAAATAGTCATTGAAATAGCCGCAGCAACAGCCTTTGGAACCGGAGAACACACAACTACTAATCGTTGTTTATCAGCTTGCGCAGCCTATTTTAACCATCAAAAACATAAAAAAGTTTTAGATATCGGATGTGGCTCCGGAATACTTAGCATTGCCCTAGCAAAATTAGGAGCACGAGATGTTACGTCCTATGATAATGATCCAGAAGCAGTTAAAATTTCCCAAGGAAATACTGTTATAAATCGAGTACAACATCGAGTAAAAGTTTACCAAAACTACGCTTGTGAATTTGATAGGAATCAATATGATTTCATTGTATCCAATATTTTAGCAGAGCCATTAATTTCAATGAGTCAATCCATATACAAATCTTTAGATAAAAACGGTATTTTAATACTGTCCGGATTTACAAGCGATGATTTTTCTGTAGAAGACGCCTTTTTATCCCTGGGATTAAAACTAAAACACAGATACATTTACAACGGCTGGAGCACTCTGGTTTTTTGTAAAAATTAAATTCATTTCAAATAAGTGTAAATGTTAATACAACATCTTGCAATTCGTAATATTTTTGAGTATTTATAAATGCATAGTGCCTCTGTGGCGGAACTGGTAGACGCGACAGACTCAAAATCTGTTGTCCATTAGGGCGTGCTGGTTCGATTCCGGCCAGGGGCACCAATTAAGGATTTCAAATCATGGATAAAAAAATAGCGCTTACAGGTGACAGGCCGACTGGTTGTTTGCATTTAGGTCATTACATTGGTTCTTTACAAAATCGAGTAAAACTGCAACATGAATATAATCAATATGTAATGGTTGCCGATGTTCAAGCGTTAACCGACTATTTTTCAAATCCAACTAAAATTGCAGATAGTTTATTTGAAGTTGTTGCTGACTATCTGTCCGTTGGAATTGACCCAAACTTATCCACTATTTTTGTTCAATCCCAGATTACAGCACTGCCTGAATTGGTAATGTACTATATGAATCTCGTTACCGTTTCTAGATTAGAAAGAAACCCTACTGTAAAAAATGAAATACAGCAGAAAAATTTTGGAGATAGTATACCTGCAGGATTTTTGTGCTATCCGGTAAGTCAAGCAGCGGACATTACGGCTTTTAAAGCAGAAATAATTCCTGTCGGAGAAGATCAATTACCATTAATTGAACAGTGTAACGAAATTGTGCGTCGTTTTAACAGACTTTACAATACTGAATGCTTAAAAGAGGCAAAAGCTCATTTAGGAAAAGCTTCACGTCTTGTAGGAATCGATGGAAAAGCAAAAGCCAGCAAATCGCTAAATAACGCTATTTTTCTTAGTGATTCTCCTGAAGTCATAAAGCAAAAGGTATACTCCATGTACACCGACCCAGATCACATAAAAATCACCGACCCGGGAAAAGTAGAAGGCAATGTCGTCTTCACATATTTAGATGCTTTTTATGAAAATAAGGAAGAAATTGAATCTTTAAAAGCTCAATATAAAAAAGGCGGGTTGGGAGATACAGTTTTAAAGTCTCTGGTAAATCAAACCCTACAAGATTTATTAAAACCTATAAGAGAGAAAAGATTATCTCTCAGAAAAGATTATCTTTATGACGTTGTATACAGCGGCACTCAAAAAGCAAAAAGAGTTGCTGAACAAACTCTTTTGGAAGTTAAAGATGCGATAGGTATCAATTTTTTTATCCAGAAATAGTTTTCGTATAATTTACCTATTTTTAATTTTAATTATGTATATTTTTTATAAATTTTGATGTAATTTTATACTGAATTGTAAGGATAAAAACAATGAAGGATTTCTTTTTAAATAAAAGCATAAACCCAAACAAATTAGATTTATTCCAATTTGCTGTCCTAAACCCACAGATAGCGTTATTAGCATTTTTAAAATTAGGAGAAGAAATCGCTTCACAGCCGAAAAAAATAGAAGAATCTCAACAAGATTTGTTGAATAGATTGGTTGACCTTCAAAAATCATTTGTGAAAGAAATCTGTAATCAAGATAAAGAATGCATTACTTTAAAATACAATAAGGAAGAAAAGAAATTCGAAGACAACGCATTTGAAAATAACCCAATGATGCTATTTGCTCGTCGCTTTTACGAAACTACTTCATCTTGGATGATGGATACGCTAAATAGTTTTGAAAATGTTGATTCTCAAGTAATGCACAATGCAAAATTTTTCATGAAACAGTATATAGAAATGTTATCTCCGGATAATTTTCCTTTTTTAAATCCAAAAGTTCTAAATGAAACTCTAAATACTCAAGGAGAAAATTTTAAAAAAGGCCTTGAACTCCTGTTAAAAGACCTTCAAAATGGAACGATTACAACAAATGACACCGATTTCTTTGAAATAGGGAAAAATCTTGCAGCAACTCCAGGGAAAGTAATATTCCAAAATGATATCATTGAGCTAATTCAATATACTCCATCGACAGAAAAAGTCTTTGCCAAACCTATTTTATTTATACCACCATGGATTAACAAATTTTATATCTTAGATTTGAACGATAAATATTCCTTTGTGAAATGGGCTGTAGATAAGGGATTTACTGTCTTTATGATATCTTGGGTTAATCCAGATAAAAGATATAGTCAAGTTACTTTTCAAGATTATGCTTTCTCCGGAATACTAGATGCCATTGATAAAATCCATGAAGTAACCAAAGCAAAAGCCGTCCAAACTGTAGGATATTGTGTAGGAGGCACATTAATCTCAAGTTTATTAGCCTATTTAGCCCATCCTCTATGTAAAAGAAAGCCAAAAGCAAATATTGAATCTGCTACCTTATTAACAACGTTATTAGACTTTAAAAATGCGGGAGATATGGCAGTTTTTATGAGCGGGAATTATCTAGAAGCTATCACAGCTCAAATGAAGGAAAAAGGTGTATTGGATGGTAGCGTTATGTACAATACATTCAGCGCCTTAAAAGCAAAAGATATGATTTGGCGTTATGTTATAGATAGTTATATGATGGGGAAAAAGCCATCTCCTCATGAAATTTTATTTTGGAATGCTGACCCAACCAATTTAACAAAAGCGATGCAAACTTTTCTATCGCATGATTTATATCGTGATAATCTGTTGAAAACAGGAACTTTATCAATGTTTGGAGTACCAATAGATTTATCGCTTATAAGAACTCCTATTTATATGATTTCCATGAAAAAAGACCATCTTGTACCTTGGAAAGCAGCATTTGATGGTATGAAATTATTCAATACAAATGTCAGATTTGTAGTAGGTGGATCAGGTCACGTTGCAGGAGTTGTTAATCATCCAAATAGAAATAAATACTCCTATTGGATAAACGACAAAATTACAGAAACAGCAAAAGAGTGGTTCGACACAGCTCGTGAAATACAAGGCTCTTGGTGGAATGATTGGTTCGAATGGATAAAGCCAATGATGGGAGAGCTCATTCCCCCCCCTCTTATTAAAGAATTCCTAAGAGACGCACCAGGTTTATACGTAAAAAATATGGTTCCAAAGCAACTATTTTTAAAAAATTCCTCACAAAACAACTGATTTTTGTGAAAACTTTATACTTGGCTATTGCTCAAAAAGCCTTAATTATGCTAGGATTCCTCCATATTTATGGGAGTTGAATTATGAATAAAGTCGATTTTATTAGAGCTATGGCTGAAAATTCCGGCTTAACTATGAAAGATGCCGGGAAGTTTTTGGATTCCTTCGTTGAAGTAACTAAGAATACTTTGGTAAAAGGTGAAGATGTTGTAATTATCGGTTTTGGTACATTTACAGTAAGTGAACGTAGCGCAAGACCAGGTCGCGATTTTAGAACAGGAAAAGTAATTGAAGTTCCTGCTTCAAAAGTTATTAAATTTAAAGTGGGTAAGACTTTAAAAGAAGCAGTAAAATAATAAAAAATTATTGTTTGATAAAAAACCAGCATACTAGCAAGTATGCTGTTTTTTTTAGGTCATAATATTATATTTATCTAATACTTTATTAACCCTAAATTAACAAATTCAAGCGAAAATAGTTTTGAATAAAAACGAGA
>CAZEAT010000020.1:0-8349 GCA_964510175.1 uncultured Holosporaceae bacterium
CGTGCAAGCCAGAAAATAAAGAATCCTATGATTCCTATATGTAGGCCTGAAATTGCTAAAATATGTGCTGTGCCGCATTTTACAAAATTTTTTCTTAATTCTTTTCGAATTCCAGATTTTGTTCCGGTGATAAGCGCTTTTGCAATCGAAGCGATATCTTTATCTAACACTTGTTCGATTTTTTTATTTATAGAATGTCTGAATTTTTCTATTTTTAAGGAGATGGTATCCAACTTAAAATAATGTTCAATTTTATGAGGCGCTGAAAGAATAATTCCTTTTGCGGAAATTCCATTAAAATATTGCTGTCTTTTAAAATCGTATTGTTTTGGAAATGCAGGGTTATTTAAAGAAGAAAGCTCCGCAAATATATTGATGCGATTTCCTGGACAATAATTTATAGTATTTTCGATGGCTTTAGAGCCTTTCCAAGACAAGGATAATTTATCGAGGTAGTAAGGAAGACTTGTGTCTTTTACTATAAAATTCATTCCATTTTCTGTGTAATTGCATGATTCTATTGTTGCATAAAAAGAAGCGGGATTAGTATCAGTAATATTTCTTATTAAAGTATTGACGCTAATTGTACGGAATTGAGCGATGAAAATTCCCAGACAAAAAATTAAACATATATAAGATAGTTTGGATTTTGTAATGAAAGATAAAATAAATAGAACTGTGGACAGAAAAATTAAACATGGAAAAGAAGGTTCATTATCCAAGTAAAAGTAAAAACAGATTCCAAATCCGAATATTACTGGAACAAAATGTAGTAGTCGGAATTTTTCTTCTTCATAAAAATCATGGGCAAAACGCCAAAGTGTATACATTTCCTTCCTAAAATCTGTTATATAGGATATATACAATATGTATTATTTGTCGAGAGAAAAAATGAATAAGAGTTTTTCAAAGGATATGATTACAAGATTTGCTCCTTCTCCAACCGGATTTTTACACATAGGAGGAGCGAGAACGGCTTTATTCAATTGGTTATTAGCCCGACATTATGGTGGAAAATTTGTACTAAGGATTGAAGATACCGATAGGGAGAGGTCTACTCAGGAAGCTGTTGATGCAATTTTTTCAGGATTAAAATGGCTAGGTATAGACTGGGATGAAGAACCAGTATTTCAATTTACGAGGATTCAGCATCATGTGGAACTGGCTAAGAAGTTAGTAGAACAAGGAAAAGCTTATTACTGTTATTGTACTTCTGAAGAACTAGAAAATATGAGAAAAGAAGCTTTAGAACAAGGACGGTCTCCAAAATATAATGGAATGTGGAGAGATAGAGATCCAAAAGATGCTCCTAAAGATGTGAAGCCAGTAATTCGGCTAAAAACTACTCAAACAGGGGAAACTACATTAAACGATATCGTTCAGGGCACAGTTACCGTATCAAATGAGCAGTTGGATGATATGATTCTGGTTCGAAGTGATGGTACACCTACTTTTATGTTGTCTGTTGTGGTGGATGACCATGATATGGGAGTTACTCATGTGATACGTGGAGATGACCACTTAACAAATACATTTAGGCACATCCAAATATACAATGCTTTCGGATGGGATATTCCAGTCTATGGGCATATTCCTCTAATTCATGGCCCAGATGGAGCGAAACTGTCAAAACGTCATGGTGCTTTGGGGATAGAAGCATATCGCGATATGGGATATTTGCCAGAAGCAGTTTGTAATTGTCTGTTGAGATTGGGTTGGGCTCATGGAGATGATGAGATTATTTCTCGTGAACAAGCTATTCAATGGTTTACCACTGATGGCTTAGGAAAATCGGCTTCACGTTTGGATTTTTCAAAGTTAGCGAATTTAAATGGGCATTATATTAGAGAAGCGGATAATCTGCGTTTGTTGAATGAATTATTGCCAATGTTGGGGAATGTTTCAGAGGAGATAAAACAACGATTGATTTTGGGTATGAATGGATTAAAACAACGCTCAAAAACTATGTTGGAATTAAAAGATTTAGCTAGTATTTATGTAGAAGATTTTTGTCTTTCTGAAGTCGGTTCTGAAACGAAAGATATATTAAAATTAGTATATGAAAATTTGAGTGGGTTGAAAAATTGGACAGAAGCGGAATTAGAATCGGTTTTGAGAAAACAAGCAGAATCCTTGAATATTGGTTTTGGTAAAATTGCTCAACCTTTAAGAAATATTCTAACAGGGAAGAAAATTACACCGAGTATTTTTGATATGTTAGTTTCTTTTGGTAAAAAGGAAAGTCTAAGGCGAATCGAAAATGTTTTAAATTTAGGAAAGTGAAAAATGAAAAGATTGTTATTATTGTGTTCTGTATTTGGATTAAGTGTGCAAGGAGCAACTCTGGAAGAGGCTTTAGTTGCGGCCTATAATACCAATCCTGCTTGGTTGGAAAGCCAAATCAATAAAAATGCTGCTGACCAAGAAAAGAGAATTGCAGAATTTGGTATTTTGCCGGTAGTGTCTGGAAGTTTAAGTAGCAATAGATCTGGTCAAGAGGTCGAAAACGAAACATATGGTTCACCCTTTCATCAAAATACTTCTCAGACAACTACTGAAATGGGAATTCAAGTTAAGCAAAATCTATTTAAAAGTTTTCAGACTGTTAACAACATAAGGTCCAAGGATAATGCTGCTAAAGCTCAGTATTATGCTATGCTGAAAGCGCGGAGTGATTTGCTTTCAAGGGTTATCATAGTTTATGTGGATGTTTGCGTGAAGTCACAAGCCCTAAAAGCTTATTTGAAAAAAGAAGAAAATTTGAAAAAATTATACGAGGCACAAGAAGTCAGTTTAGAGGCCGGTATGTCCACTCCGGTAGATGTCGAAGAGGCGAGGTCTAAATATGAAACAGCATGTTATGATAGAATTACTGCAAAGAATAAATTGATACAGGCCAAGCAGTCTTATGAATATTTAACAGGATTGATTGCCGACGAAAATTCAGAGTTTCCATCTTTAAGTACAGAGGATATGCCGAAAGATATTGAGAGTTTTAAAAAGCTCGTTAAAGAAAATAATCCGGAAATTTTGCAATATAAATTTAGTGCCTTAGCAGCTGATAATGAACTAGATGCTATGAGAGCAGAATTGGGGCCATCTGTTGATTTGGTTTTGGATGCAAGAAAAATTCTTAATAAACCAGAAAATAGTAAAAGTGAATATGCAAATTATACTAAGCAAACTAAAAATTATAGCGCTCAGGTAGCTTTGAGTATGCCTCTATTTAATTTACAAACAGGTGGGCAGGTTGGGCTCTATTCTGAGAGAGCAAAAGCAGCGAAGTACAGAGCTAAAGATAAATTTTTAGAAGTAATGTCTGCATGTGATGTTTATTATGACAGGTTGAATATGGCTGAAGCTTCTATAAAATCAACACGAGCTGCTATTAAGAGCGCAGAAATAGCATCTGAAAGTAATTTGGATGCTGTGGCTTTGGGTGTGAAATCAAATACGGAATTTTTGGATAGTGAAAATACATTGTTAAATGCGAAAATTAATTTTGCAGAGGCTCAAAAAACTCAGATAGAAGCTATTGTTCAGATTTATGCTTTGTCAGGGCGATTGGATTTAGCGACAATTCTGAAATCCTTACGAGGGGCAACGAAAAAGAAAAGTAGTATTTTAAAAAAGAAATAATTAGATGGAGGGGATAATGGAAAAGCAAGCGGAAATGTCATTGGATGAAGTTCTTTCATCAATAAAGCAAATGGTGGTTAATGAAGAACCTCCTGTTTTGGAGTTGACTGACATGGTTTCTGAAGATGGCACCATTGTGAAAGTCAATAAAATGGGGGAAGCAGAGCTTTTTCCGGAAGAGCCGGGAGAAATGTCTACATTTTTGCGTATGGCTCAAGAAAATAGTGAGTCAATGAGTATTCCTAAAGAATCCGAAAGCACTGAAGTAATATCTCCTGTTAAAGGAGAAAAGATAGTAAAAAGTGAAAAAAAAGATTTTCTGAAAAACCTTTTGAGTGAAATTGCAGAACCTATCATTAGAGATTGGATAAAGTCAAATATGCCTCAGCTAGTACGTCAAATAGTAAAGGAAGAACTTAAAGAAGTTTTAGGAAAATGAAAAGATTTTTTTTATTAGTATTTTTCGCATTTTTAAATTTTTTTGCAGCTGCAGATGGGATTTGTTCTGTTGATGAACAATGTATTATAGGACAGGATTTAAATAATGTTGAGCCAGGATCTCGACTCTATGAGTTAATCTTAGAGAATGATATGCCGGCAAAGTATATTTCTATGAGAATCCGACAAATGAAGAAGTTGATGGAGTATCTTCCTGCTTTGAATAAGGATTTGCCTTCGGAACTTAGACCTCAGAGTAATCGAATAATTTTTTGGCTGCAAAACTTAAAAAATAAAATACAAAATAAATGTTGTACTGAACCGTATTGTGAAAATTGTATTTGGACGTTGTGGCTTCAAGGGAAAGACCAAGCACCGGGCATAATCCAAAATTGTTGGAGGAGTATAGAGAAGTACAGTAATGGACGACGAGTTATAATTTTAACGGAAAAAGATATTCATAATTATATTCGATTGCCTGAATATATATGGGAAAAATATAGAAAAAAAATTATTCCTTCTGCTCATTTTGCAGATATTGTAAGATATTGTTTGTTGTATAAATACGGTGGTACTTGGATTGACGCAAGTGTTTTGTTAACAGGAAATATTCCTGATTTTATCTGTAAGCAAGAGCTATTTATGTTTAGCATGGCTAAAGGTACTAGAATGAGGAATTTCTTTTTAACTGCAAACTGGTTTATACACGCACATAAAGGGAACATTATTATGGGTGACCTTATTAAGTTGAACTTAGACTACTGGAAAAAAGAAAATGAGTTATTAAGCTATTGGTTAAATTATTTCTTTTTTACAATAGCTGTAAGAAATAGTAAGGAAGCTGAAAATGTTTTTAATAAAATGCCTTATTATCCGGAAATATTGCCGCTTTACCCTTCACTTATAAAGCCTTATGATGAAAATAAATTAAAGCTTCTGTTAAAAGATGATTTCTTTCCTATTCATAAATTGACATATAATAAGAAAGGAAGAAAAAATATACCGGAAAATTCACTATTTAAACATCTTTCCAAAGAAAATCTTTCCTTATTATAGGATTTTTTTTGGTATATAATTAAAAAATAATTTCTATTGTTTTTGATAATTGAGGATTTGAACTTGAAAGCATTTTTAATTTTCTTTTTTATATTTTTTTCGGAAGTAAATGGACTAATTTCTTTCATAGATTTGAAATGTACAGAAGAAGGTTATTGGTATGCAAAGTTGTATAACAATGATCCTCAATTTTCTGATGAAATAATCTTTGATAGTCTCAATGATTTACAATCATTGTCTTTAGCTGAATTATGGTGCTTTTTAGAAAGTAAATTGAGAGAAAACAATCCTGCTTTTGAAAAATTGAATTTTTGGCATTACGTAAAACAAAATGAGCTTAAGATGAGCGATGAAGAAAAAAGTGCCATAGAAAAAGATTTGAAAATTCTGCAAAAAGACATTAATCAACATAAAGATTTATTGGAGCAAATTGCCAGGTTTTATGGCATAAAAAAGAAAATTAAAATTTTAGGATTCTATTCAAGAACAAGTCAGAATTCTACGTCTGCAGGAGGAAGTTTTCTAGGTAATTTTATGTGTGGTGATGAAATATGTTCTATATTTTTAATGTGTGAACCTCCATTGAATATGAAAATGTCTCTGGGCTCTCGGTTAGGGGTTATAGGACATGAGTTTTCTCACGCGATGCTCGATTGCGCATTTGGAAGTCGAGAGAATTTCGAGAAAACTGTAGCTCAAATTAATGAACCATATGCTAAAATTGTCAGCTGTATTGGGCAATATCATTGTTCAGGAAAAAATTTCTGGAGAAAAGGTTGATTGGGAAACTGAAGAATACTGTACCTATGGATTTGCTAATGCTTTACGGCCTCTTACAGAAAAATATCTGAAAAATTCTCGCGCAATTGATTCTTCATATATAAGAGAAGCTATAAAAATTTTTAATAAATTATTCCCTAATTGCACTAGAGAACCAAGATTTTTTCTTAGAAGGTTCCACATGATGGCAGATGGAGATGGTGAAAAAGAGATATCTTTTTTGGGACGACAAGTTCCTTTCGACTTTTGGACCTTTACTTCTTTTCAGAATAAAAAATTGCATAAACAAGATGTTCGCGAAATAATCAATAGCGATACCAGTCTAGTGGTGGTTTATTCGGATCCAAAACAATTAGAAAAAATAAGAAAGTTTTTACCAAAGTTCGATAAGAAAAAATATCTGAATGTAATACATAAAAAAAGAAAAACTTATGTGATAATAAAGATAGATAAAACACATTCCTTTGAACAAATCATGGATGAATTGTTTTGTTAAATAGGTTTTGAATTTTATACAAAAAATATTCATGATTTTTTAATCATGAATATTTTTGTATTAATATTTGGAGACTTAATAACTATTTTTTAATAGCAGCGCCTTTTTTTGTATAGTAAGTACCTATTTCTTTATCGAATTTTGCTATAAATTCTTCTATCTTAGGAGCTACAGAGGCTCTCCACTTACTTCCAGAGAATACTCCGTAATGTCCTACTCCTGGCTGTAAATGATGGTCATGCATATCAGCTGGTAGATTTTCACAAAGCTTGTGCGCTGCAAAACTCTGGCCAGGAGCAGAAATATCATCTTTTTCTCCTTCGACAGTCAATAAAGCACAACGCTTAATCTTTTTTAAATCAATTGTTCTTCCTTGATATTTCATGACACCTCGAGGAAGCTCATAGGTCTGAAACACTTTTTCCACTGTTTGTAGATAGTAAACATCATCCATATCTAGAACAGATAAATATTCATCATAAAATTCTGCATGTTTTTGAATACCTGCCTGATTGTTTAGAATTTTATCCTCTAAAAATTGAATATGTTTCCGATAATGAGAATCAGGATTCATATTTATAAATGCTGTAATCTGGATAAATCCAGGATAAACCCTTCTTCCCGCTCCTATATGTCCTTCAGGAACAATGGTTAAAAAGTTTTTTTCAAACCATGATAAAGGATATGTCTCAGCTAAAATGTTAACTTGAGTTTTCTTTACTCGTGGATCAATTGGACCTCCCATAGGAATAATAGTTGCAGGCATACAAGGATCATTATCCTCATCCATTATTGCCGCTAGAGCCATAACTTGTACCGCAGGCTGACAAACAGCTATAACATGAGTATTAGGTCCTGTTTTATGCATAAATTCAATTAAATATGATAAATAGGTATCTAAATCAAAACTTCCTGCCGATAAAGGTACATCTCTCATGCTTTTCCAGTCTGTAATATATACTTCACATTTTTGGAGTATCCTTTTCACTGTATCTCTTTGCAAAGTCGCAAAATGGCCTGAAACTGGTGATATAATTAATACTTTTGGTTCTTTTTTATCAGTGTCTTTTTTAAATTTTATTAAATTACAAAAATCCTTTTTCAAAATCGTTGTCTGATATACTTGAATATCCTCTCCGTTTACATTTACTGAATCAATATTAAATTCTGGCTTTGTTACATACTTCGTGGAACGTAAGAACATGTCCGCTAAACCTTCTGACAATCTTCCTGCCGCAAAATCCATGGCCATTGGGTGATTCCTCAGTGAACTTCTTAAAATTTGAGCAAACTGCCTTGATGGTGTTAATAAATATGATGCAGTATCGTATAGTGTGTACATCCTATCTCTCCGTCTATCTTTTATAATCTTGGTTCTATAATAATCCAAATAAATTAATATATTATTAATTTTGTATATTAAAAATAAATTGTAAATTTCAAGAGATATAGGGTTTTGTATATTTTAGTATTATTTAATTTTAATTTGTTTAAATATTTATTTGAAAATTTTGTGAAGTCATAAATAGATATGAGAACAAAAAGCAAGACAAAATTTTTAAAAATACACAGAAAATCTACTTGACATTGAATTTCTTAAAAAATTTTCAACTTTATTGAGCGATTTCCATAATATCCTTATAAATCAATATGTTAATTTTTTCAGCTTTTCCCCTTGAAAACAAATAACCTTATGAAAAATATTCGATTTTTTGAGTTATTCAATATGTTGTCCACAAAGTTATCCACAGGTATGTTTTTTTATTTTTTATAAAAAATATGGCCTATACTTTTTATCTATAGGCCATATAACGAAGTAATTAAGAAAATTTATATATTATTATTGGATTCGAATGATTTATCGAATACATGCTCATCAAAAGCATTTTCTGGAAGAATATCTGGAATATTCATACTCTCGGAATTATCTAGATTACTTA
>CAZEAT010000020.1:8449-12305 GCA_964510175.1 uncultured Holosporaceae bacterium
AATAATAGCTTTGGTCTTTTTAATGTTACGAGCCGCTAAAACCTCTTCATCAGAAACTGCATTTTCGGAGAAATTTGCTTCGGCCATAATATCTAATTCACTTAGCATCTTATCGAAAAATTCACGTTCAACCATTTGAAGGATAATGGCTTTTATGGTTTTTGTTTCAAGTTTCATTAATCTAAATGGTACGTCCTTGACAGCGTTATATGACTTTACAATGTTTTTTAAGGAATAGCATCTTTCTTTAAAATCTATAGGTAAAGATTTATTCGCATTGGCTAGGGTGGATTTTACTAGTTCCTTTTCTCTTGGAGCTAGGAGTTCCAGAGGAATTTTATGCAATTGATTTATCACCCAATCTAACAATATGGATATAGATTGTCGGTCCGTTTTTTTTGTCCAATCTTTTATTACCTCTTTTATTTCTGAAGTTACTTCTATACCAAACACTTGAGTCAGGTCTCCTTGCACGGCTTCCATGTTTGTTAAGAACATACTATTGTGAACTTTTTCAATTATGGATTTATCAATATCTTCTAAGAAATATGCCGGGACTTCGCATATTAAATTATAAGAAACTAATATTTTTTCCATATTATAAATCTTCTTACAAATATCGTCTTTTAAGTTAAACGCTCCTTGTAAACTCGCTATAATATCTTTTTGCCTATCTAGTTTCTTATGGTCGTGAGTGCCTATTCTGCCTTGAGATAGCTTTTCAACATTATTGTTAATTACTTTCAATAATTCTTCTACTGAGGATATTTTTACTGAAGGAATAATTTCTAGCTCTATGTTTTTTTTGTAGTTGCCTTTCTCTAAGATAGGGTCAGGAACTTGCTCTTGCATATCGGTAGGAGATGATAAAGGTTCGACTTTCTCTGGAAGGATTTCCTGAACAGGTTCTTCAATGACGTCCATTACAGGCTCTACATACGAACTTTTAAGAGGTCGAGAATGAGGCGTTTTTTTATGGGCTTCTTCATTAGATATCGAGGAATTAGATGAAGATCCCTTTACAAAATCCCAAAGACTAAACTTTGCTTGTGAAGTCGTAAAACATAAATTACCTATAACCAGTGAAACTATAACTTTCAAAAACATATCTTTTTTCATCTTCTTCTACCTATACAACATATTGCTTATTAAACATAACCCAAAATATCGGAAAAGTCAAGTAACCTATTGTTTTTGGCCGTTTTTTAACTTTTTATTTACTTTTAGATATGGAGATGTTGCTTATTTTTTAGGCTGTTATTTTGCCCTCAAGAAAAAGTATAGGATTTTTAGTAAATTGCATACGGTATATAGTGGGAGAGTGATTAGAAAGAAGTTGAAAATTAGTATTTTATATGATAGCCTGACTGCGTTTTGGACAGTCGAATTGTATTCGATTGATTACTAGGGGTGTAGCTCAATTAGGTTAGAGTGGCGGTCTCCAAAACCGCAGGTTGGGGGTTCGATTCCCTCCGCCCCTGCCAGGAAAGAGGTTGTATATGATAAATCCTGCTGAGTTTATTAGCCAAGTAAAAAGAGAATTGCAAAGAGTTACGTGGCCGTCTCAAAAAGAAACTATTGGAGTGACCATTGCGGTTTTAGTTATGGTTGTTTGTATGATGATATATTTTTGTGTAGCAGACGGTTTTATTTGCTGGGTACTGGCAAGGATTTTGGGAATTTAGGAGCTGGATATGAAATGGTATGTTGTCAATGTATATTCAGGGTCTGAGCAAAAGGTCTTAGAGGCTATTAAGGATTTAGCTCAGAAACGAGATTTGACGTCGATGTTCGGGGAAATTCTCATTCCTAAAGAAGAAGTTATAGAAATCAAAAAAGGGGAAAAAGTAAAAAGTGAAAAGAAATTTTTCCCAGGGTATATATTAGTTCAAATGACTCTTACAGATGAAACATGGCATTTAGTAAGAGGTATTTCAAGAGTTTCGGGATTCTTAGGAGCGAAGGGAAAGCCGTTACCTATTTCCAACGCAGAGGTTCAAAGAATCGTGAAGAGAGTCGAAGATAGTGCGAATGTTACTCAGCACTCAGTGACTTATGAAATCGGTGATACGGTTACAGTATGTGACGGTCCGTTTGCGTCATTCCAAGGAGTAATCGAGGATGTCGAATCAGATAAGGAACGGGTGAAGGTATCTGTTACTATTTTCGGAAGAGCTACCAACGTTGACTTAAGCTTCTCTCAAATTGAAAAAGTTAGCTAATAAGGGTTGAAGATTAAAGATATTGTTGGTATAAATTGCGTTACAAATGGGGAATTAAAAAATGAGAACTTTTTCTCTAAAAGAAAGCCAAATCAAAAGAAATTGGTATGTTGTAAACGCTGATGGATTGATTCTAGGGCGTTTAGCGGCAGTAGTTGCTTCTTATTTAAGAGGTAAGCACAAGCCAGAATTTTCACCTAATATGAATTGTGGTGATAATATTATTGTTATAAATGCAGAAAAAATTAAGGTCACTGGAAATAATAAATTAGATGACCATAAATTTTATTGGCACACAGGATATCCTGGAGGAATTAAACAAAGAAGTTTGCGGGAAACATTAACAGGAGCTCATCCTGAAAGAGCTATTGAAGATGCTGTCAGAAGAATGTTGCCTAAAGGACCTTTGGGACGTCAAATGCTGAAAGGTTTGCGAGTCTATTGTGGTGAAAATCATGCGCATGAAGGTCAGCAGCCGCAGGTGTTGGATGTTGCTTCTATGAATGCTAAAAATATAAAGAGGAGTTAAATATGTCAGAAGAGAATGTTCAAAGTAAAATTGATTCTTTTGGCAGAGCCTATGGCACAGGTCGTCGTAAAGAATCTGTAGCAAGAGTTTGGATTAAGCCGGGTAATGGAGATATTCAAGTAAACGGAAGAAGAATGGTAGATTATTTTTCTCGTTCTGTACTTCAAACTTTGGTTTTGAGACCTTTTTCTATTTCCAATAGATTGGGGAGGTATGACGTAATATGTACCGTTCGTGGTGGTGGATTATCTGGTCAGGCTGGCGCCGTAAGACATGGCATTAGCCGTGCTTTAGTCGATTATGAGCCGGATTTGCGCTCTGTTCTAAAGGCAGAAGGATTGATGACTAGAGATAGTCGTACCGTTGAAAGGAAAAAATACGGTCTCATGAAAGCCAGACGTAGTTTCCAGTTCTCAAAGAGATAGTTTCAAACTATTTTTATACTTTGTGGCTTTCGATGGTGAAAATTGTCGGAAGCCTTTTTTTAAGGAGAGAGATTCTTGATTAGTGTAAAATTACCAAAGCAATCTTCTATTATGACAGTAATGACTAGAGCGGCAATAAAGGTTTCTCGAGGTTTGCTTCGTGATTTCAATGAGCTCGAAAATCTTCAAGTCTCTATGAAAAGTAACAAGACCTTTGTTACAAACGCCGATTTGATGGCGGATAAAATATTAAAAGAAGAATTGTCGTTTGCTCGTCCGAGTTATTCTTTATTAACCGAGGAATCAGGAGAAATTCAAGGAAAAGATCTCTCCTATAAATGGATAATTGACCCTTTGGATGGTACTGTAAATTATTTGCATGGTTTTCCTCATTGGGCAATTTCTATTTCTCTAAAAAAAGATAATGAAGTCATTGCTGCAATAACCTATGACCCGGTAAAAAATGAAATGTTCTGGGCTGAAAAAGGATGCGGCGCCTATTTGAATGACCGTAAGATTCGTGTTTCTAAAAAAACAAAAATAGCTGATTTATTGATTTCATTTGGCTCATCTGCGTATAAAATTTCATCTGATGTTTTAGTTCCAAGCATTCGCAAAACAGGTTCAACAACTTTGGATATGGCTTACCTTGCAGCTGGACGTATCGATGTTTTATATGG
>CAZEAT010000021.1:0-8993 GCA_964510175.1 uncultured Holosporaceae bacterium
AACATTCATCTCCCATAAATTATACCTTATAATTC
This sequence comes from uncultured Holosporaceae bacterium, assembly GCA_964510175.1. Classification (GTDB taxonomy): domain Bacteria; phylum Pseudomonadota; class Alphaproteobacteria; order UBA3830; family UBA3830; genus UBA3830. The sequence continues at coordinate 36 of CAZEAT010000021.1, forward strand.
ATGGGAGAGTTTTATTTACAGTTTAAGTAATTGCCATCCTGGATTTTCTACATAATCCTTGATATTGCTCAAAAATTCTGCCGCCAATTTAGTATCAGCTATACGATGGTCATAGGACAATGAAACGTACAACATTGGTTTAACTTCGACGCCTTCATCTGTAGCAATTGGTCTATTATGCATTTTATGAACACTTAAAGTTGCAACCTGAGGAGGAGTTAACACATCTGTTCCCATTAATGAACCATAAATACCAGCGTTCACCACGGTGAAAGTTCCTCCGGAAACCTCTTCAATAGATAAAGTGCCTTCAACCGCTCTTCGAGATAAAGTAATCATTGTTTTTTCTATCTCCGCCAAAGTTAAAAGATCAGCTTTGCGAATAACCGGAGCAGAAATCCCATCATTACCACAAGTAATTACCGAAATATCATAATCTTTTTTATATATAATTTCATCATCATAAATATGAGCATTAAAAATCTTGTATCTTTTTAAAGCTGCTATGGCTGCCATAATAAAAAATGGAGTAAACCCTAATCTTGTGTTGTACTTTTCGGTAAAAGCTTTTCCAAATGTCTTTTCTAAACTTAAAATAGCACTCATATCGACTTCATTGGAAACTGTAGAAATAACAGAGGAATCATAAGTATCCTTCATTTTCTCAGCTATTCTTTTCTTCAAAAAATCAATATTTTCCTTTTGGTCGTCCGGAGAATAAAAAAACTTCGGTTTATTCCAGTTATCAGCATACATTTCAGGCTCTCCTTCCTCCTGCGGAATATTCAAGAGCTTTCTCACAATATCATTGTCTAAAATGTTCTCTTCTAACTCAACAAATTCTTTTGATAATTCATTTTCTTTAAGAGGTTCTTCTGTACCATCTTCTTCAATAGATTTACAATTTTCCTCGACATCTTTTGAGTCACAACTGCATCTATCTTCTTTATCTGAAAAAACTCTTTTCCTAAGATTATCTTTCAAACCAGTAGCTTCCTTCAGAGCATCTGTTGTCACAGAAGTTATTAAAGATGAAACAGTACTATTAATCTGTGCACGCGATTCAGAAATTATTGCATCCTTTATTTTTATAGCTTCTTTCGCTGTTTCAGCCGCTACTGAACTTAATAATGTTTCCAATAGTTTTTTCATTTGCTTTTGAGCTTCCTCTAAAACCTTACTTTTAAGATTATTAGCATCTTGAATAGCTTCTTCTTTTGTTTTATCAATAATCTCAGCAGCTTTATTCAATGACTCATTTCTCACATCCATCAGCTGATTTTCTAAGATTTGAGAAGATTCTGACAATTTCGCCAAATTAGCATTAATCTCCTCTTTGCTTTCTTGAAATACTGAATTTAATAAAGTATCAGTTATAACTTTAACTTCATGCTTTACATCTTCAAGAATTTTATTCTTAATGCATAAAGCTTCCTGTTGGGCAAGTCCTAGAACTTCCGCCAGCTTTTGTTTACCTTCTTTTTTGGCTTGCTGTAAGCTATCTTTAATGAGCTGTTCAGCCTCTTTTTTAGCGTGTTTTTTCGAGGAATGAATAATATCTTTCTTTATCTCTTTTGCTTCTGATTTAGCTTCTGAAATCGCTTTCTCTATAATATTTTTCGACATTTTATCGGCATTCTCTTTTGCTTGTTGTTTGGCTGCCTCCAAGGATTCTTTTTTTAAATTTTCAGATTCAACATTGGCTTCATCTCTAGCTGTGTTGATAATATCTTGCTTAAGAGCTTCTGCTTCCTCTTTTGCCTTAATTTTAGCATCTTCAATTAATTGAGAGCGAGTATTCTCTGCTTCCGCAATAGAACCCTGAATAATTTTTTCATGCATCGCACTCGCATCTTTAGTAGCTTTTTCCTCATATTCTTTTAATATTTTTGTTTTTAACTCTTCTCCTTGAGTTGTTGCCTGCTTTTTCGCTTCTTCAATTATTTTTTCTCTCAACTGAATAGCTTCTTCTTTAGCTTTTTCTTCTGTATTTTTTAGAATATCCCTAAACTTCTCCTCTGCATGCTGAGAAAGACTTTCAATAACCTCCTCACTAATTCCTAGTCCTTCCTCATTCATTTTATCCATAACTGTTTGTTCTTCTCTTTCTATATTTTCCACGCCCTCTTCGATTTCTCGAGCAATAGATTCCTCTCTCGCAGTTTCTATTTCGTCAGCTGGTTTTTCATCTGATTCTTGGGTAACAATATTATTTAGTTCTTCTTCAATAAGAGCTTTTTCCTCTTGAAAGCTCGTCGCAGTAGAAGGTTTTTCGTCTTCTGTTTCAATTATTGCAATTTTAGAACCTTGACTTACAGTTTGCCCTTCTTTTATTAATATTTTCGACAAAAAACAATTATAGCCTGAAGTAATGCCACAAGCTACCGTAGCGGTTTCAACATCGGCAATAACCTCTCCACTAGAAATTTTATCACCTTCTTTTTTATACCAAGTCGAAATAATAACTTCATCTGAACTTTCATCAAAATTTGGAACAATAACATCTATAAACATATCTCTGCTACCCTAATAACCTAGAAGTAGTAAAGCATAAAAATGTTTATTTTACGTTAACTTAAGTAATAAATAACACCAAAACCTAGTATAATTCTATAAACGATTATTGGGAAAAAAGTATATTTTTTTAAAAATCTATATACCAATCTCAAGGTCAACATACCAAAAATAAAAGCTGAAAAAATTCCAACAAATATATCGCCTAAATCAAAATATAATCCATTTTTTAGAACAGATAAAATTTTAACTACACAAGCCCCTATCACAGGAGGCAAAGAAAATAACATACAAAATTTAAAACTCTGCCATCTATCGTACTTTTTATATCTACACATCGATAGACAAATTCCCAAGCGACTTACTCCTGGCAACCACGAAGCCAATTGAGCAATTCCTACCCAAATAGCATCTTTTCTTGAAATTTCTTTTTTATTGGTAGGCTGAGTATCACAATAATAAAGCAATAATCCAAACACAATTAAATTAATGGCCAAAATCCACTCTGACTCAATATCTAAATGTAACAATTCAGCTGTTCCAAATATAATAATGGTAGGAATATTAGCCAAAGCAATGGTCAAAAAAAACGACTGATTTGCAGACTTTCGAAATCTTATAAAATCCAACCCTCCCAAAAATAAATTCCACACCTCTTTATAAAAATAACAGATAATAGCAAAGAAAGTACCCAAATTTAAAATAACGTCAAAAGTTTTATCGTATATGTTCAATCCAAACAACTTAGATATCATCATAACATGGGCAGTAGAACTGATTGGAAAAAACTCAGTAATACCCTGAATAGCACCCAATATAAAAGAGTCGAAAATATGCAAATACATCTCCCAAATTATAGGTCAACATAAAACATAAATTAAATAGAATCAATATCGATATTTCCAACCTATACCAGCTTCTCCCAAAGTATTGACCTTAAGTGAAGTGTTCGGCCCCAATGAAATATCCACATCAAAGCTTGTTGTTTCATCTTTTCTATTTACGCTAACAAATATATTATCACTTAAATATTTTCCAGCTTTTACATTAATGGCATTGTTTGATGTCTGGGAATTTTTATAAATAGAGGTCGAGTTATTTTCCGTAGAAAAAGAAATAGTGTCCACTAATCCAGCATTTTGCAGAGTATTCAAAATAGAAAAGATATATCCTTGCTTTTCTAAACTTGAAATTGCATGAGCTAATTGGGCAGCTTCTCCAATGGATAAGTCCTTGGTAGATTTCTCAAACATCATATAAGATAAAATCACATCCTTTGAATAGCTTGGATTGGAATATAAGTCCATTGTCGAGCTTTTCCCTGGTTCGCTCTTAATATCCAAAAGAGCCGTCATCATTCCTATATTTCTTTTACAAACTAAATTAACCTTTGGATCGAAAGGATATTCCGCAAAAAATTCAACATCTCCTCTCGAAAAAATCATCCGACGCCCAAATAAATTCAATTTCCCATCCTTTAATTTTAACTTCCCAATAAGCGTAGATTGATTATCATAGGTACTCAAATCGAGATTTCCCAAAAACTCCAAGGAATAAATATCTCCTATACATTTTATTTTCGGACATTCCATATGCACATCATAACTGAAGAAATCGCCTTCGAAATTCTCAGAGCGATTAAGATACGGGTCATTTTCTACGAATATATCCTTGTATTTTTCGCTATCGTTAATATTTAAATATTTTAATTCACAGAAAGGTACTCGGACATTGCCTGATATTTTCATATTATCCAACGAGCCTGTCATTGCGCCCTGTCCCATTATGTTAATCTTCAATGAATCCGAATCAAATAATCGAAAGTTATTAAAATCTAATTTCAACTTAGCGTCTATATTCGGAACAATATTTGAAAAAAAGACCTTTCCTTCTCCCGTAACTTTCGCCTTTTTCCCATACGAATCTATAAATTCTGCTTTTTCTACCTGCAAGGTATTTGCTTTACCAATCAAGTTTATATTTCCGTTTTTCAAGAGAATATCATTTATCGCAATTAATACATCTGAACCTTTTACATATCCTTCCACACTCGGTTTATTCAAATTCCCTCTAACTTTTAAATTAGCCTCTATCCTTCCTCTCAAATCGTATCCATCCGGGAAATCAAACACATCTTCTAAATTCATTGTTCCAATTAAAAATATATTCAATGAGTTGTTATAAAGATTAATAAAATGACCATCATTTTTTACCACCACAGGAAATAGAGCTTCAACAGAAATATTATCTGTTAAATTCTTAATATTTCCTTTTAAAAATAAGCCAGCCTCACGATTGCTAACTTTCAAATCCAATACATTTTGCTTAGATACCAAACCTTTAATTTTGAACTTCCCGCTACCTAAAAAGATTTCGTTAATAGAACTTAGTTCCATCCGGCCATTAAGTTTACATTGCGGAACAACTTTATTAAAAAAAGAACCAAAAACTTTTAAGGAAAAATCATCAAATAACAAATTAAATTTATTTCTATTAATATCAATTTTGACTTTTCCTTGAGGTTTTGGATTGCTCATCTTTGCAATTAATTTATAGATTTTATTTTGAATATTTAATAATCCATTTTGAATATTTAGTATATTTTTTGAATTAACAATTTTTCCAGAAAATTTAAGAGAATTATTCTCCAATTTACCGCTCAGATTTACATCAGAAAGATTATTCAATCGCCCTTTAATAGTAACATCATTTTTCTTTTTATTAAGAGTACAATTTCCTATAAGAAGCTCTCCTAATCGAACATTCTTAGACATAATGGATAGATTATCCTCGCTACCATTAACTTTAACTCCAAACAAAGACTTATTATCTATCATAAGACGGGGAGCCTGGGCCTCTATATGCCATTTATTCTCATGGAATCTAATCATTCCAAAAGCTCTACCTTGTACCGGTAAAACTTTTTCAAAAAAGGCTAAATCTTCAAAATTAAACTTAAATTTCCCATTCATCATATTCGAAACTAATAAAAATGGTTCTTCTAATTCCAAAGAACCTTTATATGTCTCAAATAAAACTTTATTAACAAGAATTGATTTTCCAACATTCAGTTCAGTATGCAATGAAAAATTATCTCCTTGCAATTTACAAAAATAATCACGCAAATTTTGTGTTCTAACCTCTACACTTTGACATTTATAGTTCAGTATATTTATCCAGGGAATATTTGATGTCAGTTTTATCGATTTATCCACCACTACCGCATATACATCGCCCAATTTTTTATTATCTCTTTCAAAAGTGACATAAACCTCATGTCCTTTTTTCCAATCACTGATAATCTTGATATCTGCAATAACTTTCTGTAAGTTTTTTAAAATTTCAGGAGCTATATTTTTATCACCAATATATTTATCTAAATTTATGATTGTTGAAAAATCAGATTTATAAGTTTTTGGAAAAATTTTTCCGCATACATTAAAGTAGTTTTTTTCATAAGTTATCCAAGCTTCCTTCACATTGATTTCAGACATAAAATTTTGAAAAAATCCATCTGATATAATTTTTATCTGACCATTGTTTATATTAATTTTGTAATCTGATATATCTTGATTCAAATCAGATAGTGTCACATCTCCATCATATCCGTATACATTTTTCAGCTTAATCCTACTCGATAGATACTGAGAATATCTTAATTTATTATTAATCGAAATAAATTGAGTTTTATCTATTTTACTGGACAGAGATTCCGATACACTATCGTAATGATATTGAAAGTCCTCTAAGGTATAGTTTTTTCCCGAAAGATTTAACTGTCCTTGTTTTAATTCCAAGTCCTTTACAAATATTCTAACGATTTTCATCCAACCAGGCAGATTTTCTAAAAATCCCCCTTCTTTCTGAGAATTGTTATCTGCTATATCCAAAGTAAGATTATCTACTTTTATGCTAGATGGACTGAAAAATGATTTTCTTTCTAATTTACAATTGATTAATACCAATTTTACTCTCGTTGGAATTTCAAACAGCAGATGCCCTATTTCAGTAATCGCCAAATCCGTATTTTTAACTTCTAAAATAATACCTCTGCGAGCAAAATAACTGGAGGCTGCATTTAAAACAAATTGACGACTAGTATCAATGTAGAGTATTCCGAAGATAATAATGGCTATTAAAAATAATGTTTTCAAAATTATCAATGGCCATTTCAAAATACTCTTTACCATTAAAAAGCCTCCCCTAAACTCATAATAAATTGCATTTTAGAATCTACACCTTTTCTTCTATTGATAGGGAAAGCGAAATCTAATCTGATCGGGCCTATTTCGGTATAATAACGAGCTCCGACCCCAGCAGAATAAAACCATCGTTTTTTTTCTATCTCAAAATATTTAGATTTATTCCCAAAAACCTTTGCTCCATCAAAAAATAAAACTGCTCCCCAATCTTTATTTATAGTCCGTCTAAATTCGTAATTAAATTCTATAGATGATTTACCTCCGGACGTGCAATCGACATTTTTTATCATTTCTGTCGCCATTTGATTTGCATATCCTCTAACAGAATTTACCCCACCCGCATAAATTTTCTTATCTATCGGCACATCATCAATATTACAACCTATAATCCCTCTTTTAGCAATATTAAAAGCTATTACATTCTTTTTATCCTTTGAAATTTTTTGAGTATAAGAATAAGACATCGAATAAAATTTCAATGTATCCAAAGGAGAACCGGACATCTTATAAAATATAAAACGTAGTTGTACCTTATGTCCTTTCGTTGGATTCAATATATCATCGGTTTTATCCAAAATTAACTCAAATGGAATATTCCAGTTCTTATAATTCTTAGACATTTTTTGATTTTTAAAAAATATCCTATCGGAATCAACATAATTATCTTCAAAACCAAATCCTAGACCTGGATATAAAATCTCCGACCAAATATAATTATAAAGAAGTTCGACTTTATCTGACTTCTTAAAAAATACATTTGTTAACTCCTGTTTCCTGCTTATTTTATAATTCATACTACCTTGTTTAACTATTACATCAGGTTGAGTCAGAGATACCTCAAAACCATAATCAACTCGTTTATCCTTAACTTTCATTGGAGCGCCTTCGGCTTTTACATTAACTGTCTCGCCACCACCAAACGCATTTAATCTTGTCCAGGAGAGTCTTGAAATTACTGACTTTAATCCCTTGGTCGCTTGAGATTTTTTTTCAAAGTTCATACTCCGAACACCTGAATACATTATACTCAAAGTGACTGTATGCTTCTTATCTTCCTCTAACTTTACTCTCATTGGAACAACGCCGTTATTAGCTTTCATCGGTTCAATTTTTATATTAGAAAATATTTGTGTGTTCTTCAGTTTTTCAGCTGTAGACCTTATTTTATCTTCGTTAAATTGTTCGCCCTCTTCCCATTCTAAACGATTTTGAATAAATGATTTATCAATTCCCAAAAAAGAATCAATAAAAGTATATCCAAAATTTACTTTTTCTCCGCACTTAATACGAAGCAATAAATTGGCTTTTTTATTTTCATAATCTATAAATACCCGTTTAATTTTTAACTCAGGACTATAAAACCCGTCATTTTGTAAAACTAAAACTGAAGATTCAATAGCTTCTTCGATTTCCTCCATTGATGCTTTTTTATTGCGAAACTTTTCATTTAACAATTCTGAATAGAAAAAATTATCTTTTTCACTTTGGTCTTCTAAATCCAATTGAATTTCCAGAGAAAATTTTTCCTTTGGTTCCACTTTTATAAATATATTTACATTCTTTTCCTTATCAAATTTAATTTGATACTTTACATCGGCGTTATAATAACCAAGGATATGTAAATTTTTGTATATACTCTCAACATCTTCATTTAATCTACTTGTTAAAGCATTTATGTTATTAACTGTCTTATCTTTTTTAGAAAAAATACGAAGTTTTTTTATTTCTGTCTTAATTTCAGAATCTGAAAAGACATCAGATAGTGCGTTAATAACTCCTTTATCTTCCTTTAAAACCAAACGCACATTGTAATGAAAATCACGCATATCTTCGTGACACCACACGGAATTACAAAACAAAAGAGATATTAACAAAAATATTAGCACCATTTGGATTTTACTTCCTCCAAACTATTAGTAAAAATACCATCGCGAATTTCTTCCATTAATCTATTCATGAATCTAATATTGTGAAGAGTAATAGAAGTCAAAGCCAATAACTCATTTGCTTTCAACAGATAATGTAGATAAGCTCGAGAGAAAGCTTTACAAGTTGGGCAATCGCAATCGGGTTCAATCGGTCTATCATCAGATTCATATTCTGCTCTTTTTAAATTAATATGTTCTCTTCCCTGAGAATCTCTATAGGCAGACTTTACTAGAGCACCTCCATGACGAGCTATACGAGTAGGATGCACACAATCAAAAGTATCTATTCCCATAGAAACTCCACGGAAAATATC
>CAZEAT010000021.1:9093-11305 GCA_964510175.1 uncultured Holosporaceae bacterium
CTATGAGACCTCTCCATCGAAAACTCAGTATATTTTTTATCACTGTGAAATGGCGTACATTCATCAAATGATACTACAAAATCCACTCCTAAATCCCGTTGAGTCTTTATTGATTTTTCTGGAGTCAATAATTGTATAGAACCATCCCAATATGATTTAAATTCAGCTCCTTCTTCAGTAATTTTAGAAAGAGTAGAAATTCCCGTCCGATGTCCTTTTATCTCAGAGGCAACAGATCCATGCCCTAAGCTAAAAATTTGGAATCCTCCAGAATCTGTAAGCATTGGGCCATCCCAACCTATAAATTTATGAATCCCTCCACGAGCTTTTATATATTCTGACCCTGGAAAAGAAAAAATATGATAAGTATTAGATAAAATAATCTGAGATTTAACTTCTTTCAGCTGCTGTGGCGATATCCCTTTAACACTCCCTTTAGTTCCACAAAAAATGAATGCGGGTGTTTTTATGATTCCGTGTGGAGTGGTTAATATTCCTAATCGACTTCTATCATTTTTGCATGTAATTTCAAATTTGAAATTTTCATACATGTTCTCGTCTCCTCTGATACATTTCTATTAATTTTATAAGAGGAATACATAAAACAGCAATAAATAATCTCAATAAATATGTAGCAAAAATATATGTAGACCAAAGTTCCTTCCAGGAAATAGGATTATCTGCAAAAACCACCCAAGCCAAAGTTGAGAATATTGCATTATCCAAAAAAACTGAGCAAGACATTGTAAGCAGCGCTCGTAATCCAAGATATTTTCCTCTAGTTAATTTTTTTAAAAAAGAAAACATTCCTATATCAAATAATTGGCATGAAACGTAAGAAATCAAACTTGAAATAAGGATAACAAAAGAAGGAGAAAAAAGAGCCTCCATTTCAGCATGTAAATTAGTACAGCCGCTTTCTTGAACTACTGGATGAAAAACAACTATCCTCATTAGACAAACAAACATCGAATAACAAAAAAAACTCAATAAAACATTTTTTCGAGCTTCTTTCGCTCCGAAAAATTCAGTAAGAATATTATCCACAGCAAAAATTGTTGAAAACGCAACTGTTCCCAAAGCTACAGGACTCTCCATAAACGAATACTGCGTCAGTCTCAAAACTTGAATATTGGAAGTAATTGCAATAATTGACGTATAAACAAATAATCCAGATTTTCCATAAAAACAAAATAGAAAGAATATGGAAGTAAAACACACTATTAAAGAAAAGAAACTTAAGATTTCTGCATTCATAAAATTTCTCAATATTAAAAAATTCAGTATTCTGAATTTAGTATATAATAAATATAATTAAAGTATATATTAGTTATTGACCTTTTTTGAATTTTTTGGCACTTTATCTTCGCAAGTTGTGGAGTTATTAATGACTAAATCAGATCTAATTTCCAGAGTTTCAGTAACTTATCCATATATGAACTTAAAAAATATAGATAAAGTTCTGTCAATTATCTTTGATTCTATAACTGAAAAATTAAAAGAAGGAGGACGCGTAGAGCTTCGTGATTTCGGTTCTTTTTCTGTAAGATATAGAGCAGAGTCTGAAGGAAGAAATCCTCGTAATGGAGAAAAAGTCATTGTAAAAGCTAAAAGAGTACCATTTTTTAGAGCAGGAAAAAGACTAAAAGACTTAGTTAATGGAAGAGCATCTTTGGAAAATAAACAGAACACAATAGGCAAAGGTAACTAATATGAATTGGCTTACAAATTTCGTACGTCCTAAAATCCGCGCTTTGGTAGGAAATGATGTTCCAGAAAATTTGTGGACTAAGTGTCCAGAATGTGAGCAGATGATATTTCATAGTGATTTATCGAGTAATCTTCAAGTGTGCCCACAATGTGGTTATCATTTTAGATTTAAAATTAACGATAGAATTAAAAACTTATTTGATAACGGAGAAATCACAAAAATCAAATATCATTCATCATTAAAGGATCCATTAAAATTTAAAGATACAAAAAAATATAGTGATAGATTAAAAGAAGCAAAATCTAAATCTGGAGAAGAAGACGCTGTTACTGTAGTCTACGGACGCATTAATGGAAATAAATGCGTAGCAGTATTTTTTAATTTTGATTTTATGGGCGGCTCCATGGGAAGCGCTGTTGGAGAAGGTTTCATCGCTGGAGCAGAATATGCGTTAAAAAAAGCTTGCACATTTTTAGTTGTTCCATGTTCAGGTGGAGCTCG
>CAZEAT010000022.1:0-4994 GCA_964510175.1 uncultured Holosporaceae bacterium
AAAAATACCCTCACTTTTTACAGTGAGGGTTAAAAATTTCAACTAAATATAATTACATTAAACAAAAATCAGAAAATCCTACTACTTTATATGCTGCATCTAAAGAATTGCGTTCTACTTCTATTAATTTCGCATTGGTATTTGCAACTCCGCTTTTTAAATTTTCCATATCTGCGATATCACAAAGTTGTAAGGAGGTCGGAGTGACACACCAAATCTTTTTTATCATGACGTGTCCCTGATTTAAAATTACTACCGTAGATTCAGGAGCTAGATTGTTTACAGGTTCCAAATAGAGAGTTGAAGTATTACTAAAGTGAGGTTTAAAATAATTATCTGCTTTAATTGCAAAAGCTTCATTTTTTGTAGCGAGTTCACGAGGACGTTGTATCCACTCTGTCATAGGACAAATATTTAAAGTTAGTTTGTCCTGATTTTCTTCACTTGCCTGAATCCTATATAAAGGCATTGTATTATCACGAACATTAATCATTTCTTGTCGTTTTCTCTGCGGACGACTGGAAAATTCTACTGTCGTAACGACGTTGCTTTCGTGAATAGTATCTTGTAATAATTCCGCTGCTGTACAATTAAAAGCATGGGATAACCTTCTAATAAGGTCAGTATTCAGTCTTCTAGAGCCAGATTCTAAACGCGATAGATAGGATACAGAAATGCTTGTAACATCAGCTAATGACTCCAATGTATAACCATTTTTCTTGCGTAAATATTTTAAATGAGTGATTGGTGCACCCTTCCTTTTGCGTCCTACGGTTCCCGGTGTGTTCATTATCGACATATCAGGATACTCTAAATCTTTCATTGGACTTAAGCTTTGTCTTGCCATAACAACCTCTTTAAAAACTATATTTTTACATATAACAAATGTCAAAAATAAGTTCAAGCTATATAGTGCAAAAAATGGTAAATATTTTTTATGTTTAATAAAATTTATCAAAAAAATTGCTATTAGAACATCTTGAAAAATATGCAAAAAACTTATGAAGGTCTATTGAATTTTTATTTGATTGTGGTATTAATAAAAAACAAATTACTGTCAAGTAATATCAATTTTATGTAGTTTCTTGTGTATTTTTCTTGTTTTTTTGTAAAAAAAAATTAGAGGACACTTTATTATGAAACCGTTAAAAAATAATAACTTAAAAACAAATCAAACTAAAATGTCTAAAGGGACATTTGTTAGAGAAAAATTAAATATGTCTAGAGTCAAATTGTGTTCCATTAATAGGAATATAAAATCCTCTGACAAAAAAAATACTAATGAAAAAATAGTAAATAATGCTGAGCTTAAAATTCAAAAAATCATTAATGATGCAATAGAATGGCTAAATACTCAAAATATAAAAGTCAAAAAAACAAGTGTTGGATATTATGTTATAAACGAAAATATCTTCTCTCTAAGTAAATTTCTAATTTTTGTTAATCGTAGAAGGATTGAGAAAAAACTTCAGCCATTTTTATTAGAAATAGAGTAAATTTCAATGTTGCTATTGTATCTAGTTTTAGTTTTGATAATAATGAAACGCATAGATAAACTATTAGTTTTATAGGAGGAATAATGTGCATTCCATTGCTGAAAAAGGTGTTAATAATAGGTGGAGGAAATTATGGTTGTGCCATAGCTCAGGCCATAAGCTTAAAAGTGAGCGAAATATTAATTTTAGAGCTAAATAAAGAAATAGTTAAATCAATAAATCAAATTCATCAGAATATAGTTGTGTATCCTGATATTGAATTAAATCACAACATAAGGGCTATTAATGATTATGATTCAATAGACGAATTAGACTTGGCAATTATTGCTACTCCCTCAGAATATCTACAAAATGTTTGTCTTAAACTTAAAGAACATGTGAATAAAAATCTTCCTATTATTGTGTTGAGTAAGGGAATTTTGGTTGATGATAATCGTACAATTACAACATTTGAAATAGCGCAGAAATATTTCAATCATGCTTTCTTTATGGCAGGAGCTTCATTTGCTTCAGAGTTAATAAATGGGGTTCATACTTGTGTTACTTTAGCTGGAATAGATTGTGAACAAACCAAAATACTAGCAGAACAACTAAGTTCTAACGTGTTAGATATAAGCGCTTCTACTGATGGAATAGGACTATCAGTGGTCGTTGCTCTAAAAAATGTTTTGGCTATAGGTTGTGGCATATTATATGGCATAAATTCCTCTATGATAGGGGACAATACAATTAAAGCTTTTATATCTCAAGGTGTTTCAGATATAGAAAGTATATCAAAACAGTTTGGTGGAGCTTCTAAAATTGATAAAAATGCTTTAGCAGATGTATTCTTAACATGTTCTAATGAGCAGTCGCGTAATATGTCATTTGGAAAACATTTGGCAAAAGGAAAAGATATAAAGAGTTGGGAAAGAGGGTTAGTAGAAGGTCTTATCACAACTCAGAATTTAAAATTATTTTTGGAAAAAAATCCGACGCCATATAAAACAGTGTTTGACTTAATCATAAAAGTGATACATAAGGAAATCTCTGTAGAAGACTTTATAAAATGTATTTAGTTTAATCAGCGAAAGATACAATCGTATTCGTGATCGTTTATCATGCCGACAGCTTGCATAAAAGAATAGGTGATTACAGGTCCTACAAATTTAAATCCCAGTTTACGAAGGTCTTTACTTAGTTTTATTGAAATATCATTCTGAGTTACAAATTGTTTACCATTATTTACTATTGGTTTATGTTCGACGTAACTCCAAATAAAGTCATTGAATGTGTTTTTTTCTTTTAATTTTAAGTAAGCATTTGCATTATGTATTATTCCTTCAATTTTAGTTTTGCTTCGAATAATTCCTGGGTTATGCATTAATTGGTCGATTTTTTGTTCATCATATTGGATTAATTTTTTAGGATTTAAGTTGTCAAATGCTTTATATATATTTTCTCGTTTTTTCAGAATTAATTCCCAGCTAAGTCCGCAAGATTGACCTTCAAGTATTAACATTTCGAATAATTTGTCATCGTTATAAATGGGCTTTCCCCATTCATTATCATGATAATTTTGCAATAAATGGCTTTTGTTTGCCCATTTGCATCTCTTAATTTCCATAATATGCTCCTTATTTATAAAATAATAGAATAATTATTCTGAGAAAAGTAGTTCCAATTGACTGTATTGTGTTTGAAATATTTGTTTTTTGTGATATAAGATACGCAGTTATTGAAGGAGTATGAGAGCTGTCTGATAAAAGCTTAATTATAGGGAATATGGTTGTAAATAGATATGTAAAGTCTCTTTATGACGTATCTATTGAAAGCAATCAAGAGTCTGTTTTTTTGAAACAAATAGAATTGCTTCAAAAATTTTTGAAAGATATTCCTGAAACAGATAAATTTTTAAAAGGGCATGAGTTATTAACTTATAAAGGAAATGCTTTTATTCAGAATCTTATTAAAGAGTTATCGTTATCAGTAGAGATAGGTAACTTTTTAAAGTTAATTTTAAAAAATAAAAGATTTTCATTACTTCCAGAGATTTGTGAGAAATATTTATATTATGTAGGGAAAAGACACGGTAAAAAGACTTTTTATGTAACCTATTCTAAAGAATTTACATCAGAAGATGAAAAGATTTTAGTTCAAAATTTGGGTAAGGTATTTAAGTGTGATATTAAGCTAGTAACTCGGAAAGATGAGAGGCTTATAGATGGTCTACAGATTCGACATAGGTCAAAAGTACTAGATTATTCTATGAAATCTAAATTATTGCGTTTAGGAAACGCTATGAAAGGGGATGACAATGAACATTAAACCATCGGAAGTAGGTTCGATTTTAAAGGAACGTATTCGAAATTTTGATAGTGGCCCTGAATTTGTAGAGGTTGGACGTGTATTATCCGTTGGCGATGGAGTTGCTAGGGTTTATGGATTAGAAGAAGTGGCCATGAATGAAAAGGTAGTTTTCGAATCGGGCACTGCCGGATTAGCAATGAATTTGGGAGAAGATACCGTTGATGTCGTTTTATTTGGTGAAGACAGAACAATTCAAGAAGGTATGGAGGTTCGCAGAACAGGAAAAATTATGGATGTCCCTGTTGGAAAATCACTTTTAGGACGTGTTGTGAATGCGTTGGGTGAACCAATTGATGGAAAAGGAGATATTCAGGCAGAGAAATTTAGACCAGTTGATATTAAAGCTCCTGGAATTATAGAAAGAAAATCTGTTTTTGAGCCTGTTCAGACTGGTTTAAAAGCGATTGATTCTGTGGTCCCAATTGGTAGAGGGCAAAGAGAATTAATCATCGGAGACAGGCAAACTGGAAAAACAGCCATTGCCATTGATGCTATTCTTAATCAAAAATATGCATTTGACCATAATATCGAATCAGAAAAGTTATATTGCATATATGTTGTAATTGGACAAAAGAGGTCATCTGTAGCGCAAATTGTTAAAACATTGACCGATGCAGGAGCTATGAGTTATACCACAGTTGTTGCTGCAACGGCTTCTGATGCTGCTACAATGCAATATTTGGCTCCTTATGCTGGATGTGCAATGGGAGAGTATTTCCGTGATAATGGTATGCATGCTTTGATAGTCTACGATGATTTATCTAAACATGCTGTTTCATATAGACAGATGTCTTTGCTTTTGAGGAGACCTCCTGGACGTGAAGCATATCCGGGAGATGTATTTTATTTACATTCTCGATTATTAGAAAGAGCAGCTAAGTTGGACGCTTCTCGAGGAGGTGGTTCGTTAACGGCATTACCGATTATCGAAACTCAGGCCGGAGATATTTCAGCTTACATTCCGACAAACGTGATTTCTATTACTGATGGACAGATTTTCTTAGAAACAGAGTTGTTTTATAAGGGTATTCGTCCTGCTATTAACGCTGGAGCTTCCGTGAGTCGAGTGGGGTCTGCCGCTCAAACTAAATGTATGAAGCAAGTTGCTGGAAAAATTAAATTGGAATTAGCACAATACCGAGAAATGGC
>CAZEAT010000022.1:5094-11017 GCA_964510175.1 uncultured Holosporaceae bacterium
GCTGGTGTTAAGCTTAGAAAGGCAGAGCAAAGAGCTGTTACTTCTCGTGAATATGCCATGGAAGTTATGGGTATATTAAAAAGTATAAATAGAGAACTGCTTAATAAATCTTATGTATTATTAGATGGCAGAGATGAAGTGAAAACTGAACTTCTAATAGTATTTGCTTCTGATAGAGGATTTTGTGGTAATTTCAATTATTTGATTGGTAAAAAAGTAGAGTCAGAAATTGCTTCTATACGTAGTAGAGGTAAAAATATTCAAATTATTTGTGTAGGTCGCAAGCTTATGCCGGCATTAAAACGTATGGTTTTACCTGATGATAAATTGGATTTTATAGATGATTTCTACAAGGATGACTCCGTTTGGAAAAATGCTGAGATTTTAAGTAAAGAAGTTATAGGTAGATTTTCTAATCAACAAGTAGATAAAGTGTCAATAGTTTATACTCATTTTTACTCTGTTGTAAGAATGGATGTAACAGTGCAACATTTAATTCCTGTGGCTTTAGAAGATAATCATGATGATAAATTTATGATTTTTGAGCCTACTACTGATGAAGTGTTAGAAAATTTACTTTTAAGAAATATAAGTACTCAAATATATCAATCCGCAGTGGAAAGTATTGCTAGCGAACAAAGTTCGCGTATGTCTTCAATGGATAACGCTACTCGCAATGCTGATGATATGCTGGCGGATTTAACTATTCGATATAACAGAACAAGACAATACGGAATTACTCAGGAACTTACAGAGGTGGTTGCTGGAGCTTCTGCGATAGCTAATGGATAAAGGAATAAAAATGGAACAGAATAAAGGTTACATATCACAAATTTTAGGAATTGTCGTTGATGTAGTTTTCCCTGAAAAAGTGCCGGAAATTTTGAATGCTCTTGAGGTATACAATAATGGTAAAAAAATAATATTGGAAGTATCTCAGCAATTGGGAGAGAATACGGTTCGTACCATTGCGATGGATGTTACAGATGGCTTGCAGCGTAATCAAGAAGTTATAGATACGGGAAAAATGATTGAAGTTCCCGTAGGTAGACAAATGCTGGGACGTATTATTAATGTCATTGGTGAGCCTATAGATGAACTTGGAGATATAAAATCTACGGAAAGGATGCCTATTCATCGAGAAGCTCCAGAATTTGAAGACCAATCGACAGAAGCGGAAATTCTTGTAACTGGAATTAAAGTAGTTGATTTGCTTGCTCCTTATGCCAAAGGTGGAAAAGTTGGCTTATTTGGAGGAGCAGGAGTTGGAAAGACTGTTTTAATCGAGGAATTAATTAATAATATTGCTAAAGCTCATGGAGGATTTTCGGTTTTTGCTGGAGTGGGAGAGCGTACACGTGAAGGTAATGACCTTTATCATGAAATGATGGAAGCGGGAGTTATAGATCCTAAAGGTGAAAATTCCAAAGCTGCATTGGTATATGGTCAGATGAACGAACCTCCTGGAGCAAGAGCAAGAGTAGCATTAACAGGACTAACTCTAGCCGAATATTTTCGTGATGTCGAACATCAGGATGTTTTACTTTTCATAGATAATATTTTCCGTTTTACTCAAGCAGGCTCCGAGCTTTCTGCCTTGTTGGGGAGAACTCCTTCTGCTGTTGGATATCAACCAACTTTAGCTACCGATATGGGAGAATTGCAAGAGCGTATTACAAGTACAACTCAAGGGTCTATTACTTCTGTACAAGCTGTTTATGTTCCAGCTGATGACTTAACCGACCCAGCTCCAGCGACATCCTTTTCTCATTTAGATGCCACTACAGTGTTAAGTAGAAAGATTTCTGAATTGGGAATTTATCCAGCTGTCGACCCTCTAGATTCGACTTCTAGAATGTTATCTCCTATGGTGGTAGGTGAAGAACACTATAGAGTTGCTCGTGAAGTCCAGAGAGTTCTTCAAAGTTATAAATCATTGCAGGATATTATTGCTATTATGGGTATGGAAGAATTGTCGGAAGAAGATAAACTTACTGTTTCCAGAGCTAGAAAAATACAACGTTTCTTGTCTCAGCCTTTCCACGTGGCGGAAGTTTTTACAGGTATACCGGGAAAATTTGTTAGCTTGGAGGATACAGTAAAAGGTTTCAATGCTATTATTTCAGGAGACTGTGACCGTTTGCCGGAAGCTGCATTTTTCATGGTTGGCTCAATAGAAGAAGCCTTTGAAAAAGGGAAAACTATAGGAGCATAAGTTGAAAGTTAAAATATTAAGTCTTTCGGAAAAATTATTTGAGGGAGAAGCTAAAAGTTTGACTCTTCCGGCTGTAGATGGAGAAATAACTCTTCTTCCTCATCATATATCTATTTTAACTCAGTTGAAAAAAGGAAAAATTATTGTACGTCCCGTAGACTCTTCTGATTTTGTCGAAATAAAAATAAACTCAGGTACTTGTTACTGTGCTAATAATATTTTAACTATAGTATTGGATCAGTATTAAAATAAAAATAGACTGACTGCTATCGCAAGTATAAGAGTCCAAATTATAACTTTCTTTAAGACCTCTTTTAATGGAGGTTTATTATCATTAGCATGAGTAATTTCTATATTTGAGAACTGCACGATAATATCCCCAAGCGAAAATCTTTCTTTTTCTATCTCTTCCGTATTCATATACATAACATAAAATCCTTATAAAAATATTAAAATTTTAATTCCCAACTGCTATTCGGATATCTAGCTTTAAATGATTTTATAGCTTTATCCGCTTCTTCTATCAATCCTATAGATTTACAGCATTCTATTAATCTATAGAGGGCTTCTTCAGCTGCATTGGTGTTTGGAAATTTTACAATAACATAATCGTACCTGCCTATTGCGGCTAAAGCATTTTTATTTTTTTGATAAAAACGACCAACCATAAGTTCATGAGATGCGATAAGGTCATCTAAGATAATGATTCTTTTCATAGCATCTACAGCATATTTGCTCTTTGGAAATCTATTAAATAACTCCACAAAAGCTTTTTTTGCATCTAATGCTTGCTGAGAGTCTCTTCCGACAGATGAAACTATTACATATAAGCTCATTGCTTTTAGATACATTGCATAAGGTACTAATTCATGAGCGGGATGATAGCGCAGGAATACATCTACTCCACTAATGGCGTCCGTATAGCTTCCCGCTTGAAAATTACAATAGGCTGACATTATCTGAGCTAAGCTGGCTTTTTCTGCATAAGGAAAATATGTATCTATTTCTTTGAATTTTTTAGCAGCGTCTTCATAATCATTTTGCTTTAAAAGTTGTATTGCTTCATTATAAACAATTTCCGCATTTTTTCCTGCAATATTAGTTTTTTCGCTCGCGCATCCTACTAATAATAATATTCCTAATAGATATCGATACATTTTTACCTACCTAATGCCAGTGGAGCCATATCCACCTTCTGCTCTTTTGGTTTCATCAAGAGAATCAACTTGATTCCATTCTATAGTTTCATACTTTTGAAATACTACCTGAGCAATTCTCATACCTCTTTCTATGGTGAAGTTTTCACTACTAAAATTTATCAGAAGAACTTTAATTTCTCCTCGATAATCACTATCAATTGTTCCCGGAGTATTTAATACTGTAATTCCATGTTTAAATGCTAAACCTGAACGGGGTCGCAACTCGGCGTTATATCCAGCAGGAACGGCAAAACATATCCCTGTGGGTATCGCTTGCCTTTCCATTGGTTTTAATACTATTGACTCAGTAACAGCTGCTCTTAAATCTAATCCGGCACTACCTATAGTTGCCTGAGAAGGCAAGTCTAAACCAATACCATGAGATAATAACTTTATATTAACTTGCATCGTTGGTTACCTTTTGAATATCTTTATTTTTTTCGTAGAAATCTTTTAAAAAGTTCTTTATTCCGTCTTTTTTAATGGAATCCAAAATAGTCTGAGATAAAGTAGTTGCAACACTCACACTAGATACGCTTACATCTATAACTTTTGAAGAATCGGATATTACAGTCCATAAAATTTCTATAGGTTCTTTCCCTGGAATACTCGCTCTGGAATATACTAAAGTTTGGTGTTTTGATTTTTCTGCTGCTTTAGTTACTTTAAAAGTTGCTTGCTTAAATTGAGAAAATTGTACTGCATACTTTTTAGCTAACATATTCATCAAACTTTGAGTAAAATTCTGTTTTTCATCATCTTGTAGACTTCTCCAATAAGCTCTAAGAATAATCTGAGCAACTTTGTTCATAATAAAGTATCTATCTAGAAGTGACCAAAATTTATCAATTATAATAACCATTCCTTTAGAGTCAGAATTATGGTTTTTTATAATATCCAATGCTTCTTTACCTAGTGTCTCAATGATGTTTTTAGCTTCAGTTAGTTTTGTTTCTTCAATATTTGTTACGTTAGTGTTTTCATTAGCAAATAATGAACCATTAAAAAACAAAAGCCCAAAACATAGACAATGTATTCTAAATATTTTTCTCATTAATCTTTCATCCACAATCAGCATTGTAAAGATAAATCATTTTTCTCATGAATGCCAGGGAAATTTATATCTCTGCTTTGATAATAACATCTACTTTTTCATATAATTCTGATAAAGAACTTTCAATATCTTGAGTGATTTTATCTACTTCATTCAGTTTTAGATTTGAATTTAGCTTAATTCTAGCTTCAATATATTTTTTCATTCCCGCCGAACGTGTGCGAAGTAATTTTATTTCTATAACTTCTTTTTTGCTTAGAATGATTTCTTTAATTTTTTGTTGAGTGGCTTTAGGAAGAGAGGAATCCATTAAATCTATAAGGGCATTTTTCATAATTAAAAAAGCACTATGTAATACATAACATCCTACGACTACTCCAAAAATTATATCTATAAATGTAAAAAATCTCGATAGTACAAGAGACGCAATAACTCCTAAATTCATACAAAAGTCTGATAAATAATGTAATGAATCTCCTTTTACTAAAATCGATTCGGTTTTTGAAGCAACATATTTTTGAAAATAAATTAATTGATATACTGCAATTGTCGAGACTATCATTACGGCTATTCCGACAGATGTATTTTGAATAGGTTGAGGATCTCCTATAGTTTCATAGGCTTCTTTTAATATCATTATGCCTGAATAAAAAACTAGTAAACATTGAAAAATTGAAACAATACCTTCTACTTTTTCATGGCCAAAATTGTGCTCATCATCGAATTTTACGTCAGAGTATTTCATTGCGTGAAACACTAAAAAAGAGGTTAATGCATCTAATAATGAATCAGCCATAGAAGCTTGTAGAGATATAGAGTTAGTCGCAATCCAGGCGGAAAATTTAATCAGTACTAAAAATATCGAAGTAAATACACCTAATTGTACAGCCTGCTTTGCTAACTCAACATGAGACATCTTTTTAGAATATACATCTAGAATGCGATTTAGAATATCTATGTTAAACACTTTGTCACCATTACTATAATACTTAGTTTTTAATTATAATATAACCATTGCCAAATTACAGCATTTATTTTGGACAATAAATATCCACAATTTAAGATGACATGCTATACTAAAAAAATATATGGAGGACTTATGTGTGAAAACGTTACAAAAGATAGTATCTTAAATGGAGCCATAAAACTCTGGCAGCCCAAGTATGGATATAGAGTAGCATTAGATCCTCTTATTTTATCTTCTTTCGTAAATATAAAAGATAATCAAAAAATATTAGATGTAGGTTGTGGTATAGGCACTATTTCGCTGATATTAAAATATCGTAATCCATCTCAAAATTTATGTGCTCTAGATATTGATACATTTATGTGTGAGCTTTGTGTGAAAAATGCGCGAGAAAACAATTTTTCTATAGATGTTTATAATCAAAGTATCGAGACAGAATTTAATAAAACTTTTGATTGTATTGTGACTAATCCTCCTTTTTATAATAA
>CAZEAT010000023.1:0-8965 GCA_964510175.1 uncultured Holosporaceae bacterium
TATGCAGGTCTCCCTATCTCCTAGCCTAACTCCTTACTTCCGCAAGAGGTTTAGTGATTAACAAGAAAAAATATGCCTCAAAATCAGTGGGGCATATTTTTCTCAATAAATCCAATTTATTTATAAATTCCTATTGTTCTCAAAATAGCTATCATTCCTTCAGAAGCGATATCATTAACAATCTTTCCAGATTCATTGAAAGAATAAAAATTCATAAAACGTGCTTTTAATTGGTTGCCCGTTGGGGCTATTCCCAGGAACTCTTTTGTATGAGTTCCTGTGCAAATCCAATTAACAGCAACCCTGTTACCCTCAGCAACCATATCTTCCACATGCCATTGAACATCTGGAAATCCACTTCTCATAAAATGAACTACAGACAAATAACCTTTTTCTCCTTTAAGAGGTTCTGAAGAACCAGGAGTGAAAAACTTAGCACTTCTATCAATAAGGACATCAGCTAGCTTTTCATCTGCTGTATTAATCATGGTTTCAAACTTTTTTATTTGGGCTTTTATAAACTCAATATTTAAGTTAACTCTTCTTTGAGAAGTTATAGAATCTTCAGTTTTCGATGTATCATTCATTGTATTAAAATCCTAATTGCATTTTTTATTATTACATCACAAAACTAGCAATATGAGAATCGTAAATATATAGGTTCGATTGAGTTTATTCCACATTTTATTTGTATGACTCCTATGCTCATAAAATCTTTAGTAATTTATTGTATGTACTCATAATCAGATTGTTCATCATCTCCACATAGACAATCTAATGATCTTCTGATGGCTTCCGGAGATGTAAAACCAATTTGCCTTGTAAGAGTTTGAGCTATTACGGGTCTATCATCCCCAGTAAATAAAGATTGAGTGGCGTGATATTTAGATTTTTTCCCAACTATAAAGTCTTCACACTGTCTATAATGTTCTCTTAAATAAGGTACGTAAGTAATTATTGGCAAATCAGCATACCTGTCTCCATTAACTAATCTTCTGGCTACTTCAAAATCAAGCATAAAATAGAACTCAATCTTTAATTGTTTATATTTGGGATCATCTCTTAAGCTATTTTCAGGAATAGATGAAATTTCCTTAAAAATATCTTCCCATGTCCTTCGTTGACAACAATTTGCATTTAGATGACATGAGCCAATAATTATATTTCCTGGTTGTTCTTGAGAGAATACAGACATTACTTGGAATATCATATTTCCAACTTGAAATTCGGTAGGATATCTGTCTTCACCATATTTATTCCAGTATCCTTTACTAGATAATCTGCTAGATAATTTGCTAATTTTATGCGATATAATTTTCTTAAAGAGTTGTATTCGTGCTCTTGATGAAAGTTTTGTTATATTTAGTGTTGAAGGGGATTTACCCTCATATTGATTATAAAAAACCCACCAAAATTTATCAACATCTTTAACACATTGCGGAGAATGCTTTAAAAATGCTTCAGAAATTACCTCTTGTTGATTATATATATCTCCTTTTGGTAAATGGACAGTTCGTCTAAACATACCAAAACTAGTCAATTCAAAACTAATGATTGATAAAAATATTAAAATCTTTCTCATTATTCATTCTCTCTTAATAGATTAGTCAATATTGTTGTTCTATATACACTTCTCATTCATTTATAAGCATACTAGCATAAAGTCAAATACGTTTCTACTTCCATGAATTAGATCAGAATTTTGGATTTGCGCATAATTTTACAAGACTACATGTTTTCTTTGGTTGTACAAGGAATGGAGCAATTTAGTGCTAGTTTTTTTAAGGTGATTAATAGTCATGTAATTTTGAGTTATATAGATACGCCATTTCGGATTTTAATAGGTAAGTAGAGCAAGTATTAACGTGTATACTGCCTTTGAGTTTATCAATGATTCAAGGCAGTTTTTGTATTAGGTGTCGCTAGCAGTAAATTAGGTCTTCCAGCGCGAAAACCATATCCGATTTTAAATGGAATATTTATGTGTTCACTGGTTTGAAAAAAATTACTCAGACTTCTTTGATAATACGAGTGAAAAACCTTTAAAGTTGGTACTGTGTAATTTCCGAAAGCCTTGCATTTCCAATTTTCTTTGAAGAAATAAAAAGGGATACCTGTATCATCTTGTAATATACATTTGCTGTTATCAAGAATGAGTTGACGAATTTTTGAGAAATTTCGGTCATGCATTGCATACGAAGCACTTTTAACAAGTGTTACGAAATTAAATGAATTAGTAAATTCCCTAAGATTTTTAAATTTGGAATTCGAATTACTGAGATCCATTCTCATATAATAAATATCTTTTTTTTCGTTATTTTTTTCGCATATTATCTTTATACAATCGATATTTCCTTTATTAGATAAAACAAAAATTCCGGTTTCATCGATGCCTCCACTGATAACTGATAGTATTTTATAATCTAATCTTGCTAACTGAAGTAATATTAAATTTAGTCCACCATAAACATTGTTATTTGATAATTGGGTGCACATTTCAGAAGTAATAAAATATCCTTTTTGGAGATATGATGTGCAGGCCGTTTGTATGGCTGGATAAATTTGCGGATTTTTTAGCTCCTCTCTAATTTTAGGGAAATTTCCAAGAGGTTCCAAGCCTATTAAAATATATCGAGTCGCTTTTGCGAAAAATGCCAAAGCATAGGAAATATCCGGCCCTCCAAATGGATAAAAAACAGTGTCACTTTGAGAGGTGTAAGCAGAAATATGCTTCTCAGACCATTGAGGAATTTCGCTTAGACTAGTTTCCCATAATTTATTCCAGTTTGTACTAATTTGCTCAGCATATTGTTTGTATTCTGGATATTCATCTTGTCCTAAGCCCGCTATTTTTAATGCTACCTCATTATACTCTATGGCTTCTTTCGATATTGAGTTCTCTATAGACAGTTCATTTGATTCTGATGGCTCTGGTTTGGAAATTTCTTTTATATTATTAATACTCATATCTAATTTGATGGAGTATGGTAGGTAGACCAATTTAAGTGAGTCTCTTAAATCTATTATTAAATCACCGTTAGACTGTAAGTTTTGCATTAGAATAGATTTATTTAGAGAGGGTAATGATATTTCAAAGTTATTTCCTAGACAGAAAGACGAGACAAAAACATTTAATACCAGAAGTCTCTTCATAAGAATCCTCAAAAATCACAAGAAATATATTTTATAAGCATTCTAGCGTGTTAGTAAAAAAAATCAATTAGGTTATGTAATAGGGCTTGTGATAATGAAGAATAGCCACTATATTTTTAATATATTATTGGAGATAAAACATGCTTTCATATTTGAAAGGTCTATTTTCGTCGGATATGGGAATTGACCTCGGTACAGCGAATACATTGGTATATGTTAAAGATAAAGGTATAGTTCTGAACGAGCCTTCAGTGGTAGCTCTTGCTGATGATGGAGGTAAAAAAAGAGTTCTTGCGGTTGGTGAAGAAGCAAAATTAATGGTCGGAAGAACACCAGGAAATATTACTGCTATTCGTCCAATGAAAGATGGAGTAATTGCGGATTTTGAAGTTACCGAAGCGATGATTAAACATTTTATCCGCAAAGTACATAATCGTCGTAGTTTTGTGAATCCCCAAATAGTGATTTGTGTTCCTCGTGGAGCTACTGCGGTAGAAAGAAAAGCTATTCAGGAATCAGCTCAGGGAGCAGGAGCAAGTAGAGTATTTTTGATAGAAGAACCAATGTCTGCCGCTATAGGTGCAGGATTGCCTGTTACAGAGCCTACAGGTTCGATGGTAGTAGATATCGGCGGAGGAACCACAGAAGTAGCTGTGTTATCATTAGGCGGTATTGTTTACGGTAATTCGGTTAGGGTCGGTGGCGATAAAATGGATGAAGCAATTATCAATTATGTCAGAAAAAGACATAGCTTACTCATAGGAGATACCACTGCAGAAAGAATTAAAAAGGAAATCGGCGCTGCAATAGTTTCGTCAGATAATTGCGGTAAAAAAATGTCGATAAAGGGAAGAGATTTGGTTCTCGGAATTCCAAATGAAGTTGAAATTACCGAAGCTCAAATAGTAGAAAGCTTGGCGGAACCTGTTGAAGCTATAGTTGAGGGAGTTAAATTTGCATTGGAAAATACTCCTCCGGAACTTTCGGCAGATATAGTAGATAAAGGTATAGTAATGACGGGTGGAGGTTCTTTGTTAGCAAGATTGGATGAGCTTCTTAGAATTAAAACAGGATTGCCAGTGGTAAAAGCTGAAGACCCTCTTTTGTGCGTCGCTTTGGGAACGGGTAAAACCTTAGAAGAACTTAAGGTAATGAAGAGCGTGCTAATTAAGTCTTATTAATGAGTGATTCGTATAAAGGAAAGAAATTCAGACTGTTTAAAAATGAAAAAAAAAGAGGGCTTATTCCTGTAATTGTCCTCTTTTTTTGTTTAGTAATTTTCTATCATAATTCTACAAAGGTTCAAGAAATTTTAGCTAATAAAGTCTATAATTTTCGCTTCTATGTTAGCGAATTGGTTGATGTTGCAGATAGATACTTAACGAGTGTAAAATATAATTTCTCAGATGATGCTGGACAGGTTATTTTTAATTTGAGAACTACAAATCTTAAATTACAATCTGAGAATGCAAGAATAGATTCTATAATACAAGAAAATACGGAACTAAAAAAGAAGTTGGATTTAAAAGAGACAACTCTTCATAATATTATAATTGCGAAAGTATTTTCTATTTTTAGTAATGACTTTGTTCGAGTAGCTTTGATTAATAAGGGAACAAGTCATAATATCGCAATTGATGATTTTGTGTTCTGCAAAGAGGGATTAATTGGTCGAGTTATTGAAGTATCAGAAACATGGAGTAAAGTTTTATTGATAGTCGATGCTAATTCTAATATTCCAGCAAAAATTAATGGAGTAGATTGTATGCTGAGCGGTGACAATAGCAATTTGCTTAAAGTAACTCTTCAAAATGACATCATAAAAGAGGAGGATATCGCTCAAACTTCGGGTTATGGAAATGTTTTTAGAGAAGCAATTGAAATAGGTACTGTAAAAAAAATAGGAGGGGATTATTATGTTGTTCCCTCTGTGAATTTTAATGCTCTTAAGTTTGTTTGCATTGAACGATGTCAAAATCTATAAAAAACTTATCATTATACAGTATTTTTTTCTTATTTTTATCAGCTGAAAATAGCTTTGCTCTTTTTCAGGCTTTGGTAATTAGAGAGTCTCTTTATCAAAAAAGTAATATAAAAGTATTGTGTGTTTTATCATTTATATTAGATGTATATTGTAATGCATTTGTTGGAATTTCTTTAATTAGCGTAGTGGTTCTAGTTTTCTTTATTAAGAATTATTTTTCTTTGTTAAAAAATCAGTCATCTGAAGTGCTATATGGATATTTGTTTTTAATTTTATGCTTTATAGAACTGGTAAAGTATTTTTTTATAATTTTGTTTGGAGGAAATTTTGCTTTAGATGTACATTTACTTATGCCAATTAAAACTTTGTTTGTTTATAGTATAATTAGCCTGATAGATAGGAGTAGGCGTGTTACAAGATGAAGATTTTCGAAAGGAATTAGTCTTAAGAGCAAGTATAGTAAGAACGATTGTCTGCCTATTATTTTTGGTTTTAGTAGGTCATTTGTATTTTTTACAGATTCAGCATTCTAAAGAATATCAATTGATGTCAGATAAAAATCGAATAAGACTATCTCCCATATTGCCGAAACGTGGAAAAATATTATCTTCTGATGGAATTGTGTTGGCTAGTAGTGAATATAATCATCGTATTACCATGGATTATTGCTCTCTTTCTATTTTTAATAAAAATTTGGAGCAATTAAAAACATTTTTGAATTTTTCTGATGATGAAATAGCTAATTTAAAATCACAGAGACAAAACAGAATGCCTAACATTTGTATAAAAGAAAGTCTTACTCAAGATGAATACGCTAAGGTTGCTATGAATTTATTTAAATTCAATGGAGTATATCTTAACGATATTTTTTTCAGGAAATATAGTATGCCAAAGGAGTTTAGTCATATTCTTGGATATACATCAAAGATAAACGGTGAAATTCAACTATTATCAGGTAAGACAGGTCTTGAATTGGTTTTTGATAAAAAATTAAAAGGGCAAATAGGATATATTCAACATGAAATTAATTCTATAGGAAAAAAAGTTCGGATTCTTAGTAAGTATCAACCTATCAACGGCGAAGACTTGATTTTATCTATAAATGCAGAATTGCAGCATTATATTTACAATTTACTGGAAAATTACAAAGTAGGTGCATGTTGTGTTTTAGATATGTCAGGCAAAGTATTGGCTTTAGTATCAGTTCCAGGTTACGATATAAATAGCATGAGTAAAGGTCCCAATAAAACAGAGTGGAAAGAATGGAATACAAATCCATATAAACCTCTTTTGGATAGGGCCGTGAGTTCGTCTTATCCTCCAGGGTCAGTGTTTAAAATTATAACAGCTTATGCAGCGTTAAAAGAAAAAATAATTTCACCTGAAGAAAAAATTCTTTGTCTAGGAGGTGTCAAACAGGATAACCATGTATTTCATTGTTGGAATAGAGGAGGGCATGGATGGTTGAATATAACAGAAGCTTTGAGCAAATCCTGTGATTGTTATTTTTTTGAGCTTGCAAAAAAGCTAGGCATAGAACGTCTTTCTAAATATGCTCGTCAATTTGGTTTTGGAGAAAAAACGGGCTTAGAATTACCTAACGAAAAGTCAGGTTTAATACCTTCTCGAGAATGGAAATTTCTCAGATATCAAAATCATTGGTGTGCCTATGAAACTATGCTGACAAGTATAGGTCAAGGAGCTGTTTTAACTACTTTAATTCAAACTGCTACAATGATGGGGCGTTTGTATAGCGGAAATTTAAATTATCTGCCTACTGTTTTGGCTGAGAATGATAATATAAGTTCAAATGAAATAATTTCAATTGACATGAGAGCGGCTAATATTGTTAAACAAGGATTAAAACAAGTCTGCTTGACTGGTACAGCTAGTGGTTCTTGTCGGACAAGATATGGAATTTCCGGAAAAACGGGATCATCACAGGTTAGAAAATTGAAAGTTGGAGAAGCCGGTCTTAATCAAAAATTGATTGAATGGAAATATAGAGATCATGCTTTTTTTGCTGGAGTGGCTCCGAGTGATTCGCCGAAGTACATAGTAGTTGTGCTCATTGAACATGGAGGTAGTGGAGCAGGGGTTGCCGCTCCTATTGCTAGAAAAGTTTTTGATAGGTTGATGTTAAATAACAATGCAAATTAATAGAGAAAAATTCTTTTTTGTTAATCAGAGTAAAATATTATTTATTTTTATTGCTGTTATAGTAATTTTAAGCATATTGGGGCAAGTTATCGCTTTTGGAAGCTTTAATCTTCCTGTACAAAAACATATAGCAAAATTGTTTTTCGGAATACTTATAATGATTGGTATTGCATCGGTTAATCTGAAATTGTGGGAAAATTTTTCTTATATTATTTACTTTATTTTGTTTGGCTTTTTATTACTTGTAGAATTAATGGGCGTCGTAAAATTAGGAGCCCAAAGGTGGATTGATTTATATGTTTTCACTTTTCAGCCTTCTGAAATGATGAAGCTGGTTTTAATACTTGCAATATCTAGGTATTACGCCTCTCTTTCTGTAGAAGAACTAAAATTATTGAAATTTCATTTTCCTCCTTTAATAATGACTTTTGTTCCTGCTATTTTGGTTTTAAAACAGCCAGATTTGGGAACAGCTATCTTGCTAATTGGAATCGGCGTGGGTATGAGCTTTTTAGCTGGATTTCCTTTCCGAGCTTTTTGCTCCGCAATTATTGTTTTTTTTTGTTTATGTCCAGTGGGATGGTATTTTTTACATGATTATCAAAGAAATCGTATTTTAAACTTTCTTGACCCGGAACGAGATCCGCTGGGAACAGGATATCATATATTGCAGTCCAAAATAGCCATTGGTTCAGGATATATATTTGGTAAAGGTATTTTTAAAGGAACCCAAAGTACTTTGAATTTTCTTCCTGAAAAACATACAGATTTTATTTTTACTACTCTTGCTGAAGAAGTAGGTTTTGCGGGTTCTTTATTGATTATTATGCTTTTTGCAGGGCTTATTTACTATTTCTTTTGGGTAGGTAGTGAAAGTAAAAATAAATTTGCTCGCCATGTTTGCAATGGTTTAGCTCTATTACTTTTTTTGCATGTTTTCATAAATATCGGAATGGTTATGGGAGTGGTACCGGTAGTAGGTATTCCTTTGCCGTTCTTATCTTATGGAGGAAGCTCTTTAGTTACTTTTATGATTAGCTTGGGATTAATTATCTCAGCATTATTAAGAATTTACCACAAATATTAAAAAGCAGTCTTGCAAGAGAGGGAGAATTAATATATTCTTAAGCCGTTTGGGGTGATTAGCTCAGCGGTAGAGCATCTCGTTTACACCGAGGGGGTCAGCAGTTCAAACCTGTTATCACCCACCAGTGCGCTCGTAGCTCAATTGGATAGAGCGTCAGACTACGGATCTGAAGGTTGAGGGTTCGACTCCTTCCGAGCGCACCAGTTGAGATCGAGAGAATAGTTTTGTTCGAGCATTTCATTCAAGAATTTGGTTATTACGCAGTTTTTTTGTTCGCATGTATCGAAGGAGAAATTGCTGTTCTTACTGCCGGCTTTTTGTGCAGACAAGGTTTAATGTCTCTGGAATTAGTAATTTTGTATGCTTTCTTGGGAACTATGATAACGGAACAAGTGTTGTATTTCATAGGAAGAATATACGGCATGAAATTGTTGGAAAAGCATCCTAATTGGAAAGAAAAATCTAAAAGAATTATAGAATTTCTTCGTAAATACGATTCTGCATTTATTTTTGGGTGTCGCTTTGTCTACGGCATAAGAAATATCAGCCCTATTATTATTGGAATGTCTAATATTCTTCCA
>CAZEAT010000023.1:9065-10995 GCA_964510175.1 uncultured Holosporaceae bacterium
AAAAATTATAGATTAATTTTCGAACCTATAACAAACATATTTGCATGGTTATTGCCATATGCAAAACCATCAACTACTTTTTCAGTTTCTATAGACCTCTCACAGGTTCTTGTTCTGATGTTATCATACTCAACATACGCGCTGAATGCTCTATTAAAGTTATATTGTGCTGCAAAGGTCGCAATGTTTGAGTTAGAACGTTGTTTAGACGCGAACTTTTTTACAGCATGGAAATATCCCGCTGATAACTCTACTTTTTCACCTTTATATCCGATACCAATATTGTAAATCTTACCAGCATCAGCTCCGGAACAGAAACCTGCCTTTTCAGAAGGTTCAACAAAATGTGAAGGCAATAAAGAACGACCATTGTCTGTATATCCCAAGGCTAGGCTGTATTTACCATAACCTAAAAGAGCTCCTACATTGTAGCCGCAAACATTTCTTACATTGGAAACGTCAGATTTACCTCTAGCATACCATCCCGCTACTGAAATTTTTGCGTTGAATGCTTCAGGATCGCCCCATTCATACGCTATACCACCGGTAAAATTATGCTTAGAGTATGAATCCTTATCAGCGTAGTTTTGCTTTGGACTGTAATCTTTTTCAACTTTATTTCTGTTTTCTTTAAATAAGTGTCCGTCTCTGCTGTTTGGGGAATAAGATAATCCCATTGACCATCCTGATACGATAGGAGATAACCATACTACCTTTAAAGATTTTCCGTCATCTCTATCAAATCCTGTCGATATAATGGAACCTGAAGTTTGATTGTAGAATGAACTCAAATATCCACTGTCTGGTCCTGTATAACCTGTTAACACAGAAGCATAGGTAATAGAAAATGTATCTGCTGCTGTATTTGTATAACCAAATTTAAACTTTCCATATTTGTCTGATTCAATATATATGAAAGATGTATCAACAATAGCTGAACCTTGCTTCAGTAATCCAGATTTTACTTTATTTCCAATTTCTAATCCAAATCCTAAGTCATTCCATTTATTGTCATACCTTATGTAAATATCACCATCTAAACTTGCCGTAGCAGTATCATCTGTTGGAATAGATTGATGGAGCATAACTGCTGAACCATTTAAAATTCCTGAAAATGACCAGTTAGTATCATATCCATTCTCTTTTAATAGTTCATCAACTGATTCATTTAAAAGCTTTACATCTTCAGATGATGTTGCATTTTCTTCTGCGTAACATAAGAAAGGAAGTAAAGACAATAAAACTAATTTTTTACACATAAATAGACCTCTAATTCAATACTAAAAATATTATTTATTTTTATATCTCAATAAATCAAGTAATTATTTTTATAAAAAATAAAATGTTACATTTTTGCAACATCTAAGATGAGAAAATTAATATATTTTTTGCCTTTCCATTGTGAGCAAGAGAGACTTCCTAAAATATTGATATTTGATGGATGTTGCAAAAGGATATCCCCTAACATGGAATTGTAAGCTCGAAAGGCTATGCTTTTTAAAGTTGAACCATCAGAAAGTTGGCAGATGGCGGAAATGTGCTGTTCTTTTTGAATTTGCGTTGAAATAATATCAACATGAGGGATAATAAATAGAGGAGACTTGTTTTCATGTCCAAATGGCGCTAAGAGAGAGAATTCATTAATAAAGTCTGTACAAAAGCAATCGGAATCTAAAAATCCGTCTATAACATATTTATGCTGAGAATCTATAAAAGGAATTTCTTCTTCTAAAAATTTTTGAAATGTGATGATATTATTTATATCAATAGAAAATCCACCTGCAAGAATATGGCCTCCTCCTGAAGTTAAGATACCGTTAGCTATTCCTTTTTTTATAATAGCGGAAATGTCAATGCCAGGAATAGAACGGCAAGAGGCTTTTCCTTGGCCATGAATATCACAAGATATAATAATTGATGGTTTATTATA
>CAZEAT010000024.1:0-10333 GCA_964510175.1 uncultured Holosporaceae bacterium
TCCACCGAGCAGTTCTCCTTCACAATCTGGTATATCTGCATCCAGCAGTAATTGGTCTGCTTCATGTAGGACTGGCTCATGGTGACATAAGGGGAGGCAATGGCGGCCCCCGTGGTCGGGTGCTTTGCAAGGAAGCCCGTGGAGGACACGATCTCCTCACACTGAATCCACCGGGACACGCTCATGGCGTACTGCTCCACCATCTGGACGGTGACCAGCTTTTCACATCCCCTCGCTTTCAGCCAGGTGTACGTTTCGTTGTAGACCTCCTCCGCCACCAGCTCCCGCCCGCTCTTCTGCGGGGATTTCAGGAAGTCCTTCACAGGCGGCACTTCCATGCCCTCCAGCTCGGCCGGCTCCATCATGACTTCCGCCGGTCGGCCTTCGGCAATCTTCTCAGTGAGTGCCTTGGGCTTGCGCCCCGCCCCCGGCCTTGCGCCGCCGCGCCCGCTGCCGTCTTTTGCCACTGTTTTCACCCCGTTTCTTTGATTTTCTTTGAAAAAATGCTACGGAAATCAAACGCCACAGCACCTTGAAAGCCTTTATTTCAGCGGAATCCCGCACGGGGCAATCCCCCGTTTGATTTCCGGTTTTTATGCGTGTGACCCCACGCCCGTTCCCCAGCACACAGGCTGTAGAGATAGATAGGGCCCTGGCGGGTCAGCAGAAATCTCCACAAAGGATCCGCACACAGTAATTTAATGCTTATTCCATCTGTCGCCACGTTCCGCATGAATCCTGGCATGGCACGGCTGGCACAGTGACACAAGGTTTCCCTCGTCATGCGTCCCGCCTTCTGCCAGCGGCAGCCTGTGGTGTACCTCCTCAACAGGACGCAATAATCCTTTTTTGTAGCACTCCTCACAGAACGGGTGCTTTGCGGCATAGCGGTCACGGATACGTTTCCACGCCCTGCCGTACCTACGGCGTACAGCCGGGTCACGGTCGTACTTCTCGTAGCGGCGGTTCTCCTGCTTTTCATGCTCCTCACAAAAGCGTCCCTCTGTCAGCTCCGGGCATCCGGGGAAGGAACACGGTCTCTTCGGTTTCCTTGGCATTGCTCTCACCTCCTCATGGCATAAAGAAAGCCCCCGCAGGATTCCAATTGCTCCTGCGAAGGCCCTCTTGACATTTTTTCATGCTATCAGCATACCACGTCCAAAAGCAAATGTCATGCCCGCAAAGTGGACACTTTTATTTCCCGTACAGCATGACGGTCAGTTTTGACAGCGCCCGGTTCTTCCTGCGGTATGCCGAATTCCTCTCAATCTGGAACCGCTCACAGACGGCGTTGACTGCCGGCCCGTTCCCACCCATGTAGAAACATTCCAGCACGTAGCGGTCATCCTCCGTAAGTGCCTCCCATGCCGGCCCAAACCATGCCATGAACTCCACAGCCTCCCGGTACCGCTCTTTCAGGACATCAATTTCCTCAATGCCCTTGACCATCCTGTCCTCCGCAGCATGGGGATTGTGCGTGTGCGGCATCCCGTCAAACTGCGGGCTGCTGATCCCGCCCATTTTTTCATATGCCGCTTTGATCTCATCATCCGTGTGGCTGATGATGAATTCCATCCTTCCGTAATCCCTCAGTGCATTGGCGGTCGCGCCTCTTTTGTCTAAATACTGCCATATGATTCCCATAGCTGATGCCTCCTGTTAAATATTTTTATTTCTCCCGGATTGGCATGGATTGTCATTGATTTTCATGGATTGGCTTATATCTTCAAGTCTGCTTTCACTGCATCGATCAGTGCGGCCTGCGTGGTGTCCTTTTCGGATAATGCCTTCATGATCCGCTCGTCTATGGTGCCTTTCGTGATGATGTGCTGCACCACCACGGTTTCCGATTTCTGCCCCTGCCGCCACAGCCTCGCCACCGTCTGCTGGTATAATTCCAGTGACCAGGTAAGGCCGAACCACACAAGGGTGGAACCGCCAGCCTGCAGGTTCAGACCGTGTCCTGCGGATGCCGGGTGGATCAGCGCCACCGGGATTTCCCCGGCGTTCCATTTCCGGATGCTGCCGTCCGTGTCCAGACGGGAACATGGGATTTTCAGCTTGTGCAGCCGCTCCGTGATGCGTTCCAGGTCATGCCGGAACCAGTATGCCACAAGCACCGGCTTGCCGTTTGCCGCCTCGATGATGTCCTCCAGCGCCTCCAGCTTCCGCTCATGGATGGCGATTGTTTCCCCGGCATCTGTGTAAATTGCGCCGTTCGCCATCTGCGACAGCTTCCCGGAAAGGGATGCGGCGTTGGCGGCTGTGATATCGCCGTCCGGAAGCTGAAGGACGAGGTCTTTCTTCAAATCCGCATAGCGCGAATCCTCCTTCTCGGAAAGATACACGGTGTATCTGGAATTTATCAGTTCCGGCATCTGCAGGTGGTCGGTGGACTTCATGGAAATGGTGATGTCGGATATTTTGCCGTATATCTGTTTCTCTGCCCCAGGCAGCGGCTTGTAGGAGAACACCACCTGCCCGTTCTGCTTATCCGGCCGGAAGTAGGAGGTGCGGTACTGCCCGATGAACCTCCCAAGCCGCTCGCCCATGTCCAGTAGCCGGAACTCCGCCCACAAGTCCATCAGTCCGTTGCTGCTCGGTGTCCCTGTCAGCCCCACGATGCGCTTCACTTTCGGCCGGACTTTCATCAGCGCCCTGAACCGCTTCGTCTGATGGTTCTTGAAGGAAGATAACTCATCAATCACCACCATGTCGAAGTCAAACGGTATGCCGCTTTCGGAAACCAGCCACTGCACGTTTTCACGGTTGATGACATAAATATCCGCCTGTTTCCGGAGTGCCACCAGCCTTTCACTTTCCGTCCCGACCGCCACGCTGTATTTCAGCCCCTTCAGATGGTCCCATTTTTCAATTTCCGCAGGCCAAGTATACCTTGACACCCTTAATGGGCCGATAACGATAATCTTATGGACCTCAAAGCTGTCAAACAAAAGGTCATTGAGTGCGGTCAGCGTTATCCCTGTCTTGCCCTTAACCCAAGCCCATATCCAACAGGACAGCCGCCATCGGATGGCTTTTGATATATTCGATTGCGAAACTCTGGTAACTGTGTGGTACGAACTTCATAAGGCATCACCCCCAATCTCTGATATGGTTTTTTCAATCTGCCCCTCGTCATCCAGCACATACACCCTGAACCCAAGTTCCCGCAGCAGCCTGTGGCGTGCCGCCTGGAGCGGCCCCGGTTTCTGCCCCGGCGCTTTCAGCTCCACGAAGGCCATCCTGCCGTGCGGCAGGAGCAGCAGTCTGTCCGGCATCCCGGCAAAGCCTGGGGATGTAAACTTGGGGCAGATGCCGCCGCGCTTTTTCACTTCCTGCACTAGCTTCTGCTCAATCTGTTTTTCCCGCATTCCGTATTCCTTTCTGGACAAAAGGATGGACAACAGCCCGATTTTTTCTATACGCGCGTATATACGCATATCCACACGCCCATTCCTATATTTTCTTTTATTTTTCTTCAATAGGTTTTGTCTTGTCCTCTTGTCCCAATGTTGTTATTTTCCTTGATATACCGCCGCCCCTTTGCAGGACGAGCGGCAGGACACTTATTCGGACGGCTACCGCCTGTGCCATGGTGTGTTCAGGACAGCTTCCGCTTGTACCCCCGCTGCCGTCCATAGAGCGGGTACGTTGTCCGCTCCGCTTTTTCCCACCCCTCGATCTTCCGCATGATGGCGGCAATAGCGTAGGAGTCAGCGGGTTTCATGGACGAGCCGTCCCTGCCGAAACACTCGCACCATATCTCCATGTTGCAGGCATACATCCGCTGCACCGTGCCGTCTTTTTTACTGGTGCCGAAGTCGGAATCGCTCAGATAGCTCCGCCGCTCAAACAGGGACATCTCCGCCCATTTCTCCGGGAGCAGGGTTTCCAGGTACTCCCGCACCAGCCCCTCGCGCTCATCCGTTTCCAGGGCGTCCGCCTGTTCCGCCACGGCGATCTCCGCATCCGTGCCTTCCAGGTAGAGCTTCTCCCCTTTCTGGTACAGCACGAGCGTTTCCGCCCATATCTGCGCCACATCCTCCCTGGTGAGCTGCCACGGCTTCTTCCTGGAATTGCCGGACACGCGCACCGGCCAGAAGCGGCGGTTGCCCGTGATGTCACGCAGGAAGCCCGTCTCTGCGTTCGTGGTGCCTACAATGACGCACTGCCTTGGATGGCTCTCCACATTGACGCCGTAGGATGCGCGGTACTTGTCGTCCACACGGCTGATGAAGGATTTCACGGTCTCGATGTCCGCCTTCCTCATGCCCGCCAGCTCGCCCAGCTCCAGTATCCAGTACCCCTGCAGTTTCTCCGGGCCGGATTTGTCCTTCATGTCCGTCAGCGTCAGGCTGTCAGAGAACCATTCCCCGGCGAGCTTCGCATAAAAGGTGGACTTCCCGATGCCCTGCGGGCCGTTCAGGATCGGGACGCTGTCAAACTTCGTCCCCGGACGGTATACCCTTGCGATGGCCGCCGCCATGGACTTGCGGCTGACCGCCCTTGTGTAGCTGTTATCCGCTGCGCCGAAATAATCGACCAGCAGCGTATCCACGCGGGGGATGCCATCCCATTCCGGCAGTCCCTCCAGATAGTCCCGGATGGGGTGGTATGCCCGCTCCGCCGCCACCGCTACCACGGCGTCCTTCGTCTTGGTCGGGGAATAGATGCCATAGTTCTTGGAGAGGTACACCTTGAGGGCCGCAGCATCAGAATCACTCCAGCCGCCCTTGATCTGCTCCCAGGGCAGTCCCTCTCTTGCGTCGATCCCGTCCCGGTGGCAGTTGAAGGCAATGCCCTTCAGCTCCTCATCGTTCTGGATGATCAGGACGATATTGTCCAACGTGTCTTTTATGCCGCCTTTCCGGTCAAGCTCCAGGCTTTTCCTCCAGTCCTCCCCGTCTGCGAATTCCTCGCCGGCCTGCCTGCGCCGCTCCTCCAGGGCCTCCAGCTTCACGCTGTCCACGTTCAGCGCAAAATCGCACATCTGCCGATAGGACTCCTTCTCGTCCTCATTTCCGAATTTGTGGATACGGACAAGGTCAAAGGCATTGCAGAGTTTCAGATAGGCGGGGTCTTTCGCATGGTGGCTGTATGCGAATTTCCCGCCCTCTTTAATCTCCACGCCCGCCATGCTGCTGGACTCTATCAGGTGGTAGCGGTCTTCCTTGTCCGTAGGCTCATACACATCCTGCAGGAAAGCGTCTATGGCAAGGCTGATAGGGAAGAACACCCGGTTGAACAGCCCCACCACGCCCTCTTTTTCAAGCGGATCCTGCACCTTCTGTATGCTGATGGAATTTGCCCGGCTCTCCCTTGAGGATGTGGGCAGCCTTGTCGGGTCCTTCCACTCCGGGTGCGCCGACAGGATTTCATCCGGATCAAGCCATGCGCCGCCTATCTCTTTATAGACGAACTCACCGTTTGACGGCGTACTCGGCCAGTACATGAGCTGGTTGGGCTGGTAGGAACATTCGTCAAAATAATCCATGCCAAGCCCCTGCGCCAGGTACCTCGCCACCGCCACATATTCCTCCGGGGACACGTCCCTTGCCAGCGGGAACACAAGGCGCACCCTTGGTTCGTCCGCCGTATGGCTGTGGGTGCTGTAAAGCACGGAGGCATACGGCACGGCCTTTTCATAATCCGCCAGGAACTCCGGGGCGATGCGGTCGCCGTCCAGCGCCACCATGGAACGGGACTCCACCGTGTCGATCTTCCGCCTGCCTCCCTTTAGCACGCCCGCAACAAAGCCGCCGTGGTCTTTCGCGGCATCCTTCTTCGATTTCGGGAAACGGGCGTATTCCTCCGCTGATTCCGGTGTGCGGATTGTCACCTTCAGCCGCTCCTTCAATGCTTCAAACCGTATGGTCTTGTTCGACCACTGCTTTGCGCTGCGGCTGTTCCCATATGCAATACCCAACTCACGCATGGCGTTCCCTCCTTATCCTGGGCGTTTCCCCATGTTCAAACCGCGCCTGCCTTGCCAGTTTCCTCGCTGCCACCACTTTGTCCGTCACAAAATCCTTATAGCAGTACCTTCCATATTCATTGGTGGTCATCGGGATCTCTGCCGAATCACCCTCCACAAAGGAAGTCATGAAATACCTGTCCCTGCGGTCTGTGTATGCAAAAAGATGGGACTTCCCGGTATCAGGGTGGATTCCGATAGTCACCTCGTTCTCATAACTGCCTCCGCCGCCGTCATCGGTTTCCTGGCAGAAAATAATAAGGGCATCATCCATCGGATCTCCGTAGGCTATAATGCCCGCCCATCTGTCGCAATACATCCCATCCCTAATCTTACCCTCTGCCTCCAGTCCCTCATCCATGCCCTGGATACCCTTTCTTTTCACCTCAAAATAACAGTGAAAATCTATGAGATAGAAGTCCGGCAGGTATTTCGTGCCATCACTGAGGACAATGCCCTCCGGCTCATATTCCCAATCCACGCCACAGGCATCGAAGAACACCGCCCACCTCGCCTCCAGCCGGGACCGGAATAAATACCCCTTGTATTCCGTCTGTATAGCTTTCATTTCCCCCATCAGCCTCCAACCTCCTCACAGTTTTCTGTGAAGTAACGGATCGGCATATCCCGCTTTTCCGCTTTCTCAATCTCCGCCGCCATCCCCGTGGATATGGTTTTCCCAAACACCCACAACTGCTCGCACTTCCCCAAAAGCACCAGCCCCGCGAACATACCAATTGCCCGCTCCGCAGGCTTCCCGTCATCCAGGAACTGCGGAAAGAGCAGGTGCGGGGCGAGCGGTATCACGCCGTTCTCCACTGCAAACCTGCTGTACCGCCTCGCCTTCTGCGTGTTCCCTTCCGTGTCCCCGGCAAACGGGGAGCATATATAGACAAGCGGCCGGTATGCCCGCTTCGCCGCCTTTTCTTCCTTTTGGATTCCCGATAACGCCGCATGGCTCGTCGGGTCGCTGTATCCCTCACTGTTATATCTGCTGATTCCCATAAAGCCTACCTCCATTCTGCCTGCGCTGTTCTTTCCGGACCGTGTCCGCAGGCTTATAAAACGGGCAGTCCCTCCCGCCAAAGTCATTGTCCTTTAAGCAGGTGCAGACGCCGCCCCTGTTTGCGAAACAGTCGCCGTGTGTCCTGCACCCCTGCATTTCCGCCTTGCTCATCTTCTCTGCCTCCTAAAATCAATCTGATATCTCATGCGTCCCCGCCTAATCCTTCTGGTAAAAATCACATTCGTAGCCATCCGCCCGGAGCAGCAGTCCTCTTGCCCATGGAGGCGTCCTTCCCATCTGTTCGCACACAGCCTCCACGGACATCCTCCTGTCCGCCTCGATGATTATCTCGTCATGGATGTGTCCGACAATCGCACAGTTTTTCAGTGTCTGCATGGCATAGCACAAAATATCCCTGCTTATGGCCTGAACAAGATTTTCGACAAACTTCGCACCATAGCTTTCCAGGCGTTCCCATTTCTTCGTGCCGCCCACGCCCATGTAAGTGACGGATTCCCCGCCGAAACGGTTCTCCCCGATGCGCGGCTTCACATAGGCAAGCCGCCTGCCCGATGGGAGCGTGGCAAACATCATGCCGCTCTGGTAATCAAACCGGATACCATGTGTCTCTGTGGACATCCTCTTTTTGATGCACTCCTTCACCGCGCGGTCAACCGCCCACCAGAGCTGCACGATATTGGGGTTCGCCTCCCGCCAGCTATCCACGAGCGGCTGCAGCTCATCCTCCGTCATCCCAGCCTCCAGTGCACCCATTGCTCTCAATGCGCCGCTTGATCCGCCATAGCCACATGATAAAACGGCTTGCTTCCCTTTCTGCCTCAGTTCCGCATTCTCACCGTGTTTTTCCACTTTGCAGTGGAACATACGAGAAGCTGTTTCGCAGTAAATGTCACCGCCTTTTTCAAACACCTCTGACACCCATTTCTCCCCGGCAAGCCACGCAAGCACCCTCGCCTCAATTGCGGAAAAGTCCGCCACGATGAACTTCCTGCCGTCCTGCGGCACGAAAGCCGTGCGGATCAGCTCTGAAAGCACCTCCGGCACGGAATCATATAAAATTTCCAATGCCTCAAAATCACCGCACCTTACAAGCTCCCTCGCCTGTGCCAGGTCAGGCATCGTGTTTTTATATAAATTCTGCAATTGTATAATTTTTCCGCTGTACCGCCCCGTCCTATTGGCTCCGTAGAAAACGAACATCCCGTGCGCACGGCTGTCTGCACACACCGCATTCTCCATTGCCTGGTATTTCTTCACGGAGGACTTGGCAAGCTGCTGCCGGAGCGTCAGCACTGTTTTCAAAGGTTCCGGCGCATCCTTCAAAAGCCCCGCCACCGCTTTCTTGTCGAGAGAATCCGTCTCCACCCCATTCTCTGAAAGCCACTGTTTCATCTGCTGCACGGAGTTTGGGTTCTCCAGTTCCGTCAGTTCCCGCATGGCGGCTGACAGCTTCGCCTTGGAGCGCCCGTCCATGGCGATTGCCTGCGTGACCATTTCCATGTCCACTCCGATGCCCCTGTCGTTGATCTCCTGGTCCTGCCGGTACTCCTCCCACACAAACTCCGGCACGGGGAACTTTGCAAGCCTCTGCTGTATCTGCATCTCCGCCTCCACGTCACGGAGGTTGTATGCCTTGAACCGCTCCCATTTCTCCCTGTCGTGTTTGGGCAGGTTCCGCGTCCGGCCGCCGTTCGCCTTGGTCGGCTTGCAGGGAACACAGAAATAGCGGATTAAGTCCTTACCCTCTGACAGCTTCTGCTTCTCCAGCCCAAGCACTGCGCCCACATCCTCCAGTGACCGCGGAAGTCCGAGGTAAGCCGCCCACACCATCGTGCAGCGCCAGCTCCCAGGCTCGAACCATGTGCCGAAATAATTTGACAGGCAGACACGCTCGAAATTGTTATTGTAGCTCCACTTGATGACGGAATCATCGGAAAGCGCCTCCACGATATCCGCAGGGATTTCCTCGCCACAGGCAAGGTCAACCACCTGCACATCCCCGTCATCCACGCTGTATCCGAATAGCAAAATGTCAAAATCCGGGGAGGAGGCATACCGGTAAACGCCGCACTTGAGCAGGTCCACAGACGAAAATGACTCTATGTCGATTTCTATAGACTTCATTCCACCAGCTCCTTTCACCGCCTTAAGGGCGGCAGGGAAAAGGCAGACGCCCGTTCCCCGCCACCCGGCGGCTGTTCTATCGCTTATCTGGTTATGACAGGAAATCCTCCTCGTCCTCATCTGCAAAGTCATCCTCCGCACGGGACTTCCCGCCCAAAGGCTCCCCGTCACGGATCTTTTGTAAATTGTTCAGCCCACAGGCGATACCCTTATTCCCGTTGGAATTGAATGCATAGAAATTGATGCTCGCCCTGCCGTACACACCGCTGTACACCTCGGACGTATCAATGACCGGCTGGCGGTCCGCATCCACGATGCCGGGAGCCGTGGTGCTGTTGGCATTGACAAAATAGGAATCCGCATAGGCTTCATCATCCGGGCGCTCCGTGTCCCCGTCACGCAACGGGGTCTTCAGCACGGAAAGCGCAGGGACGCTCCTGCCGTTCCCCTTCAGCTTCGCCTCGCCCTCATGGTAGGCCGCTTCAATCGCAGCCTCGATTTTTGCTATGGTCTTTTTGTCAGATTTCGGGATGATGAGCGATACAGAGTATTTTGGCTCACCTCCGTTAATTGCCTTTGGGGTCCACACATTCGCATAGCTCCACCGGGTGTTCGGCCCCGTGATTACTTTCGTTGGATTATTTACATTGTTTGCCATAAGATTTGCCTCCTAATTTTCCTTGAAATCTTCCTGCGCCGTGTTCATCGGCGGCCGCTTGTCGCTCTCAGGTACGAGCGCCGGCTTGCCCTGCGGCTTCTCCACAAGGTCCTTCAAAATCTCTGCAAATTTCTTCTTGCCCAGCAGTTTTTCCATGTCCGTGATACCCAGGAGCTTCGGCTCATACGGGTCGAAGCCTGCCTTCTTCACGGTATCCGCTACGGCATCCTCATCGGTGTACTTCCTGTTGGACCTTCCGGCCACGACCTTGAACCCGTCATACTTCACGCCGGAAAGCGCCTGCTGCAATGCGAACTCCTTCACATCCGCCGCCCATGCCGCCAGTTCATCCGCTTTCACGAGGATTGCCGCGATCTCGTCATCCTCCAGCGTAGCGGGCATCTCAAAGTCATATTTTGCAAGCTCCAGGTTGTACTCCGCCCTCTTCCTACAGACCGCCTTCGCCTTGCAGAACCGGCAGTGTTCCCCCGCACAGAACTCGCCCTCCCCGGCATAGGCCAGCTTTGCTTTTTCTGCCAGCTCACCC
>CAZEAT010000025.1:0-10169 GCA_964510175.1 uncultured Holosporaceae bacterium
TGGGCACTCTGATCGCCTATGTGGTGCAGAAGATCAAGCCCAAGGGCAAGGAGGTTTTGGAGATCCTGTCCGTGCTGCCCTACTCCCTGCCCGGCACCGTGCTTTCCATCGGTGTGCTGCTGGCCTGGGGCGGCGCCGTGTTGGGCATC
The DNA here is from genome assembly GCA_964510175.1 of uncultured Holosporaceae bacterium. Classification (GTDB taxonomy): domain Bacteria; phylum Pseudomonadota; class Alphaproteobacteria; order UBA3830; family UBA3830; genus UBA3830. The sequence continues at coordinate 150 of CAZEAT010000025.1, forward strand.
AAGCTGACCAACACGCTGTGGATCATCTTGATCGCCTATGTGGCCCGGTATCTGTCCTTCTCCATGAAGAGTTCCTCGGCGGCCCTGCTGCAGGTCCACCCCTCCCTGGAGGAAGCGGCCCGCACCTGTGGCGCCAGCCACATGGAGAGCCTGAAGGACGTGACCCTGCCCCTGATCCGTCCCGCCATGGTCTCCGGCTTCTTCCTGATCTTCCTGCCGGCCATGCGTGAGGTCACCACCTCGGTGCTGCTGTACGGCCCCTACACCCGGACCCTGGGCGTCCAGATCTACGCCATCCGGGACGCCGGCCGGTATCCCGAGGCGGCCGCTCTGGGCAGTGTGGCCATCGTACTGATCATCATCTGCAACACCATCGTGACCCAGCTCACGAAGGACAGGAAGGGGGTCTAAGGTCATGGATCAAGTGGTATTGAGAAATGTGACCAAGCGGTTCACCACCAAAACTCTGGGCGATATCGTGGCCGTGGACAACTTTAACCTGAACGTCCATGAGGGCGAGTGCTTCTCCTTCCTGGGCCCCTCGGGCTGCGGCAAGTCCACCACCCTGCGAATGATCGCCGGCTTTGAGGACCTGAGCGAGGGCGAGATCGAACTGTGCGGCAAGCTGGTTTCCTCCAAGGAGAAAAACCTTTATGTTCCTCCCGAGGAGCGGGGCCTGGGCATGGTGTTCCAGTCCTTCGCCGTGTGGCCCCACATGAACGTCTTTGAGAACGTGGCCTTCCCCCTGCGTATCCAGAAGGTGAATAAGACCGAGATCGAGCAGCGGGTGAAGGAGGCCATGAAGCACACCAGCCTCACCGGCCTGGAGGAGGTATATCCCTCCGACCTGTCCGGCGGCCAGCAGCAGCGCATCGCCCTGGCCCGGGCCATCGTCACCCAGCCCAAGGTCATGCTGCTGGATGAGCCTCTGTCCAACCTGGACCCCAAGCTCCGGGAGACCATGCGCTTTGAGATCAAGGAGCTTCAGCGCAAGTTCAACTTCACCATCATCTTCGTCACCCACGACCAGTCGGAGGCCATGGCCATTTCCGACCGAATGATGGTGTGCGACATGGGCAAGATCATGCAGATCGACACCCCGGAGAACCTCTACAACAAGCCCAACAGCCGTTTTGTCCACAGCTTCCTGGGCGAGAGCACCTTCATCAATGTGGAGATCGTGGACGGCAAGGTCTACGCCAAGGGGGACACCGAGAATCCCCTGGACCTGACCATTCCCGCCGACGCCGACAAGCAGATGGTGGTGGCCACCCGGCCCAACTCCATTGACCTGGTGGGCGCCGATGGCGAGGGCTATCCCACCCACATTCAGAAGCGGATCTTCCTCACCGACCGCACCGAGTACCTGGTGCCCGTGGGCGAGCAGGTTCTCAAGGTTCAGACGCCCCACCGGGTGGCCTTCGCTGAGGGCGAAGCCTGCAAGGTGCGGCTCGCCTCTCCCATGTGGTACCCCGCCGAGGACGAGGCGGCCGAGAAGGAGCGTCAGCGCCGTCAGTTGGTGTAAAACCGTAGCAGTTTTACAGGAAACAAAAAAAGCACCCGGACGAGCATTTGCTTGTCCGGGTGCTTTTTTACAGGTCGTTCTGTGACTGCGGGATCAAACCCGCCTTACCATGGTCCGAAGGGCTCGGAGAGGGTGGCCGTTGGCCAGTTCCAAAAGCCCCCGGACTGCCCATTCCCGCAGGACACCCCCCGAACTTGTGACCATAGTCCAAAGGGGACAGTCGGTGGCGCAGGCCATCATCATGCGGAAGGTGGGGTCGCTGTGATCCCTTTTGCCGTGGAAGCCCAAGGAGAGAATGCGCTCGGTGAGCCAATACTGAAAGGCCATGATCCGTGAGGAGTCTTTCATCTCCAGACAGGAGTTGTCCAAGGTGAAGGTTCCCCGCCGGGGCTCCGGCTCGGGAGGGACGGGGCGGCCCATGAGAGATTCCCACCCCTTATGGGAGGGGGAACCTTCCATGATCTCATACCAGGAATTTTCCTGCCAGGCGGGGGCGGAAAGGAGTTCCCCCACTATCGTCAGGGAACCTTCCAGCCGAATATCCCGGCTGGAGGCGGCGAGCAGGATCCGACAGTCTCCGCCGGGAACCTTCCAGCCGTCGTCCCAGAGGGCGAAGGAACGCTCGTCCAGAGGAAACTCCACCCGCCGGCTCTCTCCCGGGGTGAGTTCTACCCGTGCAAAGCCCTTCAACTCTTTTTCCGGACGGTGGAGCCCTCCTTTGGGTGGGGCAATATAGAGTTGGACCACCTCGGCGCCGGGAACCGGGCCGGTGTTGGTGACGACGGCGGAGACCGCAGAGCCTTCCACCTTCAAATCGCTGTACGAGAATTGGGTATAACTCAGACCGTGGCCGAAGGGGAAGGCAACGGCCTTATTTGCCTTGTCGTAGTATCGGTAGCCAACATAGATACTCTCCCGGTACTCCGGGTTTTTCTCCCCGAAGGTGTCCCCGGAGATGACGTCTTCATAGGAGATGGGCCAACTTTCGGTCAGTTTGCCACAGGGAACGGCCCTGCCTGTGAGCAGGTTGGCGCAGGCCTCGCCCCCCGCCTGACCGGGAAGGCCCATATAGAGAATGGCCTTTACCTTGTCCCGCCAGGGGGTCTCCATGGGACTGCCCCCCAACAGCACCACCACGGTGTTGGGGTTGGCCCCGGCCACCGTCTCGATCATGCGAAGATGGCCCTCGGGCATGGACATATTCTCCCGGTCGAAGCCCTCGGCCTCATAAGAGTCGGGAAGTCCGGCCACCACCACAGCCACCCTTGTCCGGCCTGCGGCCCGGGCGGCCGCCTCAAGTCCCTCGGCTGTCACGCGGCCCTCCTTGTCACAGCAGGGCTCAAAGGGGACGTGGGGAAGGGCGTCGGTGAGGGAGACCTGACGGGTGGGGTTGATGTGGCTGGAGCCTGAGCCCTGATAGCGGAACTCCTTTGCCATATGGCCGATGAACACCAATTCCTCCTCCTTGGCGGGGAGGAGAGGGCCTTCATTTTTCAGAAGCACGGCCCCCCGCTCCGCCACTCGGCGGGCCAGGGCGTGGTGACCCTCCACATCGAAGGAGCCGTCCCCCTTGGGAAGCCGGGAGGCCCGGAAAGCCATGGAGAGGATCCGTTCCACGGCGGCGTTGACGTCCCGCTCTGCCAGAAGGCCGTTTTCCACCGCCCGGAGGGCGGCTTTTTCCATATAGCCCGAGCCGCCGGGCATACCCAGGTCGCACCCGGACTGAAAGGCCTTGATCCGATCGGCAAGGCCGCCCCAGTCCGAGACCACCATGCCCCCAAAGCCCCACTCGGTCCGAAGGATTCCGGTGAGGAGCCGGGGGTGGTCGCTGGCGTGGACGCCGTTTATCTTATTATAGGAGGACATGACCGCATTGGGTTTTCCTTCCTTCACCGCCAACTCGAAAGGAGCCAGATAGATCTCCCGGAGGGCACGTTCGTCTACCCGGCTGTCCCCGTTCTGGCGTTTATATTCCTGATTGTTAACGGCAAAATGCTTCAGGCAGGAAGAGACCCCGGTGCTTTGCTGTCCCCGGACAAAGGCGGCGGCCAACTTGCCTGAGAGAAAGGGATCCTCGGAAAAATACTCAAAGTTCCGGCCACAGAGGGGGTTGCGCTTGATGTTGCACCCGGGGCCAAGCACCAGACTGACCCCATTCGCCAAGGCTTCCTCCCCGATGGCTTTTCCCTGGAGGGCCAAGAGTTCTGTATCCCAGGAGGCCCCGGAGGTGACCGCCGTGGGAAAACAGGTGGCGGGGAGGGAGTTGTTGACCCCCAGCATATCGCTCTTTCCCGCCTGCCAGCGCAGGCCGTGGGGGCCGTCGGCCATGGCAAAGGAGGGGATCCCGTACCGTTCCATGGCCTTGGTATGCCAGAAGTCGGCCCCGCTGCACAGGCGGATCTTATCCTTGAGAGTCATATTGGCGATGATTCCGCTGATATCCATACCGGGGCCCTCCTTTACCGATCGATCACCCTCTGATCGTATGATACCAGTTCTGTCCCCGGGGGTCAATGAGAAAAAGAGCGGATACGGAGAGAAAAAGCGGAAGCGGCCCGGCATATCTTGCCGGGCCGCTTCCGATATAAGAGTGAAACGCTTTACGTTTGGAATGAGGCTCAGTCCAGTTCCTCGCCGTTGGAGGCGATGACCTTCTTGTACCAGTAGAAGGAGTCCTTGCGGTAACGCTTCATCTCGGAGGTCTTGGCCTTCTCGTCGTCCTCGTCCCGGTCCACGTAGACAAAGCCGTAGCGCTTGGTGGCGCCCTCCCGGGTGGAGGTCAGGTCGATGGCGCTCCAGGGGCAGTAGCCGAAGAGCATGGCGCCCTCGTCGATGCCGAGGGACATCTGGCGAATGGTCTCCCGCAGATGCTCGATACGATACTGGTCATGGACGGTGCCGTCGGCCTCCAGGGTGTCGGGACGGCCGTAGCCGTTTTCCATGATGATGAGGGGCAGATGATACCGGTCGGTGAGCCGCCGGGCGGTGACCCGGATGCAGTAGGGGTCAAAGCTGTGGCCGTCCATACCCTTGGGGAACTTGGGGTTGCCCACCGCCCTGGCGATGCCGGGCTTCTCCATCAGCTTCTGGAGGTAGCTCATATCCCGGTTGTCGGCGTTGGCGAACTGCTCCAGATCCACCTCGTAGTATTCGCAATACTCCATGGTGTCGTTGCCGTAACAGTTGAAGCCGATAAAGTCGGGGTGGCAGGTGCGGAGAAGTTCCATCTCCTCGGGGGTGGTCTCGATCTTGATGCCGTTGAGCGCGAAATACTTGTCCAGGCTCTTGGGGTAGGTGCCGAAGACCAGAGGATCCAGATAGAAGTTGTTACGCAGGTCGTCGTTGGTCATGGCGGCCAGATAGTTCACCGGGTCGCTGTCAATGGGATAGGCCGTGGTGATGTTGGGGGCCGGGCCGATCTTGGCGCCGGGGCACATCTCATGGCAGAGGTGGATAGCCCGGGCCTGGGCCACGATCTGCTTGTGGGCCTGGTTGTAGAGTTCGTTCTGGTCCTGGATCTTCATGGTGCCGCCCGTCATATCCACCGCGCCGAAGTACACCAGCATATTCTGCTCGTTGTAGGTCAGCCAGTACTTCACGTCGTCCTTGAAGTTCTCAAAGAGGACCCGGCAGTAATTCACATAGGCCTCCACCATACCGGGGTGGTTCCAGGTCTTGTACTTTTCGTCCAGGGCCAGGGGCAGGTCGAAGTGGAAGATGGTCACCAGGGGCTCAATGCCGTGCTTATGGCACTCACGGAACACGTCCTTATAGAAGTCGATGCCCGCCTGGTTGACCCTGCCCTCCCCCTCGGGAAGGATCCGGGCCCAGGAGATGGACAGCCGGAACATCTTAAAGCCCATCTCCCCCAGGAGGGCGATGTCCTCCTTGTAGTGATGGTAGAAATCACTGGTGTAATGGAAGGAGCAGTTGCCGGAATTCAGTTTGCGCACGTCCCAGGTGGTCAAGCCCTTGCCGTCGCAGTCAAAGCCGCCCTCGATCTGGGGAGCCGAACTGCTGGCGCCCCAGAAGAAATCCTTTGGAAATGCCATAACGCATTTTCTCCTTATCTCAGTTAAAATCAGGGAGCCGTTTCCCTCAGGCCTCCACGAAGGTAAAGACGTCCTTGGCCCCCATGTGGTCCAGGACTACGATCTCACTGGGGTCGATGGTGCCCACATAGTTGTGCTGACCGTCGTCCTTCATATCCTTCAGTACGATCTGGACCTCGCCGGCGTAGTGCTTGCAGTTGTCGTTGACCACCACCACGTCGCCCCGGGTAAAGACCTTCTTGGGGCTCTGGCGGGGGGTAAACGTCTTTCCCTTGGCGGTCATGCGGGTAAAGCGGCTGCGCAGCACATAGTTCAGGCAGTCGCCCATATCGTTGTGAGTGGGGTAGTCAAAGACGACCTCGCGCTCCTCCTGGGTGATGCCGGGATCCAGGTGGATCTTGAAGGGGATGCGGAGCAGGTCGCCGTTGGGAATCAGGGTCCGATACATCTCAGAGAAGCCGGCGGGCAGATCCACATGGATGTAGGCCAGGTCCATCACCTGCTTGATGGCCTTCATCTCCTCCTCAGAGGCGTAGGCGTTGCTGATGCGGACCTCGTTGACGTTCTTCATGGCCAGCACATGCTTGAGTTGGGCCTCGATGGGCATATCCCGGTGCTCCTCGATGGTGGGCAGGCCGTCGGACACGGGCCAGGGGCCGTGGGCCCCCTTTACCCCGCTGGAGATGAAGATGGCCACAGGGATGTCCCGCTCCTTCCAGTACTCGTTAAGGCCGTTGATCTTCTCCAGAGAGGGGGCGGAGTAGCGCAGGGGATAGAAGTTATGGCAGGTGGACAGCCGCTTGGGGTCGGCGCCGTTCTTCAGGGCCAACTCGATGGTGGCCTTGGATCCGGTGGACATTTCCACCTGAATGCCCTCCTTGTTGTTGATGAGCCGGGCGTCCCGCTCATCGTTGAAGGAGAAGTCCATGCGAATGATGTCAATGCCCATGGTCTTGAAGACCGACAGGTCCTCGGGGGTGGCCTCCATCTTGGCAAAGAACTCGCCGTTGCAGTCGCCCGAGACCTCAAAGCCGTACTTGTGGGCCATGGCGCCAAACTTGGAGAAGATGTCAATGACCTCCTCCCTGGTTCCGGGCACCGAAAACATGGAGACAAAGATCACGTTGAACCCATACTTGGAGGCGGTTTTCAAATATTGCTCAATGTCCTCCATCTTTTCCTGCTCGGGATACAGGCTCAAACCCAGCCGAATCATAAACAACACCCTTTCTTTTAAAATAAAAATGTATTTAGTGAGATTCCGAAAATCCGTTTTCCCCGGTGCCGGGGGGCAGATACAGAATTACCTCGGGACTTTTGGCCCCGAGGTAATTCATAGGCGGATAAATTATTTGCCGCTGATCTCGTGGGCCAGCTTCAGGACCTTCTCGGCGTCGCCGATGGCATACTCCAGAGAGGGAACGGCAGCCATGGGGATCTTGACGGTCTGCTTCATGTCATTCATCCGGTAGCTGGCCTGGGGGGCCACCAGGAGGCAGTCCCAGCCCTGGTCCCACTGCTCCACGGCCTCGCCGGTACCCACGGCAATAATGTCCAGCTCCTCGCCGTGGCTTTCGGCATAGGTCTTCATTTTCTTCATCAGGATACTGCTGGAGAGACCTCCAGCGCAACACAAAAGAACACGCATAATAGTAATCTCCTTTCAGATAATGGAATTTTGGTCAGGTTTACCCGTCCAGGTCTTCTCCGTTGGACGCGATCACCTTTTTGTACCAGAAGAAGGAATCCTTCTTATAGCGCTTCATGGAGCCCTTGCCCTCATTGTCCCGGTCCACATAGATGAAGCCGTAACGCTTCTTCATCTCGCCGGTGGAGGCGGATACCAGGTCGATACAGCCCCAGGGGGTATAGCCCCGCAGGTCCACGCCGTCGTCCAGGGCCTGCTTCATGGCTTCCACATGGGCGCGCATATACTCGATGCGGTAGGGATCGTGGATGCTGCCGTCGGCCTCCAGCTTGTCGATGGCGCCCAGGCCGTTCTCCACCACCATGATGGGGATGTGGTAGCGGCAGTAGTATTCGTTGAGGGAATACCGCAGTCCGTCGGCGTCGAAACTCCAGCCCCAGTCGCTATACTGCAAGTAGGGGTTCTTGGGGCCCATGTTCAGGTTGCCTCCGGCGGTCTCCTTCACCTCGTGGGTGGTGTGGCAGCTTGTGGAGTAGTAGGAGTAGGTGAGCATATCCACCTTGCCCTCTTTCAGGTCCTTGCGGTCCTGCTCGGTCATGTCCAGCTCCACGCCGTACTCTTTCCACATACGGGGGGCAAAGTAGGGATACTCGCCCTTGACCATCACGTCGGCGGTGTAGAAGATCTCCTCCTGCAGCTTGAGCTGGGTGGCGATTACGTCCTTGGGGTCACAGGTGAGGGGGTAAGTGCTTGGCCCGCCGGCGATCATACAGCCCACCACATAATTGGGGTCGATCTCATGGGCCCGCTTCACCGCCCGGGCCGAGGCCACGAACTGATGGTGGAGGAGCTGGAAATCCCGCCTGATCTGCTCAACGGGATAGTCCGGCATCAGACGCTTGATCAGGATAGGTATATTGATCTCGTTGAAGGTGAGCCAATACTTGACCAGGCCCTTGTACTCCCTGAAAATGGTTTCGGTGTACCGGTCAAAGAGTTCGATCAGCTTCCGGTTGCTCCAGCCGCCCAGGTTCTCCTCCAGATAGAGGGGCACATCGTAGTGCTGGATGGTGACCAGAGGCTCGATCCCATACTTCTTCAGTTCCAGGAACACATTGCGGTAGAAGTCCAGACCGGCCCGGTTGGGCTTCTCCTCCATGCCGGTGGGGAAGATCCGGGTCCAGGCGATAGACATCCGGAACACCTTGAACCCCATCTCGGCAAAGAGGGCGATGTCCTCCTTGTAGCGGTGGTAGAAGTCAATGCCCTCATGGTAGGGGTAGTAGTACCCCTCCAGCACGGCGCGGTGGGCGCCGGCGGGCATCTGGTGGACCGAAAGGGCCTTTCCGGGGTTGCCGTCGGCATCCCGGTAGGTGATATAGCGGGGTTCGGTCACCGTGCCGGCGGTCTGGACGTCAGAGGCGGCAAGGCCCTTGCCTCCCTCGTTCCAGCCGCCCTCACACTGGTTGGCGGCGGTGGCACCGCCCCACAGGAAATTTTTTGGAAACGCCAAGAGGGTTCACACTCCTTTCGACGGTCTTGCCGGGGTGAAATCAGCCAGCGGTATGGGCGGCCTCCTCGGCGGCCTCCTGCTCGATGCACTGCTTCTCATACACCTTGAAGAAGGGCAGCCAGATCAGATAGGTGACAGGGAACATCAGGATCACGTAAACGCAGTTTCTCCAGTCCAGAGAGCTCATGAAGTTGGAGAACACCACGGGCAGGGTGGTCATGATCAGCACCTGAGGATAGGCCATCAGGCCGAGGGAATATCCCAGCCACATAAACAGGGCGCAGACCATCGGGCTGAGGATGAAGGGGATCAGCAGGATGGAGTTATACATGATGGGGAAGCCGAAGATGGCAGGCTCGTTGATGTTGAAGATGCCGGGGCCGATGGCCGCCTTGGAAACCGCGCTGATCCGCTTGGACTTGCTCCGCAGGCCCATGACGCACAGCGCCAGGGTATTGCCGGTGCCGCCCAGGAAGCCCAGAGCGCCAAACAGGAAGATGGGGAAGAACTGCAGGGGCTGGCCGGCAGCGGCCAGCTGGGCGTTGGTCATATAAGCGGTCACGTAGGGGATCATCAGGGCGTTGAAGATAACGCCGGTGCCGTGAATGCCGAAGAACCAGAAGAACTGGGCCAGCAGAATGACCACGAACATACCGGGGACAGAAACCAGATAGCCGATGGGCACGGACAGGATCTTGGTGATCAGGGAGGCCAGGGTCAGGGTGCCGCCGCTGACGGTGGAAATGATGATGGACAGGCCATACCAGACAACAATGTTGGCGCCGGTGGGGATGATGGCGTTAAAGGAGTTGGCAATGCCCTCGGGCACCACGTCGGGCAGTTTGATCAGCCAGTTGTGCTTGATGATGAACTCGGAAATGGCCACAGAGCACAGGCCGATGATCAGAGCCACGAACATACCGCCGGTACCCAGGTTGCCCAGGTTCAGGGCGTCGAAGGTGCTGGCGCCGCCGTCCGCGGTGGCGGTCACAGGGGGAGCAACCACCAGAATGTAGCAGACGATGGCGCAGAAGCCGGCCTGCATGGGATTTCTCTTCTTCCGCTTGGCGTAGTTGTAGGACATGGAGAAGCACATGAAGAAGCCCAGCAGACCCATGGTCAGCTTGTAGGGCAGATAGAACGCCTGATAGCTGGCGCTGCTGGCGTCCCACCCAAAGATCAGGGAGCCCAGAGCGCAGACGACCTGAATGACGGCGCCCAGCATGATAAGGCCCATGGTGGCGCCCATGCCGCCGGAGATGGTTGCGAAGATCTCGTTCTG
>CAZEAT010000026.1:0-3314 GCA_964510175.1 uncultured Holosporaceae bacterium
CCTTCATGAACCGATAACTCTCGGCGGATAACTCTATCCAGAGTACGAATATTACCCGTAATTTCTATACGCTCTACAAAGGCTTTTGGTCGAGTAACTATTTCATAGGCGACATCTGCAGTTTTTTTCTCTTTATTATAATTTATATCCACACTAACATCGATAAATGGATTTTCTTTTAACGAAACTTCCTTGCGGATTTTATCTCTAATCTCAAAAATCAATTCTTCATTATATAAATCATGAGATTTTATTTTTACAAAAGACAGAAATTCATTTGCGTCAATTTTATCTAACTGAGAAGTAAGAGATACTTTATTTATATGATACTTATCGCCTTCTTCCATTGTGAAAGTACAATAATGAGCCTTATGATCATGACTAATTTCAGTGTGAGTATTGGTGACCATAAAGAATGGGAAACCTTTACTCTTATAGAACTTAGTAATGGCTTCTATATCAACATCTACTTTATCTTCTCTAAAAATATGACTGTCATAGTCCCAGAAGCGCCAAATTCTGGCTTCCTTCATAGACATAATATCTTTCAATTCATCATCGGAAAATGTTTTATTACCTATAAATATTATTTTCTGAAGAGTTGTTTTTATGCCTTCATTAATATTAAACACTATATCAATTTTATTTCCGGTATGTTTTATGATTTGAGGTTTTACAATAGGAGAATAATAACCTAATGCTTGATACATTAATTGAATATCAGCCAACACGTCTTTAATAACGTGCAAGCTATATAATTTTCCTTCTCCCAAGCGATTATTCACAATGTGATTCAGCATTTCATCTGTAGCAGCTTCATTGCCTTCAAAAGCAATTTTATCTACCATTGGTTTTTCTATCACTCGGACTATTAATGTTCTATCTCTCCGTAATATTTTTACATCTGAAAAAAAATCTTTACTATACAAGCCCTTTATTGATTCATATACATCATTCTGGGTATAGTTACGACCTACTTGAATTGTTAAACCATCTTGAATAGCAGCTTGTTCAACTCTATCTAACCCTTCGTACTCAATTTTATCGACTATATCTGCATATGACGTAGCATTTACAATAACCAATACCAATCCTAGTATTTTTTTCATCTATTTACCTCATAAATCCAGAAACAAATTTACCTACCCATTCTATATTCAAAACATCATTAACAGTTGTCACTAACATTAAAAATATTAATAAGAGCATACAAATGAACATTAAATATTCTTGAAGTTTTTCATTAAGTTTTTTCCCAGTAATTTCCTCTAGAAAACAAATCAGAATTCTTCCACCATCTAAAACCGGCAAAGGAAAGAGATTAATAAATCCAAGATTCAGTGACAGCATCACTGTAAACATTATAAGCTGAGCAAAATGTCCGGACTTAGATAAATCTCCTGCCACTTTACCCATTTGAACAATGCCACCAAAATTATCTATAGAGCTTTTCCCTGAAAATAATCTTTCAAAAACGCAAAACATTTCAACGGTGCTGTTCCAACAGGTCCGAAAAGCTGTCGCGACAGAGTCTATAAAATCTTTTTTAATAAACTCTGGCTCACCTCTCATAATCCCGACTATTTTCCTTTTTTTCGAACTACCCCAAGGTTTTTTAGTTTCTTCTATAGCAGGGCGAACAGAAATCATCTGTTGTTCGCCGTTTCTTTCAATTGTAAAATTGATGGTATCGCTATCCGAGCAAACAATACCTATACTAATATCTCTAAATTGCTCAACTTTTTTATCATCGACAAATAATACCTTATCTCCTTTTTGCATACCGGCTATTTCTGCTGGACTACCGGGTTTTACATCTTGAATTATAGGAGAGTAATTAGGAATCCCATAAAAAAAGCTCATAACCAAAACAACCATGAAAGCGTATATATAATTGAAAAGAGGCCCACAAAAAGCAATCCATATTTTTTCCCAATTACTTTTTGCATAGAATGATTTTTTCTTTTCTTCCTCGGATAAATTTTTTAAAGACTTTTTATCTTCTGTTGTAGATGAAATATCTCCATCTCCTAACATCATTACATATCCACCAACCGGCAAAGCAGAAAATATCCAACGAGTACCTTGCTTATCCGTATAACCGAAAATCTCTGGTCCCATCCCAATAGAAAAAGTAGAAACTTTTACTCCTGCTCTTCGAGCGGCCTGGAAATGTCCGTACTCATGAACAAAAACAATTACATTTATAATAATTAAAAAAGACAAAACATAATAAAAAAAAGCCATTTTTACCTTACCAAAACATAAAAAAAACTGTAAACACAATGGAAACTAACATTAAGCTATCCAGTCTATCTGAAAGTCCGCCATGTCCGGGGAATATTTTTCCTAAATCTTTAACACCAAGTTTGCGTTTAAAAGATGATTCTAATAAATCTCCCACAACTGAAGATAAAATCAGCACCTGTAAAATCCAGAAATTTTGAGAGAATATTTCCATAGGATACATAAACTTAGAAAGCCATATAAAAGTATTGCAGACCAAAAAGCCACCAAAGAATCCGGCCCAAGTTTTATTTGGACTAATTTTTGGACAAAGCTTCGGTCCTTTTAACCATTTGCCGAAAAAATATGCACCCATATCAGTAAAACAAGCAACGCATATTAAAAATATACATCCCATACGTCCATAAGCGTTATGAACATAGATAAAAGAAGATATACCGAAAAAGCAAAAGAATAGAGCCAAGCCTCGCAAAAAATTATGTCCTGAAATTTTAGGAGAAAATATTTCCAAACCTATAAAAAAGTACATGCTCCAACATAAAACGCAAAAACTTAAATTATCCAGAAAATACACCAAAGCTATCATTGGAATGAATAGAAAAGAAGAAAGAAATCTTTTTAATAATTCTCTAGAAATAGCGAGTTTCCTCAAAGACTCTTGATTAATAACGTTTTCAATAAAATTATTTACCATACCGTCTCTTTCTTTTGGAAAAATCTTCCATAATATACTTTAAATCATCTTCAGAAAAATCTGGCCAAAACTTATCAATAAACATTATTTCAGAATAAGCTAGCTGCCATAACAAAAAATTACTGATTCTTTTTTCACTTGTTCTTACAATAATATCTGGATCAGGAACTCCCGGACAATCTAAAAACTCAGAAAATGTTAGTTCGTCAAGTTTATCAATAGATATTTTTCCATCTATAACATTTTGAACTATTTTTTTTGTAGTGCGAACTATTTCATCTCTGCCAGAGTAGCTTACCGCTGCTATCAAAGTAATAACATTATTATTTTTTGTACTTTCTTCAATTAAAAGAACTTTATTCCTAACTTTATC
>CAZEAT010000026.1:3414-9507 GCA_964510175.1 uncultured Holosporaceae bacterium
GCACGACCTGTTCTTAATCCTCCGAAATCTTTTAACAGACTCTCAAAACTTGCCGTCATCTTTTTTCTTAATTTTTCCAACATAATCTATACTCCTTATTCAGAAATCAAAGAATACTTGCCCGTACCTCTTAGAACTTTTTCTAAATTACCTTTTTCTTTTATAGAAAAGACAATAACAGGGATATGATTTTCTTTAGCCAAAGTAATTGCAGTTTGATCCATGACCCTAATATTTTTAGAAATTGCTTCAGAATAGGACAATTCTTTGAAAAATTTTGCATTAACGTTCTTTACTGGATCGGAATCAAAGACTCCATCGACTTTAGTGGCTTTCAGCAATATATCACAGCTAGTTTCCAAAGCTCTTAATACAGCAGCAGTATCTGTAGTAAAATATGGATTTCCAGAACCAGCAGCGCAAATTACCACTCTATTTTTAGATAGGTGTCTAGAAGCTCGTCTTTGTAAATACGGTTCACACACGCTTGGCATAGCTATAGCGGACATAACACGAGTTTCAACTCCGATTCTTTCCAAAGAATTCTGAAAAGCAATTGCATTCATTACTGTGGCCAACATTCCGATATTATCGGCTGCAGCTCGATGCATACCATAGGCTGCGGCAGAAACACCTCTAAAGATATTTCCTCCGCCAACTACAATACAGACCTCGATGCCTTTTTCGTGAATAGATTTCACTTCTTCAGCTATTCTATCCACAGTTTTTACATCGAGGCCGTAATCTAAATCTCCCATTAGAAATTCACCGGAAATTTTTAATAAAATTCGATGAAATTTTTTACTCATAGAGTCACTCTAATTTAATTGAGCCGCAACTTCTGTAGCAAAATCTACGGTTTGTTTTTCTATACCTTCGCCAAGAACAAACTTTTCAAATTTCACAATCTTAATTGGTGCTCCAAGTTCTTTTTCAGCAGCTGCTACAATTGCTTTAACCTTAGACTCTCCATCCATGACGAAAATTTGTTCCAATAAAACCACTTCTCCGTAAAATTTACTTAGACGACCCTCAACAATTTTTGGAATAAATTCTTCTTTTTTACCAGTATTTCGTGCTTGTTCTGTTACAACATCACGCTCTCTGGCTATCACTGCTGGATCTAAATCTTCAATACTGACCGACTTTGGATTTGCTGCCGCGACATGCATAGCAATTTTCTTTCCAAGTTCTGCCAACTTTGCTTTATCTGCAGTGGACTCTAAAGCGACCAAAATGCCAATTTTTCCTAATTTATCAGACACTTTATTATGAACATAAGCCGCAATCACTCCGTCTTTAACCGAAAGATGAGCAACTCTACGTAAACTCATATTTTCTCCGATTATCGCGATAAGATTTGTTAGTTCATCTGCAACAGTACGTCCAGTCTCAGGATAAGCTTCAGATTTCAAACTTTCCAAATCCATTTTTTTGTTACAAGCCAATTCCGCCACTGTACTTACATATTTCTGAAAAAGTTCATTTCGAGCGACAAAATCTGTTTCAGCATTTACTTCCAAAACAGTTCCCTGATTTCCCTCGACACAAACACCTATCAATCCTTCGGCGGCAACACGGCCTGACTTCTTAGCAGCCACAGATAAGCCTTTTTTACGAAGCCAATCAATAGCTTGCTCAATATCCCCATCACAGGCAACCAGAGCCTTTTTACAATCCATCATTCCCGCACCGGTACGGTCTCTCAGCGCCTTTACTTCACTAGCTTTAATTTCAGCCATAAATTTATCTCCTCGCTTTAATTTTCAACTGATTCTTGTGGCAAATCTTGAGAAGCTTCTTCTTCCTGACTTACGATAGGATTTTCTAATTCTCCTACATCAACACCTGCGGAAGTCAATCCTTTTTGAATGCCTTCAATAATTGCATTTTCCATAGCAGAACAATACAAATCAATTGCTCTTACAGAATCATCATTTCCCGGAATAGGAAAATCTATTTTTGTTGGATCAGAATTCGTATCGCAAATACCGATAACAGGAATACCCAAAACTTTAGCTTCTTCAACAGCTGTTTTATCAACAATAACATCCAAAACAAATAACAAAGAAGGAATACCTCCCATATTCCTTACTCCGCCAAGAGCTTTGTTTAATTTTTCAATTTTTCTCTCAATATTTAAAATTTCTTTTTTCTTGAGAACAATATTAGTATCCTGCAATCTATTTTCTAATGTTTCAAGCTTTTTAATAGATTGAGAAACTGTTTTCCAGTTTGTAAGCATTCCTCCCAACCAACGATGATTTACGAAATACTGACCACAACGTTTTGCTGCCTCAGCTACTCTTTCGCTAGCTTGTCTTTTTGTTCCAACAAATAAAATACGGCCACCTTCTGCTGCTACATTTTCAGCTATCTTTAAAGCTTCCTCAAACATAACAGCGGTTTTATCCAAATTAATAATGTGTATTTTATCCTTAGAACCAAAAATATACTGCGCCATCTTTGGATTCCAACGTCTCGTTTGATGTCCAAAATGAACGCCCGCTTCTAATAACCTTTTTACTGAAATTTCTTGCATAATTACTCCTTTTTTCGGTTAAATAGATAGAACTGCCCAAGAAAGCATAGCTCTACCCGAAGATACAATATCTTCTATCCTCTGCAAACTACTCCAAACCCTCAGACCGAACGGATTATCCCCTGATAACCCCAGTTTGCATGCGTTATACTTAATTTATACCTACAAACAGTAAAAAACTCAATAAGAAGATTAAGAACTTTTTAAATCTACTCGAGCAATAGTAGCGACATATACCTTTGAAGCTCCAGCTAACTTTAATTGTCTTGCACACTCATTCGCTGTAGCACCTGTTGTAATAACATCATCTATAAGTAACACAACTTTTCCAGATATTATTTTTCTATAATTAGAATTTATTCCAAAACTTTCTCTTACATTTTTTAATCGAAATAATCTCTTTAACACTTTTTGCTGACTAGTTTTTCTTTTCTTTTCTAAAACTCTAGGTTCATAAGCAATATTCGATAACTTATGTAATTCTTGGGCTAATAATTCCGTTTGATTATATTTTCGAATAAATCTACGAAAAAAACCAATCGGCACAGGAATTATTAAGTCTATTTCATAGGTAAGATTTTGAATTATTCTATTAATCCATTCCGCAAATAATGGAGCTAAATATGTTCCATCTTCATTTTTAAACTTTAAAATCATTTTTTTAGAAAAAGATTCATACGAAAATACAGCAATTGCCTTATCAAAGTAAGGTTTATGCTTTATACAATCAACACAAATTTCTCCTTGTGTTTCTACTGGTTTACCACATATTTCACATAAAGGTTCAGTTAACCATTTTATCTTTTCCCAACAATTCTTACATAATCCTCTCTTTTCTATAAAATTTTCACAACATGCACAGGTAGGAGGGAAACAAATATCTGTTATTTTATGAAGTAATTTTAGAATCATTCTCATCTTTTACCTTCTATTAATCGATTTGTTATAAATTTTATTTTAAGCTATAATAAAGAGTTATTGAATAGGGATATCATGGATATATTAGCAAAAATTTTCGCCACACAAGTGCTACCTTCTCACTCTTGGGCTTTTTTAATTTTACTAAATCTTGTTCTTGCCAGCGTGCTAGTAGCCTCTTTTATTGCCTCTAGAAAATTCGTTGAAATTGAGTTTAATAAAATTAAAACACCCAAAATTAACAGATTTGATAAAGCCATTATAATCTTTGCAGGAGTTATTCTTTCATCAATCTGTTGTGTTATTTCGCTTGAAACGGTTTCGTTTATCATAGGATATTCTATTCCCGAAGAATTTATAGCTATTATGGCTATGTTTATAGGAGTCACTATTTGTGTAAAATCTCTTTTAATAGCCCATATTTCTCTTAAAAAATCTAAAAATACAGAACAAACTCTTCAAAATGTTTATAACAAATTTCGCCGAGTAACATGTATTTCATTTTTAATTGCTATTGGAGGTTGGACTACTTTAAATATTATCTCACAAACTCAACTAAAAGATTTCATTATTTTAACGATATCTACAATCATACTAGTCTATTACTTCTTAGAAACATATTATGCCCGACATATAATTACAAACTGTTTTACTGTAGAAAAATCTTCTGAATACTCTCTTGGAGCAAAATTAGTAGATTTTATTAACGACAAATTTATATTTCTCTCTCTATTGGGAATGATTGCAGTTATAGTAGTTAATCAAAGAGAAATTATAAATCCAGAAAAATTAATATTCGCCAATATTAGAGATTCATTTTTAGCATTCCTCCTGATGTTTGGTTTACAAATTATTACTTCGACTTTAGTAAACAGAATTTTGATAAAGTTAGAAAACTTGGAATATGGAAAAGTTACACTAAAATCAGCCAAAGCTCGTAAAGACAATCTTTTATGGATTTGTGATGTTTTGGTTGTATCCATTTATCTTTCGGTAGCAGTAATTATTCTCTGGTATATGGGAATTGACATAAAAAAGTACATCTTTCATGACACATTCGTTACAATAATTTTAGTATGTTTTATAACTATGCTTATATATAATGCATTTAAAGAATTTACAGATGCATTAATTGATAAGGCAAATCATATAGAACACGAGCGATTACTGACATTCATGCCGGTAGTTTCCATTATATTTAACATAATAATTATGGGAACATCAGGAACTATTATTTTATCGAAATTAGGGGTCGAAATAATTCCTTTATTAGCTTCCTTTACAGCGGTAAGCGCAGCGATAGCTCTTTCTGCTCAAGATATAATAAAAGGCTTTCTTCAGGGAATTATTTTATTATTCGAAAATAATTTCTACGTAGGAGATTTTATCACAATCAACGGAATTACAGGAACTGTAGAAAGAATTTCTGCTCGTACTCTTCTTTTACGCGATACATGTGGAGATATTCATGTTATACCATATGATGTAGTAAAGACGATTACCAATCATTCCAAAGATTATTTTCTACATAGTGAGCAGCTGTTACTAGCTCCTAGTACAAATATAGAAAAAGCCTCCCAAATACTAATGGATATTTTTCAAAAGCTCAGACAAGATAGTAATTTTGCTGAAAAAATTCTTAGTGATATTAAAATTCACGGAGTAAACGCCTTCGCACCTGATGGCATTAGAATAACCTGGAGTTTCCGTACGACTTCAGATGTGCCAGGCAGATTAGTACATCTTGAAATTTATAAGAGACTTTGGGAAGCGTTTAAGAAAGAAAATATTGAAGTACCTTATCAACAAAAAATATCGTTGCTAAACAAATAATAAAAAATAAAGTCTTTATGATTGGAGGTACAAAATGAAAATCACAGTCTTAGGATGTGGTTCATCTTTAGGAGTTCCAGCATTATCTTACGGATGGGGAGATTGCAATCCATCTAATCCGAAAAACAGAAGAACACGTTCATCCATTATTATTGAAGATAATGACTCTACTTTATTGGTAGATATGTCTCCAGATTTAAGAAATCAACTGTTGGAATGTCATAAAGAAATTATTGATGCTGTTCTTTTTACTCATTCCCACTATGACCATGTAAATGGAATAAATGAAATGAGACCAATCTGTTTAAACAACAAAACCACACTTGATATCTTTGCTTTAGAAGAGACTCTTTCTGAAATTTCACACATGTTTTCTTATCTTTTTGAGACAAATAAACATGTTATTTATCGACCTTATTTATGTGCTCATAAAATACAAGAAGGTAAATTTAATATAAAAAATATTGAAGGAATTTGTTTTCGACAAAACCACGGATTTTCTTCGTCATTGGGCTTTAGAATAAAAAATTTTGCCTACTCCACCGACATTATGGAATTAGATAAAAATATGGTAAAGAATTTACAAAATTTAGATGTCTGGATTGTTGATTGTTTATCTTTTAAAGAAGCTCGACCTACTCATGCAAATCTCCCGACTGTTTTAAAATGGGTCGAACAAATCAAACCGAAAAAAACTTATCTAACTCACATGGATACATCCATGGATTATGACACGTTGGTTAAAATTTTACCCAACTATATCGCTCCGGCCTATGACCAATTAGTTATTGAATTATAAA
>CAZEAT010000027.1:0-5347 GCA_964510175.1 uncultured Holosporaceae bacterium
CAATGCTTTTTATATATGCCTCTATTTTCGCATATATTTCATTAATTTCTTCGGTAGATAATCCTATTTTCCCTTCTTTAATCAATACAAAATCATGAATTACATAATCTGAATAATTTGAAGGAGGATCATAGTTGGTCAATCGTATCGTATTACCGCTTCTAAATAATTTTTCATCTTTGAATTTCCGTAAATCATTGCACCACATTACTGCTGAAAAGCTATTTTCTCCATCAGTAGTTTTGAGATTCAAACGACGATAGTCGTCACCTCTCTTTGTTTTTTGTAGTAAAGACGAAGCTATTACCAGTTCTATATTGGTTAGATTAGGTCTTTCAAAATTTTCCATAACAATTCTCCAGATTTATTTTTTTAATTTGAAAAGATTTAAGTTTGAATCTATATCAACCATTTTTTCAGCAATTTGAACACTATTTAAAGCTGCTCCTTTTCGAAGATTATCAGCTACTACCCAGAATAGTAATCCGTTTTTTACAGAATAATCTTTTCTTACTCGACTAATGAAAACTGAATCTTCTCCTTGAGCATCAAGAGGAGTAGCGAAAATATTGTCTTCATTTTTTCTATCAATAACTAAAAGGCTTTCAAAATTTTCAAAAGCTTCATAGGCGTCATTTACACTAATATCTTTACTAAATTCACACGCAACACTTATCCCATGTCCGATAAATACCGGAACTCTTACACAGGTAACTGCAACTTTAACGTCAGATTTTAAAATTTTACATAATTCTGACGAAATCTTGCTTTCTTCGTCTGACATTCCATTTTCATATATATCTCCAATAGCTGGAATAACATTAAAAGCGATTTGCTTGGAAAATACGTCTGTTGTAACTTCTTCGGAAGAAACTACAGCTTTTGTTTGATTGTATAGTTCATCGATAGCTTGTTTGCCTGCTCCCGATACCGATTGGTAAGTGGAAATTACTACTCTTTTTAGTGGGGAAACTTGAGATAATGCTTTCAGCGCAATACATAAAGGAATGGCTACACAATTTGGATTGGAAATAATTCCATAAGAAGCTCCTTTTTTTAGAGAATTGAGATTTACTTCCGGAACTACCAATGGAACTTTGGGTTCTAAGCGAAAATAAGATGTCTTGTCGATTACCGTACATCCAACTTCTGTAGCCTTTTTTACATAAGTTTTGGATACTTTTGCTCCAGCACAAAAAAAAGCTATGTCGACTTTAGAAAAATCTACTGAAGAAAAGTCTGTAACTGTAATATCTTGATTTTTGAAAGAAACTTTTTTGCCGCGAGATTTTTCTGAGGCAATGGCATATATTTCGGAAATAGGAAAATTGCGTTCTGCCAAAATTTTAAGCGTATTATTCCCTGTATTACCTGTTGCTCCAATTACAGCGACAGCATATTTCTTTTGTTTTTTCATTTTGTTCCTATAAAAAGCTTAATATTGATTTTAAGCCTAATTTTGCGTAACATAAAGTAGTTTTTTTCTTTTTAATTGATAATTTGGAGAAAGTAGTATTTGAGATTATTTGAACAGGTATCTCCTCTGGCTGATAGAATCCGTCCCGATGATTTCGACGGCTTAATCGGACAGTCTTTAGCTAATCAGATTTCTAAAATTGAAAATTTACAATCTTTGATACTTTGGGGCCCTCCTGGAACAGGAAAAACTTCATTTGCTAAAATTGTGGCTAAAAAAAGCGGTTTAAGATTTGAAGAAACTTCCGCTGTAATGCATGCCACTGCAAAATTTAAATCAATCTTTGATGAGTTGGACTCAGATTCATCTAATCAAATGATTGTCTTGGTAGATGAGATTCATCATCTGAATAAAAGCCAACAGGATATTTTTCTTCCTCATTTGGAAAACGGTTCACTTGTTCTAATAGGGACTACAACAGAAAATCCTTCATTTGAATTAAGACCAGCTTTATTGTCTCGGTGCAAAGTAATTACATTTAATAGGCTTCAGTTGGAAGATTTAGATAAAATTCTCGGACGAGCAGAACAATATATGAAAAGAGAACTTCCGGTGACTAAAGAAGCCCGACAATATCTCTGCTTAATGTCGGATGGTGATGCAAGATACTTGCTTAATCGAGCCGAAGAATTATTTGCGCTAAGCTTAAGAGAACCTATGAATGTCGAACAGCTAAAAGAATTTTCTCCCAAAAGAGCTGCTGTATATGACAAAGGAGAAGAAGAACATTATAATCTAATTAGTGCTCTTCATAAATCTCTCAGGGGTTCGGATGTCGACGCAGCTCTATATTGGATGAATCGTATGCTTCAAGCGGGAGAAAGCCCGCTATATATTTTAAGAAGATTGATTCGTTTCGCCAGCGAAGATGTGGGATTAGCGGATCCAAATGCTTTAATACAAACTATTGCAGCTCATCGAGCATATACAATTCTAGGTTCTCCTGAAGGAGAATTGGCCATTGCTCAAGCTGTTATATATTTAGCGACTGCCCCTAAATCTAATGCTGCAGAACTTGCTTATAATAATTCGAGGTCATGCGCGAAGTTTTATGGTTCTCTTCCTGTTCCTAAAAAAATAAGGAATGCTCCTACAAAGCTAATGAAAGAATTAGATTACCACAAAGGTTATGTATATGACCACGATACTGTCAACGCCTTTGCCGGGACAAATTTTTTTCCAGATGAATTGTCAAGAAAGAAATTTTATTCTCCAAACGAGAGGGGCTTTGAACGAGAAATAAAAAGAAGAATTGAATGGTGGGACAAGCATAGAAAGAATGATTGATTTTTAGCGTGTCAAGTGGGAAGGCTATAAAAAAATCAATATTTATTTCTTGTGTTTGGGTCCTATAATTATTATATCTATAAGCAGCTAAGAAAAATATTTTTTAAGGAGATAGATATGGTGTCTGGGGCAAACAGTATATCAAAAAATGAGTTAACTTTTGTTTTAAAAAGAAACGGCGCAAAGGTTAAATTTGATTCAGAAAAAATCGTAAATGCTATAAAAGCAGCAGGAATTGAAACAGGCGAATTTGACGAAGCTGAAGCTAGACATCTCACCTTTGATGTTGTAAAAATTTTAAAACATAAATTAAATGGTGAGACACCAGATATCGAAACAATTCAGGATATTGTCGAGCAAGTTCTGATTAATGAAAATTACTTCAAAACAGCAAGGGCTTACATTCTATATAGATCCAAAAGAGGGGAACTTCGCAAAGATAAAAGGAATATGGTGGATGTAGTTCTCGCCGTTAATGAATATTTGGATAAATTGGATTGGAGAGTTAATGCCAATGCCAATCAGGGGTATTCTCTTGGTGGAATGATTCTCAATATTTCCGGAAAAGTTGTAGCAAATTATTGGTTAAATAAAGTATATCCAGAATATATTTCTATGGCTCATCGCAATGGAGATATACACATTCATGATTTGGATATGCTAAGCGGATATTGTGCGGGATGGTCATTGCGTACTTTACTAAATGAAGGTTTTAACGGAGTGTCAGGCAAGGCCGAATCTTATCCTCCTAAACATTTGAGCAGCGCAGTGGGGCAAATTGTTAATTTCCTTGGAACTTTGCAAAATGAATGGGCTGGAGCTCAGGCATTTAGCTCTTTTGATACTTATTTAGCTCCATTTGTTCGCATAGATCATTTAACCTATGACGAAGTAAGACAAAATATACAAGAATTAATATATAACTTAAATGTTCCATCTCGTTGGGGAACTCAAACTCCATTTACAAACTTAACTTTTGATTGGGTGTGCCCAGATGACTTGAAAAATAAAGTGCCATTGGTCGGAGGAAAAGAAGTAGATTTTACCTATGGCGATTTGCAAACTGAAATGGATATGATTAATCAGGCATTTATAGAAGTAATGTCTGAAGGAGATAGCAAGGGACGTGTGTTTACTTTCCCTATTCCTACATACAATATTACCAAAAGCTTTCCTTGGAATAGTAAAAATGCTGATTTATTGTTCGGGATGACTGCAAAATATGGTTTGCCTTATTTCCAAAACTATGTCAATTCTGACTTAGATCCAGCATCTATTCGTTCTATGTGTTGCCGTTTGCAGTTAGATTTGCGGGAATTGTTAAAAAGAGGAAATAGCTTGTTCGGTTCCGCTGAACAAACGGGTTCAATAGGAGTTGTAACGATTAATTGTGCTCGATTGGGTTATCTGTACAAAGGAGAGGAAGACGCTTTAGTCGCTAGACTGTACGAATTAATGGAATATGCCAAAAAGAGCCTGGAAATCAAAAGAAAAGTCATTCAGATGTATATGGATAGCGGATTATTTCCGTTTACGAGAAGATATCTGGGAAGATTACGTAACCATTTCTCCACTATAGGAGTGAATGGAATTAACGAAATGATTCGTAATTTTACAAACGATAAGGAAGACATTACCACAGAGTATGGCCATAATATGGCATTAAGAATTTTAGACAAAGCTCGAGAGAAATTATTGGAATTCCAAGGTGAAACAGGAAATATGTATAACTTGGAAGCTACTCCAGGAGAAGGCGCAACATATCGTTTCGCAAAAGAAGATCTAAAGAGGTATCCAGATGTTCTTCATGCTGGAACTGCTCAAAAACCTTACTATACTAACTCCAGTCAGTTGCCAGTTGGATTCGGTAAAGATGCTTTTGAGGCTTTGAAATTACAAGATGATTTGCAGCGTAAATATACTGGTGGAACTGTATTCCATCTATATATGAATGAAAAACTTTCCAGCGCAGAAGTTTGTAAGAAATTAGTAAAAAAAGTAGTGGAAAATTTCAAGTTGCCTTATTTTTCAATTACTCCGACTTTCTCTATTTGTCCGGTTCATGGATATTTGGCTGGTGAACAGAAATTTTGCCCAAAATGTGATAGAGAAATTGCTGCAAAAAAGAAAGCGAAAATTGAAAACTAATGCATAGAAAAAGCTTGATTTTGTAAACAGATACGATTAGATTTATATTAGGTGAAGGAGGTCTTAATGGAACAGAATAATAAGATTGTGGATGGTGTCGAATTAAAAGAAGAAGAAAGACAAAAATGCGAAGTTTGGACTCGCGTAATGGGATATTATCGTCCTACTTCTTTTTTTAATATTGGAAAGCAAGGCGAGCATGAAGAGCGAGTACATTTTGATGAAAATGTAACTTGTTGCGGAGGATGCAGATAAACAAATGACAAGCCGGCTTTTAATTGGGGGAGTCGTTTCACTTACTACAGTGGATTACCCGGATCATCTGGCAAGTGTGGTTTTTTTGCAAGGATGTCCTTGGAGATGTGTTTATTGTCATAATCCGCATTTGCAGACTGTTCTTCCTATGGAATCACTGCCGTGGGAAGATGTTCTTTT
>CAZEAT010000027.1:5447-9432 GCA_964510175.1 uncultured Holosporaceae bacterium
ATGAAAATGTAGTTGAACATCCTATATTTTCTGATAAACTCCTGTTAGAAGATGTATCGAGATATTTTGATAATTTTTTTATTAGAGGTTGATACAATAGTGACTTTGTCATAGATATAAGATTATAGAGGTAAAATGGCTGATCATAAATCTGCTTTAAAGAGAATAAAGCAAACAGAAACCAGAACTGTTAGAAATAGAGATAGAATAAGTCGTATAAAGACTTTTATAAAGAAGTTTATAGCTTCTCTTGGAACAAAAGAAGCTGAGGTAAATTTTGCGGCTGCCCAGTCGGAATTAGAAAAGGGCGTCACTAAAGGAGTATTACATAAAAATACCGCCGGGAGAAAAATATCCCGCTTAAATAAGATGTTGAAATCTTCAGCAGCGAAGTAGACATGTCTTATTTAGATCCTCAATTATTAAAAGAAGTTTGGAGTTCTGTTTGTGCAGAGCTCCGAAATGTTTTTGGGGATGCTGTTGTTAATAATTGGATTTCTCCTTTGCAATTGGAAAAATTGGAGGAAGGAGTTTTATATTTAACTGCTCCAAGTGTTTTTTTAAAAGATTGGGTTAGAAATAATTATATTCCAAAAATTTTAAAGATTTGTGCAGAAAAAAAAGTTCCAATAACAAATATAGAACTGGCAGTCTCGGAAACTGCAAGTATTACTGAGAGAACAGATACAGTATCTGTTATCAATAATTCGTCTAACGATGATTCTTTCGGAGCTCCACTCGACCCGAATTTGACTTTTGATAAATTCGTCGTCGGAAAACCTAATGAGTTGGCTTATGCTGCCGCTTTGAGAATTGCTGAGTCAGAGACAGTTGCTTTTAATCCATTGTTTCTTTATGGAGGAGTAGGCTTAGGTAAAACTCACCTCATGCATGCGATTGCTTGGAGTATTAAAGCTAGAAATCCAAAACGTACCATTGCCTATATGTCGGCAGAAAAATTTATGTATCAATTTATTCGTTCTGTTCGGTATAAAGATACTATGGCTTTTAAAGAACAATTTCGTTCCGTTGATGTATTGATGATTGATGATATTCAGTTTATTTGTGGTAAAGATTCTACTCAAGAAGAGTTCTTT
Organism: uncultured Holosporaceae bacterium; assembly: GCA_964510175.1. Lineage (GTDB taxonomy): Bacteria > Pseudomonadota > Alphaproteobacteria > UBA3830 > UBA3830 > UBA3830. The sequence goes on from CAZEAT010000027.1 coordinate 6,545, forward strand.
CATACGTTTAACGCTCTAGTCGATAATAATAGGCAGGTGATTGTTTCTGCAGATAAATCTCCATCGGATTTGGAAGGTATGGAAGAACGTTTAAAATCTCGTTTGGGATGGGGATTGGTTGCAGATATTCATCCTACTACTTACGAATTAAGAGTAGGAATTTTACAGTCGAAGGCTGCTTCTTCTTCTGTTACTATTCCAGATAAGGTTTTGGAGTTTATAGCTCATAAGATAACATCTAATATTCGAGAACTCGAGGGCGCTTTAAATCGTATTATTGCTAGCGCTATGTTTATTGGAAGAGAAGTTACCGTTGATAGCGCTCGAGAAGTTTTATCAGATTTATTACGCTCCAGTGAACGTAGAGTTACTATTGAGGAAATCCAAAAGAAAGTTGCTTCTCATTATGCTATAAAGTTTAGCGATATGTTTTCTTCCAAACGGTCTAGACAAGTAGCGCTTCCACGACAAGTTGCAATGTTTCTTGCAAAAAAGCTTACAACTTTATCTCTTCCTGAAATAGGAAAAAATTTCGGAGGGAAAGACCATACAACTGTGCTTCATGCTGTACGTAAAATTACCGAAAGCGTAAAAACAGACCAAGGGCTTAGCGAAGATATAAAATTACTTACAAAAATTTTACAACGATAACTTTATAGTTATATCGTTTTTACGTAATCTCAAGAATAAAATATTTCTTATCAAAATTGGGAATAGTATGAAAAAATATTTAGAAAATAAAAAAATTATAGGTTTTTTGGCCTTTATCCTTGTTTTTATAGGGTTTTGTTACTACCGACAAATGCAAAAACTTTGTGATTATGAGAAAAAGTTATCACATATAAACTCAGTGATGGAAATGAATCCATTGCTGAAATCATGTTTTACAAATTTTCGCAAAGCAGAGTTTTTAAGGCGTGGCGGACAATATATACCTGATTACGAAAATCCTAGAACCTTGAATGATAAAGTGGGATATATATTGGATAATTACTATAGCGCTTCACCGATTACTAGAGTTATAGGAACTAAGTATCTTGCTAAAAAATATGTAGCAGATGTTGTTGGAGAAAAACACGTTGTAAAGTTATTTGGTGTTTGGAATAATCCTGAAGATATAGAATGGGATAAATTGCCGAATAAATTTGTTCTAAAAAGCGTTAGAGGGAATTTTGGGAGAGAAGTTATCCTTGTAACAGATAAAACTAAACTTGATATTTCGAAAACTGTTGATAAATTAAAAGAATTTTGTTCAGTGCCTATAATGACTGGTATAAAAGAAAAACGAATTATCGCAGAAGAATTTTTAGAACCAGTCGGGGAGGAACTTATTGATTACAAAATCTTTTGCTCTTATGGCCAACCTATAGTTATGGATTGTTTATCTAAACAAAAATATGAAAATACCGATGTTAAATTTAAAACATGCGCATTTTATTCTATCCCAGAATGGAAGAGACTACCTATAGTTATAAATAAACATCCGTTAAATAATTTTCTAAAGTCTAAACACTTTAATGAAATGATGGAAATTGCTTCAAAATTGTCGAAAAACTTTCCATTGATTCGTATCGACTTATATGAAATTGGTGATAGAGTTTTGGTAGGGGAATTAACAGAAGATGCAAGCGGAGCAAAAAGTATTTTTGACCGTGCAGAATGGGATTTTAAAATAGGAGAACTTATTCCTACTCCATCTAAAGAGGAAATACTTGAATTAATTGAGAGAGATAAAGAAATTTGTAAAAAATATTTTTAAAATTGGAGCCATAGGAGATAAATGAAAAAATATTGGTTACTTTTGGTTTTATGTGGATGCGTAGAACACTATGAGAAAAGTGAAATTGATCTTAATAGAGAAAATACTTTAAATAGAATTGCTAAACTGAAAGTAGATTATATTTGTCCAGGAAGTGGAGTTAAGCCAGAATTTAAAGAAGAGTATTTAAATGAGATAAAGAAATTTGGTATAGAAATTCCAGCGGAATCTTTTATAAATAAAAAGATTTGTTCTTTTGCTGATACTGATTCTAATAGGTTTGATAGATTTATGAGAAGTGTAACTTCTGATTCTAATATAGTTTGGGCTTTGCTGGGAGGTTTCGGTTCATATAAATTACCAATTCTATTAGATAGTGTAGAGAAACCTAAGAAGAAAAAATTCTTAGTTGGATTTAGTGATATAACCGCTTTGAATCTTTATGTTTCTCAAAATTGGAATAACTGGACAGTTATACATGCTCCAGTTTTTTCTCATGTTTCTAAAAGTAGATATCAAAAAGACAATTGGAATCTGTTGTTAAATATTCTCGAACATAAAACAATTAAATATCAACTTTCAAATTTGCTACCTCTCAATAAATTAGCGGAGGAAAATAAAAAAATTGAAGGACGGCTTACAGGAGGAAATTTGACCTTGGTAGAATCAAGTTTGGGTACTAATTGGGAAATCCAAACCAAAGGAAAAATTGTATTTCTAGAAGATTGTAATGAATCGGCACCAAGCGTGTATAGGTCATTATATCATCTAAAAATGACAGGAAAATTTAATAAAGCTAAAGCCGTAATTTTTGGGTACTTTTTGAATAGCAATGATTATAAAAAATATTTGAGAAGTTTTGCCCAAGAATTAAACATTCCTGTTTTTATTACGGATAAATTTGGTCATGGAAAGAAAAACCTTCCATTGGTTTATAATGCTGATAGTTCAATACTAAATAATTGTCTTACAGTTGATTTAAAATGACTTGTATTAATCATTATTAACGGCGATATTTCTCGTTTTTTTATTGATAAAATTCAATAAATAATTTCGTACTTAAAATTACCAAAATTTATAATTCAATAACTAATTGGTCATAGGCCGGAGCGATATAGTTGGGTAAAAT
>CAZEAT010000028.1:0-4504 GCA_964510175.1 uncultured Holosporaceae bacterium
ATTTTTACCCCGCGACCTGGGTTATTTTCTGAAACTCCGCCAGCATAAAACTATTTTTATTTAACTTTAGTACAAATTGAATTTTCTACGTGATAGATTTGAGCTTTATCGGAAATATCCTTGAAAAGACTTATTTCTGTTCCGGTAAAAAATGTCGAAACGTTAATGTCTATCAGTTCATCTACTAAATTTTTTCTTCGAGTTTCATCTAAATGCACCATAAGATCATCCAGAAGCAATACCGGAGAACCTCTCTTCGTCTTTTGATAAATTCTTGTAACAGCCAATATTAGAGAAATTAGAAAAGCTTTTTGTTCACCAGTAGAACAATTTTCTGCCTCAAAACTTGATTTCGGATGATAAGCCAACCATTGGCTTTTATGAACACTGACACTTGTTGTTTGTTTTTCAGAGTCAGAAAATCTATTTTCTTTCAAAGTCCTAGCAATTTCAAGAATAGCTTCTTCTTCGCTATGACATTGAAATATATCTTCGACCACTCCTGATATTTTCACAATAGGTCTTAAAAAACTCGAACTATAAGTATTAAAAGTATAATTTAGAGTATCGAGAAATTCAAATCTTGTTTTTGTAATCCAAAGGCTCTCTTCGGCAATTCTTTCTTCCAATGTTTTTAACCAAGTTTCATCTTTTCGAAAAAAAATCACATGCAATCTTTCTTTTTGTAAAGCTGTAACTTTTTTGAGCCTCTCTTTATATTGTTTATTGTAACCGCTCACCAAATGGTCAAAAAAACTACGCCTATCACTTTTAGCTCCGATAAAGATACTATCCATACTTGGCACAACCCAAAGAATCCAAAGAAAATCTTGAAAAATAGATAACGAAGAAGCAGAAGAGCCATCCACAAAGGCTACACGATGTCCATTATAAACATTTGTCGATAGAAAGGTTTTATACTCATCTTTTTGCAATGATAGTTCAAGACTCCAGCTATTTGCTACTGTATGAGCATTAGAAAAATCAGCTAAAGTGGCTTTTCTAAGTCCTCTATCTGAGGAAAAGAGAGAGAGAGCCTCTAAAATATTAGTTTTTCCTGCCCCATTTTTTCCATAAAAACAAACGAACCTTGACGAAAAATTCAAAGCCAAGGTTCGGTATGAGCGAAAATTATGACAGGATAAATTTAAAAGCTGCAAAAAACTACCTTTTAAATTCTCATCGGCATAACTACAAAAAGTGACTCTGGTTCCCCTGCATCAGTGATTAAAATAGGAGTAAGAGCTCCTTTTACATAAATCTTTAGCTCTTCACCTTGCAAAGTCTGAGCAACGTCTAAAAGATAATTTGCATTAAATCCTGCTGCCCAACCATCTCCTTCGTAAACAGCGTCAACTTCATCAGAACCATTTCCTATTTTGCTGTTTGCCACATTGCACATCAACCCTTTTTTAGTAAGATCTAATTTTATGGCCTTAACTTTGTCATCGGAGATAACCGCGATCCTATCTATGACTTCGATAAAATCAGTTCTTTTTACTGTGAAAAATTCCCCATCAGTGCTTGGAATTACTCGGTTATAATCAGGGAATATACCATCAACTAATTTTGAAATAAATATTATCTCACCTAATTCAAACTGAACCTGATTAGCATTAAAGGTAATAACAATATTACCATCTTCCGCAGCATCCAATAGTTTTTTAATTTCAAAAACAGTTTTACGAGCAATTATAACTCCTTGTAAACTTTCTTTAGCAACAAGAGGTATGGAAGAGACTGAAAGACGATGACCATCCGTAGAAGCGGCTTTCAATACGTCTCCTTCTTTATGAAGGAAAATTCCGTTTAAATTATGTCGATTTTCCTCTGGAGATATAGAAATTTTAGTACGACTAATTAGTTTGTTAAAATCCGCCGCTTTCAATGTAAAATGGCATGTATTCTCCAACTTAGAAATTTGAGGAAAATCTTCAGCTCTTAGAGTAGATAATTCAAACTTCGAACGGCCTACAATTACCTGTAATTTCTCACCTTTGTTTAATAGAGAAAATTCCAAGGCTGTGCTATCTGATACTTTACGTAATATATCTCCTAAAACACCAGCCGGAACTGCAACTATTCCGTAAGTATCTACTTCAGCCGGAATATTTTCCACAATAGAATGATCTAAATCTGTCGCCTTAAGTGTTAATCCTTTAGCATTAAAATCCATCAACACATGGGACAAAATAGGAACAACTGACTTCTTATCAGCTACACTTGCCATTCTTATTATGGCGGGTAAAATATCTTTCTTTAAAACCTTTGCTCGCATAACTAAGCTCCCTATATATTTCTGGTTAAAGCTAATCTAATTCCTATACGCTGCGGCTTTACATTGTAATCCCAGCCTTTATTTCCCTGTAAATGATTTCCACTATCCTTTGATGTAATCGAATACCTTCCATCCAAACGAACATTCCATCTTGGATTAAGCTTGTATTCTACTCCCAAACCTATAGTTGGATAGTACGAACCAAATCCCCTTTCAACTTCATGTCCATCTTGAGTTTTTACTACGACTTTTCCTAAAGTACGAGAGAAACCTGCAGTCAAGTAAACCATACTACCCTGCTTAGGAAATAAATATCCAAAACGAACATCCATATTTATTCCGAATTGAGAAGGGAATTTCAACCCGATTTCTCCGTCATATGATGTCTTTTTAGAAAAACGATGCATTATTTCAAACTCTAATCCGATGTAATAATCACGATAGAATCCTGTACCAAATCCCGCTAACAAAGAAATAGCACTTTGAGTTGCTGATTTATTTACTTTCTTACTTTCTTTTGGGTTATCGCTTTCTGCTGAAACTTTATGTTTTATAAACGATAAATCGTAACCTAAACCATAGTACGCTCCTGTTACTCTTTGTTCAGGTTCATCTAATGGAACAAAATCTTCTAATGTTCCTTCAGAGATATTGCTAGAAATATCCTCACCTATAACACTAAAAGAAATAAACAAAGCACCATACAAAACTTTTTTCATAAGCCACCTTAAATTAAATTTAGTTGATTATACAATAAAATATAAGGTTCCTTCAATTGTTATCAAGACTATCAATACATTATTTTAAACTATCCAATATTAATTTCTCATAGAAAGCCAAATCTCCATCGAAACACAAAATTCCTCCATCTTTTACTACATAAACAGTATTTGCGACACGATTAAGAAAGTTTCTATCATGAGAAATTACTATTACTGCTCCTCGATAAGTTGTCAGAGTACTTATCAAAGATTCTCTCATTTCTAAATCTAGATGGTTAGTAGGTTCATCTAAAATCAATAAATTAGGACAGTTAGCGGTCAGACAAGCAAATAATAGTCGAACTCTTTCTCCTCCAGACAACTCTTTCACTTTGCGAAACGCTTTATCCTCACCTAATCCAAACCTACCCAAATGCGCTCTAATCTGTTTTTCAATAAAATCAGGAAACAGTTGCTGAATATGCTCGAAAGCTGTTAGCTCTGTTTGTAAGGATTCCAATTGATCTTGTTTATAAAAAGCAATTTTTAATTTATTACTTCTGTTATGAATGCCTTTTTTAGGTTTAAGTTCTCCAGCTAAAAATCTTGCAAAAGTAGTTTTACCATTGCCATTCTTCCCTACTATAGCAATTCGGTCATCTGGCTGTATAGCTCCGGAAATATTTTTCAGTACTATTTTATCGTCATACCCTAAAGTTATTTTCTCAAAAGTTAAAATCGGAGGAGATAATAACTCTGGCTCAGGAAAATTAAAGGCAATTGTCGGGTCATCTTTTTCTAAAGGAATGAATTTCATTTTTTCCAGGGTCTTGATACGGCTTTGAGCTTGCCTTGCCTTAGTAGCTTTATACTGAAATCTTCGAATAAATTCCATCATATGCTTACGCTTTTCTTCTTGCTTTGCATTTTGAGCTTCTGCATCTTTTCGCTGTTGGTTATATGTATCTAAAAATGTATCAAAATTACCATTATACTTTTTTATATGTTTGCTTTTTAAATGTAAAATACTAGTGACCGTAGAGTTTAAAAAATCTCTGTCATGAGAAATTAATATAAAACTTTTGGGATATTTTCTAAGAAAATCCTCTAGCCAATCTGTTGTTTCCAAATCCAAATGATTTGTAGGTTCATCCAAAAGCAATAAATCAGGTTCCTGAAATAATACTGCCCCCAGAGACATACGCATTCGGTAACCTCCGGAAAAACTATTTAATGGTTTATTTTGGTCATTGGTATCAAATCCTAACCCTCTAAGAACAATTGCTGCTCGAGCTTCAGCATCAAACGCGTTAATTTGTATTAATCTATCATATATTTCAGCAATGCGATTGGCATCTTCACAAGATTCCAGCTCTAACATTAAATCATGACGTTCTACATCCTGAGATAGAAGATACTCCAATGGCGTAATATTGCCATTAGGCATTTCTTGTTTTATTGCTAAAACTTTCCAGTTACTCGAGATTTCTATTTCACCACTGTCAGACGTCAATTGATTTTGTAT
>CAZEAT010000028.1:4604-9163 GCA_964510175.1 uncultured Holosporaceae bacterium
GTTCAGAATGTTTACGTTCTTTTGCATCTAATCGCATAGTCAACTTAGCACGGCCTTTAGCATCGAAACCGAGGAAAAGAACTTTAACTTCATCCCCCTCGTTTAAGATATCACTTACATTTTCAACTCGTTCTTCAGCCATTTCGCTAACATGAATTAGACCTTCTTTTGTACCGTAAAAACTGACAAAAGCGCCAAATTCCATGATTTTCACAACTCGAGCATTATAGATAGTACCTTCCTCTGGATCCCAAGCTATTTCTTTAATACGCTTTTCAGCTTCTTTCAAAGATTTACTATCCACCGCAGCTACGGAAACATTTCCGTCATCGTCTATGTCCACCTTTGCGCCTGTGGTATCAACTATATCACGAATAACTTTTCCTCCAGACCCAATAACCTCACGAATTTTATCTTTAGGAATAGAGAAAGAGATTATTTTCGGAGCATTTTCATTCAGTTCAGAACGAGGTTGACTAATACCTTTATCCATTTCTCCTAAAATGAAAAGACGTCCTTCTTTTGCCTGGGCAAGAGCTTTCTCCAAAATATCAAAAGTAACACTTGAAACCTTGATATCCATTTGCAGTGCAGTAATACCGTTTCTAGTACCACCAACTTTAAAATCCATATCGCCTAGATGATCTTCCTCAGCCATAATATCGCTGAGAATCACATAATCTCCTTTAGGATTTATAATTAAACCCATAGCAATACCTGCAACGGCGTTTTTTATTGGCACACCTGCGTCCATAAGAGACAAAGAAGCTCCACAAATAGTAGCCATAGAAGAGGAACCATTACACGCCAAAACTTCAGAAACTACACGAATGCTATAATGAAACTCTTCCTTAGATGGCAGAACTTTACTCACTGCACGCCAAGCCAGCCGACCATGTCCTATTTCACGACGTCCTGGAGAACCCAAGCGACTAATTTCTCCTACTGAAAACGGAGGGAAATTATAATGCAATAAGAATCTTTCACTTGTTTCACCGGCTAAACCATCCACAATTTGCTGGTCCTGAGTTGTTCCCAGAGTAGTTATTCCAAGAGCTTGTGTTTCTCCCCTCATAAAAACTGCAGAACCATGAACTTTAGGTAAAACTGAAACTTCCACACTAATTGGCCGCACTTCATTTGATACTCTATCATCAATACGACGTCCTGTAGAAAGGATTTTATCTCTCATAAATCGAGAACATACTTCCTTGAATTTCCCTTCAATAAATGATTTCTCAATTTCAACATCTTTTTCAACAAAATGAGCTATTGCAGCCTCACGTACTTTTGCCATAGCTTCCAAACGTTCATGTTTAGAACTACCTCCGTAAGCTTTTTCTATGTCATTCCAAAAAATTTCGGTAATTTCTTTTATAATATCTTCAGAATTAGAATCTTCTGAAACCTCCCACGGTTCTTTAGCTGCTTCTTCCGCCATTTCTGTAATCATTTCGATAATAGGCTGATAAGAATCATGTCCGAACTTTAAAGCCTCTAGCATTGCAGCTTCTGAAAACTCATTAGAACCTGATTCAACCATAAGAACACCATCTCGTGAACCTGCAATTATCAAGTTTAATTCCGTATCATTTCCTATCTTAGGATTTAAAATATACTGACCGTTTTGATATCCAATTCTGGCTGCCGCAATAGGGCCTAAAAACGGTATTCCCGAAATAGTTAAAGCTGCAGAGGCTCCTATAATTGAAATAATATCGGCATCATTTTCCTTATCAAAGCTTAAAACAGTACAAATCACCTGGGTTTCATTTTTGAAATTTTCATGAAACAGAGGCCGAATTGGTCTATCAATTAAACGCGAAACTAAAGTTTCATGCTCAGAAGGGCGACCTTCTCTTTTTACAAAACCTCCTGGAAACTTTCCTGCCGCATAAGCTTTTTCTATGTAATTAACAGTCAAAGGGAAGAAATCCGTGTTTGAGCTTGCTTCTTTGGCAGCTACAACAGTACAAAGAACTACTGTATCTCCATATCTGACAACAACAGAGCCATCTGCCTGATTTGCCCAGCGACCCGTCTCAATTGATAATGTCCTACCGCCCCAATTTATTTCTTTTTTTACTACCATGAAATTCTTCCCTACTAAAAATTATCTTCTTAATCCTAAGGCCTTAATAAGAGTTGAATACCTTTCTCCGCTTTCTCTCTTAAGATAATCTAACAATTTTCTTCTTCTACTAACCATAGACAATAACCCGCGACGCGAATGAAAATCTTTCGGATGCGTATTCATATGCTCTCCTAAACTATTTATTCTCGCGGTTAAAACCGCTACTTGCACTTCAGGAGAACCTGTATCACCTTCATGAATAGCAAATTTTTTCATTATATCTTTTTTTTCTATCGACATCTTCTAACTCCTATAGTTAATCTAAACACATTTTTACGGCTGTTACTTCACCGTCTGCAGAAACATAGCAAACCCCTTTAAATAAACGCTGTTCACTATCAAACAACCTAACGTAAGAAGACTGAACTGCACAATTATCTACAGTAATTCCTACTCCGTTCTGCAGCTTGGTACAATAGCTTCTTTCCAAATATAAGGCCGGGATGTCGTCCAGCGGACTTTCTATAGAAATCATACTACTAACCAAGTCTGTAGTATCTACTATTTTGAATAAATTTTCCAGAGTAATTGTGTGTTTTAATGTAAAAAACCCAGAATGCAACCGTCTTAATTCTTTTACATAGCATAAAGTGCCCATAAACTTGGCCATATCATCTGCCAAAGTTCTTACATAAGTACCCTTGGAACAATGCACATAAAATCTCGCTTCATTTCCATTAAATTTGAGAAGCTTTAAGTCAAATATATGAACATTTCTAGATGGAATATCTACATCTTTATTTCTGCGAACTAAATCACAAGCTCTTTGTCCATTAATTTTTATCGCAGAAAATTTAGGTGGTATCTGTGTAATCTCGCCTAAAAATTTAGGAATACTTGAAATAATTTGCCGCTCTGTAGGAATTAAATTTGTTTCCCCAATAAAATTACCGGTAACATCAAGAGTATCAGTAGTCTGTCCATATATGACTGTAAATTCATAGCTCTTACTATCATTTTCGAGGAATTGAATAAATTTTCTCGCTTTTCCAACAGCTATAGGTAATACCCCTGTAGCAAACGGATCTAACGTTCCCACATAGCCTGTTTTTTCTCCAAGCAATCGACGTACCTTTACCATAGCAAAGTTAGAAGAAATACCGGCAGGTTTATCTAAACATATCCATCCGGAAAGCATTAACAAATTTCCTCAGCAAAATTCCCTAATTTGTGACAGCGATTCAAGAGAATTAATATTCATCAATTTCATATTAGGAGCTATTCGCTTGGCTAAACCGGTTAAAACTTTTCCTGAACCAATTTCAATACAATTACTAACACCCTGCTGCTCTGCAAACAAAATACTTTCACGCCAACGAACACGACCGGTTAATTGTTGAATCAATAAATCTTCAAATCCTCCAGTTTCAGCCTTTGCCGTAATATTCGTCACTATCGGCAATTTAGGCTTAGAAAATGTAATTTGTCGCAATGACTCTTCCATCGCCTTTACTGCAGGAAACATTAATTTACTATGAAAAGGACCACTTACTTGCAACTTTACAGCATTTCTAGCTTTAAGTTCCATAGCTCTCTTCATAGCTTTTTCTACTGCTTCTTCATGACCACTAATAACTACCTGCCCAGGAGAATTATCATTAGCTATTTGAACCTGTGCCTCTTTTGTAGAAACTTCATTTACTATATTTTCGACAGCAGCTATATCCAGACCCAAAATAGCAGCCATAGCTCCTCCAGTAGGACAAGCTTCTGTCATTACCTTACCTCTTAATCTTAAAATATTAGCAGTATCTCTCAGCGAGAGCACCTCACCAGCACACAAAGCAGTATATTCTCCCAGAGAATGTCCAGCAAAATATTTTACGTTATCGTCAAAACCAAATTCTGCTTTTAAAACTTTCCAAAAAGCAATACTAACAGCCATTAAAGCTGGCTGAGCATTAATAGTAGCCTTTAAATCTTCCTCTGTGCCCTCAAAAATTAATTTTGATAAAGAAAAATTAATAGCATCATCAACCTCCTGAAAAACATTTTTAGCTACAGAAAAATTATCGTAAATATCTTTACCCATTCCGATTTTTTGAGAACCTTGCCCAGGAAAAACTACTATCATATATTACCTCTCAGATATAATCCGCAGAGATTGTATCAATCTAAGTCTTAAATGTACAGAAAGTATTAAAACAGTCTGACTATTAAACTTAATAAAATACTTAAGAATAATTTCAGACTGCTTATATTAAAGTTTTATACTTATAACTTCAAAACGGTTTATATCCCAACCATATGGCCGCTAGTAAAATAACAATTAAAACAAGAAGACAACACATGAATACCTCCTTTTTTCTTAAATGGTAGCACAACCTAAATAGAACAACAATACAAAAAATATTAACAATTCTTGTTGATTAATTTGCTGTATTTGATTAAAAAAAGATGTTAATATTAACTTAGATTGTGAATA
>CAZEAT010000029.1:0-2286 GCA_964510175.1 uncultured Holosporaceae bacterium
TAAATATTTTTGCTATCGTATGAAAAAATAGCATTACATTATCTTCAAAAATTCGCAGTCTTAACAAATAATACCCCCGCCTATAACTCTTGAATTAATATAAAACACACAATGCTGACCTTTGGCAATACCATACTCAGCATCCTGCAATTTTACAGTAATTTTATCACAATTTTTAACAATTTCGGCTTTAATTTTTTTATTTGCCGAGCGAATCTTAACCTCGCACGCCCCTAAATATTCCTGATTAATGAAATTTACATCCTGTAAATTAATAAATAGTGTTTTAATTTTTTCTTTTTCGCTCACTATTATTTGATTTTTATCGGATCTTATTTCTTTAACAAAAAAAGGACCTCCTGAAAGCCCTAAACCTTTCCGCTGTCCAATTGTATAATTGATAGTTCCATTATGATGACCTAATATCACCCCATTTTCGGAAATAATTTCTCCTGAACAAACATCTCCATTATGTTCTTTTATAAAAGAAATATAATCCTGACTTGGAATAAAACAAATATCCTGACTTTCTGGCTTTTCAGCTACAGGAATATTAAAATCCTTAGCCAATTCTCTAGTTTTTGCCTTCGTAAAATTGCCTAATGGAAATTCCACATACTTTAAAACGTCTTGGTGTAATTTATATAAAAAATAACTTTGGTCTTTTGATAAATCTTTTGCTTGATGTAATTCTACTCCATCCTGTCCACTTAAAACATTTGCATAATGTCCGGTAGCCATCATATCTGCATCATATTGACATCTTACTTTATTTAGCCAATGAAATTTTACAAATCTATTACACATAATACATGGATTAGGAGTACAACCTTTTTTATAGGTATCAATAAAATTATCTATGACATATTTTTGAAAGTCGGCAATACAATCAATTACAACATGTTCTATATGAAGATAATCAGCCACTTTCCTAGCATCTGCTACAGATTTTTCCACTTGCGGTGAATTAAACATTTTAAAAGTACAACCAATTATATGCTCATATTTTTTCATCAGCAAAGCCGCAGATACAGAACTATCCACTCCTCCTGACATCCCTACAATACACTTCATTCTATCTCCTTTAGTTCATCGCCCCATTCTATCTTTTGCTTTAGATTTTTATGGGAAATAATTCGGCGCTCCAATCCATTTTTTGTACAAACATCAAAAATGCTGTGTCCTTTTCTCTTCATAGGATTTTTAACCACAATATTACTGACAGGCATGTCACCGGCATCTTTAGAAAAGATAACATAACTAAATTTTTCGTCCTCATAAGGAAGTATACCTCTTTTAAGTTGTGTATGAATTTTTGTTCTGGGAACTCTTATACTAAAATGACACCAATCTCCCTCTTTTAAAAAACAACAATTAGAAGCACAAGGTAGAATTGCTTGGAATCCATATTCTTTAGCAATTTTTTTTGCTAAAAGAATATTTTTATAACCTTTAGGTGTTCCCGGTTCTATAATAAAAACATAACGAGAAGAAATACTATACATTTTATGCAACACAACTTCTAGATTTTGTATTTCATTTAAGCTATATGAAGCGAACACAGCCTCATATCTACCTCTAAAAGCAAAAGAATGGATGTCTTCATTATAAAAATGTAGGTGACTTTCTGTTAATTCTTGAGCAACAGATATCATTTCTTTTGAGTAATCTATTCCTGTGTAGTCAATATCTTGATTATCTAAAGCAATAGGTAAACTTCCACAACCACTTCCGATATCAAGCACTTTTGAAAACATACCATAGTTCGACTTAAATTTCTCAAGAATATATTTTATTACACTATACGTTGCTGGCATACGTCCTATAGCGTAAGTCATAGCTTGAGTACTACTTAATTTATGATAAATTCCATTACGATAATTTTCAGAAAGTGTACAATAATCCAGATGTAAATTCTTTGATAATTCTATTAGTTTTAACACAACACAAGATGGCAATTCATACATTTTAAACTAGTCTAACTCGTAAACCATCCAATGACTCATCCAATACAACCTGACACGCTAAGCGAGAATGTATACTAAGATTAGAAACTCTGTCTAATGTATCATTTTCACGTTCAGAAATTTTTGGTAATTTATCCTGCAAATTTTCTACATAAACATGACATCCGCCACAAACTCCAAATCCTTCACAATTACTATTCAACTTAATATTATTCTCCTCTGCAATAGCTAACAGAGTTTGCCCCTTACAAAAGGTTACTTTTTTTTCTAATCCATCGTGTAAAATAAAAATAACTTCCATTTATTTTCTCCTTATATC
>CAZEAT010000029.1:2386-3861 GCA_964510175.1 uncultured Holosporaceae bacterium
CAGGCATCGGAGGAATTTCTTTCAACTCAAAAGTTGCTAAAGTTTGACATTCATTAGCAAATAATCTTTCACCTTGAACAACTCTAAATTTCATTCCTGTTTGATTGTTTTGATAAGTTGTATATTCTCTATTCTCACTAACAGGAATTGGCGTATTACGATAAATAATTTTATCAACACCTCCTCCAAAAGTTTCAATTCCTAAAGATAATGGCACAACATCTATTAATAACATATTTTTATTTTTTTCAACTATAGATTGAGCTTGTATCGCTGCTCCTAATGAAACCACTTCTTCAGGATTTAAATCACTATAAATTTTAGTTTTAAAAAAATCACTAACCGCATTTTTTACAAGACTTAGTTTAGTCATCCCTCCCACTAAAATTACCCCATCAATCTCACTTCGATTAACATCTGCATCGTCTATTACTTGAGTAGAAATATCAAAAGTTTTCTGCAAAAGATTTTGTACAAAAAAACTCAACTCTCTTTGTGTTAAAGAAAAATTATATTTCTTATTATTTAAATCAAATTCTGCCGTTATCTCTTCTTCATTACATATATTCTCTTTTAAAAATTTAGCTACAAATTTTCCTTGCATGCGTTCTTCATAATGAATGTTATTCAACTTATTTCGCCGTAAATTGTTATCCAAAATAGCATTATCAATATCATCTCCGCCAAGGTAATTTGAACCTCCTGTTGCTAGTACTTGAAAAATACCATCTTCTAATCGCAGCAAGGAACAATCAAACGTACCCCCTCCGAAATCATAAACTAAAAAAATCCCTTCCTTTTTTTTGTCTATACCAAATGCAATAGCAGCCGCAGTAGGCTCATTAATTAACTGTAAAACTTTTATACCTGCCAAAGAAGCAGCCCTTTTCGTTTCCGTTCTTTGAATATCTGAAAAATGGGCAGGTACTGTAATTACAGCAGCATCAATAGTTTTTTTTAGTGAGTTCTCAGCTCTGTTTTTTAAATAGTTTAAAATTTCCGCTGATACTTCTGTGGCATCATGACCTAAAAATTTTTTATCACTACCCATGTGCCGTTTCACAGAAAAAATTGTATTTAAACTATCAAATTTCCTCTCTGCTGCTTCACCTATTATAGGAGATAATCCCGAATAATTTACAACCGATGGTATCGTTGTCTTTCCATTAATTTTTACAACTTCAGGCTTCCCATTTTTCACCCAAGAAATAACAGAAGCCGTAGTACCTAAATCAATTCCTACTGTAAACATCTATTTTTATTTTTTCCCAAAATGAATTTAAAAATTTTAATTCCAGAAATTTCTTCTGAAATCGATTTATATCGTCAGAGCACAAGGATAATTCAGAAATTTTACTTTTTATCTTCTCTTTTAACTGATTTTGAAAATTTATTTTAGCACCTTCTTCTTTTAAATTAGAATAATCCTCGCGCAAATCAAACATTTCTATGGTAAATTCCGATGAAAGTTCTCC
>CAZEAT010000029.1:3961-7527 GCA_964510175.1 uncultured Holosporaceae bacterium
ATTGGAGATTTAACATAGTCTAATATCATCCCGGAAATAAAAAGCACAGCTTTTGGTGAAACAAAAATCTTAATCCCATCCTCTTCTACCATGACATCAATTGAATTTATTTCCTGAACAAAATTTACTTCATATGTCATACCACTACAACCTCCAGAAACCACATCTATTTTTATACCTTTACAACCTTCTTCAGATATCGATTTCTTTAAAAACTCTGCTGCTGCCGGCGTTAAACTAATCAATTTTTCCATCTTTCCTACCTTTCTTTGTTAAATAATTATCGATTGCTTTTTCAATTGCTTCTTCCGCTAAAACTGAACAATGAGCTTTTACAGGAGGCAAAGACAAATAGTCTGCAACATCTTGATTTTTAATTTTTTTTGCATCATCTAGACTTTTTCCCTGAACCCAATCCGTAATTAAAGCACTGGAAGCTATGGCTGCTCCACAACCAAAAGTTTTAAACTTAGCTTCAGAAATTTTTCCACTTTCATCTACTTTAATCTGTAATTTAATTACATCACCACAACTTGGAGCTCCCACTATAGATGTTCCCACATTTTCATCTGATTCATCTAAACTTCCTACATTTTTAGGATTTTTATATAACTCCATTAATTTATCAGAATACTTCATTTTTACACCTTAATTACCACAAAGGACTCATTTCCCGTAAACGCGATACAACATCAATTATTTTATCTGTCGCATAACTTACCTCTTCAAAGGTGGTAAATCTTCCCAATCCAATTCGAAGAGAACAATGAGCTAAATCTTCTCTAATAGAAATTGCTTTCAACACATAGGAAGGCTCTAATGATGCAGAAGTACAAGCAGAACCAGAAGAAACACATATTTCAGGCATGCCTAGCATTATTCCTTCTCCTTCAACTCCTTCAAAACTAAAATTCAAACATCCTGGGATTCTTTTTTCTCTATCTCCATTCAGATAAACTTTAGGTAATTCATTTAATAACTTATCTATAAAATAATTTTTTAAGTTACTAATATGTAAAAAATCTTTTTTTAATTCATCCTGAGCTATCTCACAAGCCTTTCCCAATCCTACACATAAAGGAGTTGGTAAAGTTCCCGACCTCATGCCTCTTTCTTGTCCTCCACCTAAAAACAACGGAGTCAGACGTATTCGAGGTTGCATACGGACATATAAAGCTCCCACACCTTTAGGACCGTAAATCTTATGTCCAGATATACTCATTAGATCTACATCTTGAGCGCTTATATCTTCTATTTTTCCAACAGCCTGAGCTGCATCTGTATGAAAAAAAGCCCCATGTTTTCTACACAATTTGCTAATTTCTTTTATCGGTTGAATAGTTCCAATTTCATTGTTCGCTGCCATAATAGATACTAGTAAAGTTCTATCGTCTATCTCTTTTTCTAAGAAATCCATGTCAACTATTCCGTTACTAAGCACCGGACAAAAAACAACATCATACCCTTTCCGAATAAGAGCTTTACATGCTTCTAACACACACTTGTGCTCTATCATAGAAGTAACAATTTTTTTTCGTGAATTTTGATAAAAATTCACAACTCCTTGAATAGCTAAATTATTGGATTCCGTAGCCCCAGACGTAAAAATTATTTCGCGCGAATCCTCTGCATGAATCAAGTTTGCCACCTGATTTCTAGCATTTTCGATAGCTTCTAAAGCTTGCTGTCCCATAACATGCCCTGAATGAGGATTCCCAAATTTTTCCAAAAAATAAGGTTCCATTACCTCAAAAACTCTCTTATCACAAGGAGTTGTTGATTGATAATCCAAATAGATATTCATAGATACCCCCTTTATAAATATTAGTAAACAATAATATTACTTTCAACACTTTGATATAATTTTTTTGGTGTATCACAATCGCAACATATACAAAAATTTTTAGTCAATAATTGTACAATTATATGGAGTTATTATAGGATAGCATAAGCTGTATGTAGAGGGATAAAGTGTTAGATAAAGTTTTTAATCCAAAAAATTTGGAAAAGAATTTTTCTTTTGATATTGAAGCGTCGCAGAAGAAACCAAATGCAGAGCCTTTTATGATTCTTTTGCCGCCACCAAACGTAACTGGAACTCTACATATCGGTCATTCTCTTTGCTTCACACTGCAAGATATCATCGCTCGTTACAAAAGATTGCGCGGTTACGATGTACTATTTCAGCCTGGATTAGATCATGCCGGCATAGTTACACAGTTATTGGTAGAGAAAAAGTTATATGAATCAGGCGTCCAAAAAGGAATGCTAACACGAGAAAAATTATTAAAGGAAATCTGGTTTTGGAAAGAAGATTCTAGTCATAATATTATCGACCAATTAAAAAGATTAGGTATTTCTTGCGACTTTTCTCGTACACGTTTTACCCTAGATGACGCAAGTAAAAAATCTGTAGCAAAAATGTTTGTTAAACTCTATCAGCAAGGTCTTCTTTATCGTAGCCAAAAAATGGTTAATTGGGATCCTTTAATTGGTTCTGCCATCTCTGATTTAGAAATCGTAGAAAAAGAAGTTGATGGACATTTGTGGCATATTAAATACGAATTAGAAGATGGCTCCGATTCAATAATCATTGCTACAAGCCGTCCAGAAACCTTGTTTGGAGATGTAGCTGTAGTTGTAAATCCAAGTGATACACGTTATAAAAAATTTATAGGGAAAAAAGTAAAAGTTCCATTGGTCGACAGATTAATTCCTGTAATTGCAGATAAGTATGCAGACCCTAAAAAAGGAACCGGAGCGGTAAAAATCACACCTGCTCATGATTTTAATGACTTTGAAGTAGGACAGCGTAATAAACTTCCTATAATCGACATCTTCAATGAAAAAGCAGAATTAAATGATGAAGTGCCAGAAATTTTCAGAGGGATGGAAAGGTTTGAAGCTCGCAAAAAAGTTATTGAACTTCTAGGGAAAAAAGAGCTGTTAGATTCTATTGAAGATATTAAACACACCGTTCCATTTGGAGACCGCTCTGGAGTAGAACTAGAGCCTAGACTTACCTATCAATGGTTCATAAGTGCAGAAAAGTTAGCCGGACCTGCTATAAAAGCAGTAAAATCTGGAAAAATAAAATTCATACCTAAGCATTGGGAAAATTTATATTTTGAATGGTTAGAAAATATCAGACCTTGGTGTGTATCTCGCCAAATTTGGTGGGGACATCGTATCCCTGCCTGGTACGGACCAGATGGACAGGTATTTGTTGCTGAAAATGAAGCCGAAGCAAAAGCTCAAGCAGTAAATTTCTATGGAAATAATTCTGTAGTTATAAAACAAGATGAAGATGTCTTAGACACGTGGTTCTCTTCTGGCATGTGGCCGTTTATTACTCTAGGTTGGCCAAAAGAAACCGAAGAATTACAAAGATTCTTTTCCAACACACTCGTTGTTACTGGCTTTGATATTATATTCTTCTGGGTATCGCGAATGATTATGATGTCATTATTTGCAATGAAAAAGCCTCCTTTCAAAGACATATATATTCATGGATTAGTGCGCGATGAACATGGCCAAAAAATGTCAAAGTCAAAAGGCAATGTAGT
>CAZEAT010000029.1:7627-9097 GCA_964510175.1 uncultured Holosporaceae bacterium
TATAATCTAAATACAGTTCTTTTGAAAAAAGAAGTTAGAGATACAGTTGCTTGGTCAATCCTTCAATTTGTAAAAGTGTTGTATCCTATAGCCCCTTTCATTTCCAAAAAATTAAGCGGAGAATTAGGTGTTCTTGAAATTTCCTGGCCGAAAACTCAAGAAATTACTTCAGACTTTGAAGAAGCCGTTCAAAAAACAGAAATATTAAAAGATGCTATAACATCTATTCGTTCACTGAAACAATGTCTTCATATTTCTGTAGGAGAAAAACTTGCTATAAAATTCGAAAATGCAGATGAAAATATCGGAAAATTCTTAAAAAATCATCAGGAAGTTATTTCTCGCATGGCAGGAGTTTCATTCACTGATAATGTCCAGAAAAGTGTTCCTATAGTTTTGAACGGAGCTATTTTGCGCATTGAAATCGACAAAAGAATTAACGTACAGCACGAAATAAGCCGATTAAATTTAGAAATTGAGAATTTAACTAAAATGAGAGATGCGGCGATGTTCCGGTTAAATAATCAAGATTTCATGAGTAAAGCTTCAGTAGAAACCATTGAAGAACATAAAAAAAGAGTAAATACTCTTGGCGATAAAATTTCAAAAATGGATTATGTAATTCATAATCTGGAAACTCTGAAGTAATGCATCGTTATAAACTAATTATTGAATATGATGGAACTCCATTTTGCGGTTGGCAACGTCAAAATGGAGTCGTTACTATTCAACAATGTTTAGAAGAATCAATTCAACCTCTAACAAAAAAACTTGTAACCCTACAAGGAGCAGGACGAACGGATACTGGAGTACATGCCCTCGGACAAGTTGCCCATTTCGACATAGAAAATTGTCTCGATACTTTTCGTATACAAGAATGCATGAACGCGCATTTAAGGGAAATCCCCATTAGTGTACTTCACGTCGAAGAAATGACTTTGGATTTTAATGCTCGGTTTAGCTCTATCGAAAGAAGTTATATCTACAAAATTATTAACCGTAGAGCAAAATTAAGTTTAGACAATCAACGAGCTTGGAAAATTATCAAACCATTAAATATCGATTTAATGAACACTGCCGCACAAATTTTAGTGGGCAAACATGATTTTTCTGCTTTTAGAGCCGCAGGTTGCCAGGCTAGTTCTCCTATAAAAACTTTAAATAATATTATTATTGAAAAAAGTGAAGAGTTAATTTTAATAAAAGTATTTGCAAAATCATTTTTATATCGTCAAGTAAGAAATATGATAGGTTCTTTGGTAAAAGTGGGAACAGGAGAGTGGTCAGTTTCTCACTTTAAACATGTATTCCTGTCTTGCAATCGTAATAATGCGGCTCCAACAGCTCCAGCAGAGGGGCTCTATTTTTGGAAAGTACAATATTAACTCAAAAATACTTATCTCATTTGTTACGAGTTTTTTAAATTACTTCTTTTACAATCACTACAACTAACACTATTAGAAAATGGAA
>CAZEAT010000030.1:0-6140 GCA_964510175.1 uncultured Holosporaceae bacterium
CTTTCACGGGCCACTTTATCTATCACCGATTCTTTTGCCGGTACGTTCTTTGTAATTTTAGCCATAATTAGACAATTAAGAACAAATATCGTCATTAAAATACCGGTAGATTTAGTTAGAATATTCGCTTGTCCTCTTACTGAAAATACTCCACTGGCTGCTCCACCTCCACTAGAACCTAATGCTCCATCGGAATCATGCTTTTGTAATAAAATTAATCCAATAATAGCTAGGGTTAAAACAAAATGAATCCCTAATAATACAGATAATAGCATTATAACCTCTATTCAAATTCTATGGCATCATTTGGACAGGCTGACGCACAACAACCACAACCTAAACAGGAGTCTTTATCGATTACAATTTCTCCATTTTTTTCTGTAATGGCCTTTATAGGACAAACCTCAACGCAACTTAAACATTTTTTGCATTTTTCTACTATGACTTTCATAGAAACTCTCCAAAATCCATAGGGGAGAGTATATATATTTTCATTGAGAATCTCAAGAGATGAAAAGCTTTATTTGTTGTTTGCTTTGTCCATTTCATTGAGTCCGTTAGAAATTCCATTGTATAGGTCTTTATATTTTGTACCTACCTTTTTATAGCCGCCTATGAGCGCGACGGAGAGTAAGGAAGCAATAAGAGTATATTCTATTGCAGTAGCTCCTTTATATAGAGATTTCATATTTAGAAATTTAAGTTTCTTTAAAATCTTTTTCATTACTATCCTCTTGCTATATAACTATTATAGTGGATTATTGTAAATAATTAGTTAAAATATATGTGTAAAAAGTATATTACTTTAGATATTATAAGAATGGTAATCGTGGATAGATAATGGAAATATTTTTAGATACAGCGGATATAAATGTAATTAGCAAGTATAAGGATTTTATTGATGGAGTGACTACAAATCCTACTCTTATGGCGAAAAATGGAAGCTCGAAGCCTGAAGAGATTATCAAAAAGATTTGTAGTATTGTTCGAGGAGCAGTAAGTGCAGAAGTAATATCTACTGATTTTGATGAGATGATAAAAGAAGGTCAAAATTTAGCTAAAATTCATAGCAATGTGTGTGTGAAATTACCTTGTACTTTTGATGGGCTTAAAGCTTGTTCTTTTTTGTCTGAGAGAGGAATAGCAACCAATATGACTTTGTGTTTTTCTGCTGCTCAAGCTCTTATGGCTGCAAAATGCGGAGCTACTTATGTCTCACCATTCGTCGGGAGAATAGATGATATCGGTCAGGGTGGTATTGGTTTAATAAATGAGATAGTGGAAATTTATAAAGAACAAAACATTGAAACAAAGGTTCTAGCGGCGTCCATTCGAAGTATAAATCATTTTACTGAAGCGGCTCTTGCTGGAGCAAATGCAATTACTTTGCCGGAAAAAGTCTTAGCACAATGTTTTGTGCATCCTTTAACAGAAGCAGGATTGGAAAAATTTCTGAGTGATTGGAACAATAGGGCGAAATAGTTGATGGATTTTTTTATAAAAAGTTACGGCTGCCAGATGAATTTATATGATTCTCAGCGTATAGAGGATTTGTTACTTTCTTATGGGCATTTAAAGTCGGAAGATATCGAAAAAGCTAATCTATTAATTTTTAATACTTGTAGTATACGTGAGAAGGCCGATGAAAAATTATTTTCTGATTTAGGAAGAGCACATCTTTTGAAAAAACACAGTGACAAAAGTGATTTCATTATTATTGTTGCTGGATGTGTAGCTCAATCTCGTTCTGAAGATATTTTGAGTAGATGTCCTTATGTCGATGTTATTCTTGGACCTCAGGAAATTCAAAATATTCCAGAATGTATTGAGAAAGTGATTTTACATCGAGAAAATGAACATCTTATTTTTACTAATTTTAATTCCGATAAGAAATTTGAGAAATTTAACGATAATAAGTTCTCTTTAAGGACAGTATCAGAATTTCTTACTATTCAAGAAGGCTGTAATAACTTTTGTACCTATTGTGTAGTTCCTTATACAAGAGGTAGGGAGTTTTCTCGCAGTGTAAAAGAAATTGTGACCGAAGCTAAAAAATTAATTGAGTGTGGATGTAAAGAAATTACATTGCTAGGCCAAAATGTAAATTCATATAATGGATTAGGTGAAGATGGAAAAAATTGGAGATTGGCGGCTTTATTGAGAGAATTCGCGAATCTATCTGGATTAAAAAGATTGCGTTATACGACATCGAATCCTAAAGATGTTGATGAAGAGATAGCTTATGCACATAGAGATTTGCCGGTTCTAATGCCTTTTTTACATTTGCCAGTTCAATCGGGTTCTAATTCAATTCTTCGTAGAATGAATAGAAGATATACAAGAGAAAAATATGTCGAGGTTATTGAAATGCTTAGAGAGTATAGACCAGATATGGCTTTTTCTTCTGATTTTATTGTGGGATTTCCAGGAGAAGATGATGTGGATTTTGAAGATACTCTGGAGATAGTTCGACGAGTTAAATATTCTCAAGCTTATTCATTTAAATATAGTCCCCGTCCGCATACTCCAGCGGCAAATATGGAGAATCAAGTGGCGGAAGAAATAAAATCTGAGCGTTTGCAAAGATTACAACAATTATTAAATGCTCAACAAGACGAGTTTAATCAGCACTCGGTAGGGCAGACTATGAAAGTTTTGTTTGTAAAAGAAGGAAGGCATGCGGGACAATTAACAGGAAGAAGCGAGTATTTTCAAGCGGTTTCTGTTGATTCGAATAAGATTCAAATAGGTGATATTGCTGAAGTTTTGATAAAAAACTCTGTCTCACATAGTCTTATAGGAGAGTTAAAATGAATATAGAAGTCTTAATAGAGGATAGTAATTGGTCTGAAAATACAGATAAATGGATAAAAAAAGCTACTGTAGCAGTTTTTTCCTTCATGAAGTTAAAATCAGAAGATATTGAAATATGTTTTCTATGTACCAATGATGAAGAAGTAAAAATTTTAAATAAAACGTATCGAGGAATAGATAAAAGTACGAATGTCTTATCTTTTCCAGCTGATTCATATGTAGATGATGAGGATGATTATTGCGATTGTGACCATTGCGCGGATGAAGGTTGCCATGGGCATTGTGATTGCGATGGATGTGAAGAAGCTATACTAGGCAGTGTAGCTTTGGCGCTTGAAACTATTCAAAAAGAAGCACAAGAGCAAGAAAAATCTTTTGAAAATCATTTAATGCATTTGGTAGTTCATAGTGTGTTACATTTATTAGGTTATGACCATATAGAAGAGGAAGATGCAAAGAAAATGGAAGATTTAGAGATTAACATATTAAAAAATATCGATATTGAAAATCCATATTTATAGCGGAGAGTTAAATGGTATTTAAAATAAGAGATTATTTAAGAAATATTTTTAAAAAACGACAACCAGAAGTGCCTCTCATAGATCGTTTGGAAGATTTAATCGAGGCTGATTCTGAAATCGTTCAAGAATTAAGTACGGATGATACGAGTGAGTTATCATTGGTGTCGAACGTATTAGGATTGAAAGAATTGACAGCTGAAGACATTATGGTTCCTCGTGTCGATATAGTTGCAACCAAGATAGATACTCCTTTAGATGATTTTATTGATATCTTTTCTAAAAATAATTTTTCTCAGATACCTATTTATAAAGATACTTTGGATAATGTTGTGGGTATAGTTCGTGTAAGAGATTTTTTACCATATATTCATAATCCTGAGTCTTTTGATATTCGAACATTATTGAAAGAAGTTATTTATGTTGCGCCAAGTATTCAACTTTTAGAATTACTGGTAGAAATTAAGGCTTCGGCTAATCATATGGCTCTTGTGGTTGATGAATTTGGTGGAATTGATGGATTAGTTACCTTACAAGATGTAGTTTCTGAAATTGTAGGGGAAATTCAACAGAACAAAAGTATTTTTCCGCAAATAATAAATAAGCAAGACGGAAGTTTTGCCGCTGACGCTAAGATGTTAATTTCCGAATGTGAAGAAAAATTGGGATTTTCATTGACTGAACCTTTGGTAAAAGATGAAGCAGAAGAAATTAATTTTGAAACTTTAGGCGGTTTGGTAATGTATCTCGCGGGACGCATGCCTACTCGCGGAGAAACTTTTATCCATCCTGCCGGTATAGAATTTGAAATCGCAGAAGCAGATGCTCGTCATGTGAAAAGAGTAGTTATTCGGAAAAGAACCGATATTTAATTTTATTGAAAAAAGATTGAATTTTACTCTGTTCTACCAATGGTTGGGGTGACTTTTTTCTTAGTATTCCGTATCCAGGATTAATTACAGATAATTCACCTGAACTTAAACGTATAAAAATTCTTCCTTTTTCGACATTTTCTAAGATGCCTTCAACATTTGTTCCAGGATATGCATCATATACAATGACTTCATCTCCAAGAAAAGCCATTTTGTTTGAAAATAATTTATCTAGACTATCTAAATCATTTTTGTATTGCTGCAAAACCTTTATCAGTTCAACAATAATTTCTCTTAAGATTTGATTGTGGTCAAAATCTCTATGGCATTCTTCAGCTAAAGAAGTTGCGGGCTGATCAATTTTTTGTAACTCTTTAGCTTCCATATTTATATTAACAGCAAACTGATAACTTATTACCTCTTTATTTTCTACAAAATCATCTGGTTTGATGCCGCAGATTTTTTTGCCGTTTATAATGATATCATTAATCCATTTCAATTTTACAGTATTTGATTTTTCCGGAGAGTATTTTTCAATTTCTCTTTTTAATACATTATAAATTGCTACCGATATGGCTCTGTGTAGAAGAAGCTCTAGTAAATTTTCCTCTTTACCGGTTGCAAAAGTTTTAGGTATAAAGATATTCGCATGAATATTGCGGAGTACATCTCCTTTCCATTCTCGATTTAATCCTCGCGCTCCTTTGCTTTTTAGGATTTCACAAGTAGCTACTACCCAATGATTTGGAGTTAAACGACTAAATATTTTTTCTTCATCTACTTTTAAACTTTTAAATAATGAAGAGTTACGTAAATCTAAAGGATAGCGAGAGTCTATCCATTCGACAGTAATTCCATCTTGGATAATAGGGGTTTTGGTGTTTTCTCTAATATAATCACTGCAATCCCAAAATACCGATTCTTGAGGAAGATTTTCACTTTCGGCTATGGTCGTAAAACACATAAATATAAATAAGAGATACTTAATTTTACTGTTCATTATTATAATTTCCTATTTTTGATAATATAAAGTTCGGTAGTTGATATAAAGCTTTCTGAATGTCATTGGAAAAAGCCATATGCTTTGTTTCAGCAGAAGAAAGTTTTTCTTTGGTTTCGAAATCTCTTATTTCATACTTTATTATTAGCATATGCTCAGAAGGTTCGATTTTGGCACTAATCAGTATTTTTTGATTAAAATGGCATGGCCTTATAAATTTTATCTTTAAAGAAACAACGGGAATTTGGAAGCCATTACAAAGTATAGTTTGATAGGAGATTCCTAAGTCTTCCAGCAATTTACAACGAGCATGTTCATAGTAACGAGCATAGGCTCCATGCCACATGGCTCCAGTTAAATCTACATCTCCAAATTCTATGTTTCTGGTTACTGTTGTTTGTAGCATAAGTTACTCTTTTTCAATATGTTATGCATTTTGTTTATGATAATCAATTATAAATTCGGCAATTTTTTCTACTGATGAAAAGATTTCCTTTGGAAGTCTCTCTATCTGAATGTCATATTTCTTTTTAATATTTAACTCTAGCTCTAAAATACCTATCGAATCTAATTCCAGATTAGAATCAAAAAGATTAGTGTCAAAGTTAATTGAATCTTTATCCAATTCAAGAACTTTTTCGATTAAAGTTTTTATCTCAAGGCATAAGGTAGTTTTATTCATTTCAATTTCTCCAATGTAAAATAAGTGGATTCTATTTTTAATTCGGAATTGTCTAAAAATTTAATGAAGCGATTCATGGATAGGAAATCGCCTTGGTTTTTTTCATGAAATTTTACTTTATAATTTCCATTATGCTCTATAACTAACGCAAAAGCTACTGGAGTTGAAGAGCGAATTCTATCCAAGGGAGAGGGGGATGATTCTTCTGCATAGACAAATACAATTGTTTTTTCAATTTGTAAAAATGATTCTAA
>CAZEAT010000030.1:6240-8629 GCA_964510175.1 uncultured Holosporaceae bacterium
GTTATAAGCCGATAGCGCTAGCTTGCTGATATCACTTAGTCCTCGTTTGAGAGAAAATGGCAGATTCGTAGGCATTGTCGATGGGTTGTTACAAAAGATCCATTTTTTAAATAGTATATTTTTCTCAATCATGCTATGAATTATAGTAGTTTATATTTTTTTGTAAATAAATATAAAATTTTAGAGGATTAAGTGCATATATCAGCATTGGGAATAATTAATAATTTGGGAGCTTCTAAAGAAGAAGTATGGAAAAATACAATTGTGGGTAACAGAACCAGATTAGTGTCCATGCCTTTAGAGAATAAGACTATTTATGTTGGAAAGGTCAATGAAAAATTACCCCAAATTCCTCAAGAAAAATATAATTTGCGAGTAAATCAATTGCTTTTGCACTGTTTCCAACAGATAGAAAATGAATGGATTTCTTTGAAATATTCACTATCTCGTATAGGAATTGTGTTAGGAAGTAACAACTTGGGATTGGAACAATTTGAACAGGCGTTTGGAGATTATTTTAAAACGGGAGTTTTAGCTGAAAATCTTTTCCCTCAATGGTTGGAATGTAATGTAATGATTGAGTTCATGCGATTTATTACAAAAGCTACCGGACCATCTTATGCAATTTCTACTGCCTGTTCATCAAGTGCAAAAGTATTCGCTGTGGCAAGAAATCTAATTAATAACGGTTTATGTGATGCAGTTTTGGTTGGTGGTAGTGATGATTTGTGTAATTTTACTATCAAAGGATTTAATGCTCTAGGAGCTTATGCTCATGAAAAAACTAATCCTTTCTGTAAAAATCGTGACGGTATAAATATAGGAGAGGGAGCCGCTCTTTTTCTGATTACCAGAGCAGAAGGGGAAGTTAATTTGATAGGGGTGGGAGAGTCTAGCGATACCTATCATGTCACTTCTCCAGACCCTTCAGGAAAAGGAGCCATATTATCTATGTCTCGTGCATTACAAGATGCTAAATTACATCCGCAGCAAATAGATTATATTAATCTTCATGGTACAGGAACTCTACAGAATGATGACATGGAAGCAAAGGCAATAAATCAGGTCTTTGGAAGTAATGTAATATGTTCATCTTCAAAAGCTCTCACAGGACATCTTTTGGGTGCAGCAGGGGCTACAGAAATAGGTTTATGTTGGCTTATGATGTCTAGCGCTTTTAATAAATCGCAAATGGTTATTCCTCATTGCATGGAAGGTGAAGCAATGGTTGAATCGCCAATGTTGTGTCAATTGGGGGATAAAAAAAGAATACAGTATTGTTTAAGTAATTCATTTGCATTTGGGGGGAGTAACGCAAGTGTTGTTCTTGGGAAATTAGCTCTATGAAATCTATTTTACCTCAGAGATTCCCTATGCTGATGCTTACTAATATTGAATCTTATGATTTGTCTTTAGGGTTTTTAATAGCTAAAATAGACACATCTTCTAACAATATTTTTTATTCAAATGAAATCGAAGGAATCTCTACTTGTTTGGGCATTGAATATTTGGCTCAAGCAGCTGGAGCCTTTTGTGGAATTTTAGAACATTCAATTGATAGCTTAGATTTAATTTTAGAAGTAAAACGCTTTGTAATATATAGGCAATTTCTTAAAAATAAAATGAACTACTTTGTTAAAATTGCGATGAAAGATAAAATTGGCGGCCTAGCTAAATTTCAAGGGATAATCTTTGATGAAGGAAAGAAAGTATATGCTAGAGCTACTTTAAAAATATACAGAACAGAACAAATATCTTAAACTTGTTTTATTTGGGTAATGATATCAAATGAAAATTTCATTATAAACCAAACCATTACCGCATGACCTCTGTAATAAACACAGCATTTAATGACGGGTTTAGTCTCTCACTCCATTAATTCACAGATTTATAATTCTGTTGCATGCTTCTTTATTACTTTTGCAAGCCCTGTGAACTTCGCAATTAATGCTGAGCTCTTTTAAAGTTTTACTAGAAGAAGCCACTACATCAAGCTTACCTATAGCAAAGTGTATTGTTTGTATCTAAACGGAGGTCTGTTTTAGTGTAATACATTGAGAATGCAAAAAAGTCTCCAAAAAACAGCTATGTTTTAGGTGCAATCTAAGCCACCATCGTTTTTCTCAATATCGAACGTCCTTTTGAAAATATAATCTGATTATAAACTGAATGATAAGTTCATGAATTACGATCCATCATTAGGCAAAATTGACAAAATAGTGTCGGTTTTATTATGGCTTTATACTTAAAAAATAACGATAATTGCTTTTTAGCAGACTTAATTGTTCGAACATCTTAAATACTTGGCAATGTATTAACAGCTTTTTCTAAATGTCCCGGAGCCAAATGTGCGTAACGTTGGGTCATTTGATTGCTTTTATGTCCCATA
>CAZEAT010000031.1:0-8461 GCA_964510175.1 uncultured Holosporaceae bacterium
TGCTAAATGGGAACAGATTTCCAGAGTAAAATCTAAAAATACAGAAAACACATTATCTGCGAAAAAAACACATCCAAAAATCATCAAAAGTCGATGGATGTGACAGTACATAATAGATACCAAAAATCAACTTTTTATTAATTAATAATATGTTACAATGAAACTGATATTTTTGCTTTTTTGGAGAAATTATGTTTTTGAAACAATTAATACCACTTATATGTCTTTTTATTCCTTTTTGTAAAGTACACTGTATGAGTTTGGAAAAAGCGCTGAAAGGTGATGAAGTATTAAGAATAACGACTATAACTCGCTCGGTATCCAACAATTTAATGATAAATACAGAAAGAAAAATATTACGATCAGGGATTGAATATCTGATTGAACAGAATGAACATGACTTTTCTGAATTTAAAAAAATATTGGTTGATGATATTGAAAAATATTTAGAAATTCTTGAAAAAATTAAAAGGTTACGAGAGTCTCATAAGTTAGAACTATTTGTAATAAAAATGCAAAATCTTTTAAAAGATGATGTATCAGTTACAGATGATATATTAGGTCGATTTATAACTAAGGCTATAGAAAATAAATGGTTAGTAAAAAAGGATGATCCGTTGCTGGCTGAAATTTTTTTAGAAAAAGCGGATGAAGTTTGGGAATATTTATCACAATTTGATGATGAAGTTCTAGAAGTTGATATTCATAACCTTTTGGAGATTACAAATTCAGATGTGCTGAAATATTTCGGAGATTATGATGATGAATCTATATATCAAGCAATTTCGGAAATTATTTCCATGATAAAGAAAGATTTTCCGAATTTATACATTGAGTCTGAAAAGAAAGAAGATTTATTTGAAATGTTACAGAGATATTATTGTGAGCATTTTTATACATTGATGTCAGATATTAAAGAAGCACAGAAATTTTACCATCCTACAGTTACAATGCTTGTAACGAATGAATATTTTTGGGGAAAAGTTCCAATAAGAGAACAAGATGCTAATACTTTAATGTCAGAATATTCTTCTTTGCCGAATGTATTATTTTGTTCTAATTTTTTGTTGGTTGATGAGTTGAAAGATCCGTCTATACATGAGAAAATTAATGCTGTTCTAACGAAATTATATATTCCTGATGACTATGATCCCATGAAATATGAAGAATTTAAAGATCCAGTAAGAAACAAATGTTATTTATTGATGGATTCTAGATTTTTTAAGGATTGGCAAACATCAGCTTTTCAAAAGTATCTTGAATATCTAAAAGCAATGACGAGTCCCGCTGGAGTATTTAAGAACGAATCTATGATTTTCTGGAAAGGTCGTCCTCTTACGGTATATGATAAGGCTACCTATATAGATGAACAAGATAATCTTTT
Source organism: uncultured Holosporaceae bacterium (assembly GCA_964510175.1). Taxonomy (GTDB): domain Bacteria; phylum Pseudomonadota; class Alphaproteobacteria; order UBA3830; family UBA3830; genus UBA3830. The sequence continues at coordinate 1,385 of CAZEAT010000031.1, forward strand.
TCAAAGAGGTTTTATTTATAAGTTTGGTTCAGGAATGGACGAGATTATAGAAGAAACCCAAGAAGCAAATATTGTTTATTCATTAGTTTCTACTCAGATATGCAGAGATTTATTTGCGCAAATTAGAGCAACTGATGAAGGGAAGCAGCGATATCATATTTTACAGTCGAATACTATCGATTTTAATGGTGATTCTATTCCTTCTAACGTTAGGTATGTAGTGCACGTAAATTTTGGGTCTCCTGCGGTCGTATATAGAAGAGCTGTTCATTTTTCCTCAATTCCGGTTGATAAAAGTCATATGTGGGATCAAGTTGGTCCATTTGATTGGCATTTAAATTTTCGTTTAGGATCAAGTAACTATAGTATTCAAACGTTAAGTATTGGAGGGTAAGTTACATAATAAAGTCATTTTATGATATAATGATAATAATGGGAGTTTATTAAAATGAATAGATTTTGTTTAGTTGGGTGTATGTTATGGTTATTCGAAAGCGTTTCAGGCATGCAGTTGCCAGTTACTATTCTTAATGATACTGATCAAAGAGTCATTTTGAAAGATTTCGATTTTAGATATTCTTCTATAGATATAGGACCTAGAAAAATAGAGATGGGAAGTAAATTGAAATTTAGTATAACGCCAGTCGCAGGAAACGAAGAAGAGTCATTTCATATAGTTGTAGGTAGAAGTATAATACCGATAGTGTTAACTTGGATTAGGGATAAAGGAATAGGTCCTTTTATTCAACAAAAAGATACTCAGTTTAGGGCTTTAAAAAGTTGTGAACCATCTGCGGGAATACAAATACGTATCGTAGATAAAAGTAGACTATTGTCTAAAAAACAAGTTAAAGAACGTTCACAACAGTGTACAGATTTACAGGATCTATCAGAACAAACTGGTTTTACTCAAAAAGAATTAGAAGAATTGTAGTTTAGAACCAGAAAAGACGGCATCAATACATTTTATGAACAAAGTCGTTTTGTGTACTTTTTGTTTTAAAATGATAATAATTTGCGATAAGTAGAACGACATATCTTTATTCTGTGTCGTTGAAAGTTTAAAAGTTTTTTTCATTTTGTCGCAACCTTTTTAAAAAAATCAAAAATTTTCTGAACATTTTTTCTCGAAAGACTGAATAAGTATAAAGGGAGGAATGTATGTATACACGTGAATATCTGGAAGCGATTGAAAAAGCAATATTTGATTTGCAATCGGGAAAACGAGTGACGTCGGTTTCGTATGGAGATATGCATGTTCAATATGCTTCGATAAATTTAGATGAGCTTCTGAAATTGCGTAGCCAAATTAAATCGGGATTGTCGGATACATCACATAAACGTCAAGTGATTTTTTCAACTTCAAAAGGATTGAAATGAACATTTTCCGATCGATAACAAATATTTTTAAGAAGAAATCAATAGCAGCCTATGACGGAGCGGGACATGGAAAGCGTCTCGGGAATTGGTATCCTTCTAACTCATCAATCAATTCTCTTTTAGCCTCAAGTCTCGTGACTTTAAGAACTCGGTCACACGATATTGTTCGAAAAAATCCGTATGCATTAAATGCTATCGAAGCAATTGTCTCAAATTGTATAGGCACAGGAATCAAGCCACAATCGAAGGCAGGAAATGCGGAATTTCGTAAAAAGATCCAGGAATTATGGTTGAAATGGACAGATGAATCTGATGTTGCTGAGATTTGTGATTTTTATGGTTTACAGGCTCTTGTTCTTAGAAGCGTCATTGAAGGTGGAGAATGTTTTGTTCGAATCAAAATCGACAAAAAAAATGCCACTGTTCCATTAAGATTGCAAGTTTTAGAAGTTGAACATTTGGACTCATCGAAAGAATGCCGACTATCAAATGGAAATATTATTCGATCAGGAATAGAGTTTAACAAATCCGGCAAGAAAGTCGCTTACTATCTATATAAGGAGCATCCGGGTGATTCTTGTTTTTCTGCTTCTGAAAGTATCCGTCTTCCTGCTCATGAGATTTTACATATTTATCGACCGCTACGTCCGGGACAAATTCGTGGCGAACCGTGGTTGAGCAATGTGCTTTTGAAATTGCACGAATTGGATCAATACGAAGACGCGGAACTTGTACGCAAGAAAACCGCAGCAATGTTTGCTGGATTTGTAACGCGTCTTGATCCCGATTCGGAAATATTTGGAGAAAAAGATACAAACGATCAGGGAGTTGCTTTTGCCGGATTAGAACCTGGAACTATGCAATTTTTAGATCCCGGAGAAGATGTGAAATTTTCGAGTCCGGCAGATGTTGGTGGGACATATGAAGCTTTCATCAAACAGCAATTGAGGGCAATTTCCGTTGGTTTGGGAATCACATACGAACAACTGACAGGCGATCTTTCAGGCGTAAACTATTCTTTAATTCGGGCAGGACTTTTGGAATTTAGAAGAAAGTGTACAGCATTGCAGCACAATTTAATTGTATTTCAAATGTGTAGACCGATTTGGAATAAATTCATCGAACTCGCAGTGCTTTCAGGAGCGATTGATGTTCCGAATGATCCAACATTTCCCCTGGTGAAATGGATTCCGCAAGGATTTTCGTGGGTCGATCCACAGAAAGAGCAAAATGCTCAAATGGATGCCGTTAGATGCGGGTTTAAATCTCGAGCGGAGGTTGTATCAGAACTTGGATACGACGTCGAAGAAATTGACGCTGAAATTTCAGAGGATAATAGACGTGCAGACGAGTTGGGGCTTCAATTTGATTCTGATTCACGAACGATAAAAGGGCAAAAAGAGATAAATAATGATTCAGAAATTGATGAATAGGCCAATGTTATTGGCACCTCAAAGTTTAGAAATGGTAAGCAATTTTGAATGGTTACCAGTCGAGATTGCAGCTCCGTTGGGTTATGAACTTCAGAACGGCTTTGCGATTATTCCAATTCATGGGTTGCTTACAAAACGCTCGGAATTTTTTTCATCAATGATGAGGACAACTTCCTATGACGATATTTTTTCGGCTATTTCGGAAGCGATGAAAGATGAGGAAGTTGAAAGAATCTTATTGGATATAGACAGCCCGGGTGGTGAAGTTAGTGGTTTGTTTGATTTAGTTGACTTTATATATATGGCACGCAATCAAAAATCGATTTACTCAGTTGCAAACGATTATGCGTGTTCTGCAGCTTACGCGATAGCCTCAGCAACAGAGAAGATTTTTATAAATCGAACATCTTGCGTGGGAAGCATAGGAGTAATTGCAACCCATGTTGATGTCAGTGAAGCCGATAAAAAAGCTGGATTGAAATATACAACAATTTTTGCAGGTGAAAAAAAGAACGATTTATCACCTCATGAATCTCTGAGCAAAAGTGCAATTACGGATTTACAAGAAGAAGTAAATCGGTTGAACGATATATTTGTAAATACGGTATCAAGGAATCGTTATTTATCAGAGGAAAGCATTCGAGGAATGCAAGCAGCGACATATTTTGGACAAAATGCGATTAATGTGGGTCTTGCAGATGAATTAAGCAGCAATTCTTTTTGTGACCTCAGGAAATACAGAGGCGAATTGGGGAGTATGTCTAAGTTAGTAATGAGAGGAGAAAAAATGACTGAAGATATTGAAAAATCAGAGCAAAGAGCTGAGGAGTCACAACTTGAAGAATCACAGGTTAGCAAAATGGAAGCATATCGTGCGGAAGTTTTAGAAATAGTGCAAATTTGCAAATTATCTAAAGCAGAAAACAGGATAGCGGAGTTTATTCAAGAGAAATTAACCGCGGCACAGGTTCGTGAAAAATTATTAGCGGCAATGCAATCGCAAAACGAATCCAAGGAAATTATGAGCGCGATTTATCACAAAGAAGCAGCGCAAGAGAATCCAGTAATAGCGGCAGCGAAGCGAAGAGTTAAATAAGGAGAAAAGTAAATGAGCGTAGAAGAAAATGACAGATTAGGCGACCTCTTAAAATATGAAGCGAATAAAAACTATTGCCGTGAGGTGGTGGCAGTCGCAAAAGGGCAAGAGCTAAAAATGGGAACTGTTATTGGAATGATAACAGAGACCGGAAATTACAAGATTGTGTCCTTAACAAAAGAAAAAACCGCAAATGGCACGACAACAATTGTTCAGGCGGATGAAGGTGACAGTGCTTTGGATGGCAGTGAAGTACCATTTGGAGTTTTGCTTGAAGATGTCGATACAACTTCAGCAGCCAAAAAAGCTCTTATCATCACTAGAGATGCGATTGTCGCAAGTGATTATGTTGTGTTTCCGGCAGATGCAACAGCAGATCAAAAGAAGAAAATCAGCAACGATTTAGAAAAGCGCGGAATTGTAATCAGAAAATCAGCATAGGAGGTGCTTGCAGCACAGGCAATGAATAAAAGGAGAGAGAAATTATGATAAATCCATTTGAAAATGACATGTTTAGTATGACTTCATTGACGGAGTCGATAAATATTCTTTCGAATAATTACGGAAAATTGGAGGCAATGAATTTGTTTCCGCAAAAATCTGTTCGAACAAGAAACATCGCAGTTGAAGAAATGAACGGCGTTCTGAATTTACTTCCGACACAAATTCCCGGAGGTAATGCAACGGTAGGAACTCGAGGAAAAAGAAAAATGAGATCGTTCACAATTCCTCATATTCCTCATGATGATGTTGTGTTACCGGAAGAGGTTCAAGGTATTAGGGCTTTTGGGTCTGAGACAGAGTTGCAAGCGATGGCGAATGTTATTACAGATCACCTTCAAAATATGCGTAACAAACACGCGATAACTTTGGAACATCTTCGGATGGGAGCGTTGAAGGGCAATATTTTAGATAAGGATTTTTTATCGCCGAACCAAGCGAACTGAGAAAAGCGGTATTGATTGCCGCTTCTTATGCCAAGGGCGGAATTAGCGAGTGGTGCGAAATGGACAGCAATGAGTTTGTCGAATGGTTGGATGCGATGAAAGAGATAAATCATGTATAAGAATTTCCTAGCGGAGCGTAATAAATGCTCACCCTCAGGGTGTGAAAGAGTTGAATAAAGATGGCAGAAAATAAACATCAGTTGATGGTAACAATTGGGGCAGCTCTTAGTAGCGGATTTAATTCTATTATTTCCGGTAGCTCTTCGAAAATCAAATCGATTGGATCTGTAATCAAAGATTTAAAGAAGCAATCGGTTTTGAGTGCAGTGTCAGTTGATAAATTGAAAGCACGTTACAATTCTTTGCTCGGATCCATGAATAAGCAGCAGGCGATTATTTCAAAACGCGGTTTTTATCGTTCGCAAATTATGGAGGTTGCGGCTCTCGGAGCGGCCTTAGCTGTACCGATTCGAAACGCAATTAAGTTCGAAGATTCTCTATCTAATATTGCTGCCGTTGTAAATTTTCCCGAGCCAGATGGATTGAAAAAACTTGGGGATACCCTTACTCATATATCGTTAAAAATTCCAAAGACAGCAGACGAATTAGCATCGATAGCTGCAATTGGCGGAAGGTTTCAAGTTTCGCTGAATGACTTGCCGAAATTCACTGAGGAGCTTGCGAAAACTGCGGTTGCCTGGCGCATGAACTCAGACGAAGCAGCGGAGAAAATCGGTAACTTGATGAAGGTTTTCAAAATTAAAGCTACTGAATTGAATCCTGTTTATGACGTAATAAATCATCTCGGGAATTTAACAGGTGCTACTGCAGATAATATTTTAAAAGCAATAAATCGGTCTGCTGATGGTCTTTCGAACTTTAAATTACAGATTCCACAGGTTGCTGCTTTGACTTCAACAATTATGTCCTTTGGAGAAGGAGCAGAGCAAGCGGAGGCCGCAATTTCTGTGATGCTGCAAAAATTATCGATGGCTCCGACTCTCGGATCCGGAGCTCAAAAAGTTCTGCATGAATTGGGATTTGGAGTTAACGGCCTGGCTGAATTAATTCAAAAAGATCCGCAAAAAGTTCTCGATAAATTCTTCGATGCCGTTTCGAAAATGGATGCAAAAACTAGAGCTTCTGGGTTAAACTCCATTTTCGGACGTGGCGCAGCAAAAATGGTCGGAAAACTTGTCGATAATTTAGCGCTATATCGACACAATCTCGAACTGGTTAACAATCCAAGTAAATACAAGGATTCCAGAGATGTTGATTACGGCATCGTTTTCGATACTGCTCAATCGAAACTGAATTTGCTGACTAATAATCTCGGCGCATTTTCGAGAGAAATTGGAGCATCCCTGATTCCAGCCATGAACAGTATCGTGGACAGCATAAACGGTGTATTGAATCCAATCATGAGCTGGATGCAGAGCAACAAAGAGCTCGCAACTACAATAACAACGGGAATTTCGGGACTTATTGGCTTTCGAATAGTGACATTTGCTCTTGGTTACGCTGCGACCTTTTTGTTTGGCGGTTTGAACAGGTTGGTTATAGTTTTCAAAAGTTTGAGATTGGGATTATCGCTTTTTGGAGTGGCTTTCAAAATGTCTTTGGGGTGGATTGGAGCATTTGCAACTGCTGGCTGGCTGATCTACGAAAACTGGGAGTCGGTACAGAAATTTTTAAGCGAGATTTGGGAACCTATAAAACCATATTGGAATTCTTTCAAGAAAACCATGGATGAATTGGGCATTACAGACTTCATAATAACTGCTTGGAGGCCAATTAAGAAATTATTCTCTAGTATTTGGGCAGAAGCAATCCAAGGGTGGAATGTTTTTATCGCGAAGTTACAAGAATTCGGCGTCATTGATATCATCAAACAAAAATGGGAGTCTCTAAAAGACTTTTTCAAGGGAATTTTCGATTATCTTTCACCGGTTATCGATAAAATCACATCGCCTCTGAAAACCTTATGGAGTGGTACAAAACAAGATCTGCAAAAAGTAGGAAATTTGTTTAGTTCCGACTCAAAAGCGGTTGGTTCTAAAATAGAATTGACTAAAAATTTAAAGCCCGCAAACTCAAGTGTAACGTGCAATCAGAGCAATAATTTCGAAATCACAATCAATGCGGCGAAAAATGATAACGCTGAAGCGATAGCAAACAGAGTTGTTAATCGTGTGTCTGAATATAACAAGACATTCTTATT
>CAZEAT010000032.1:0-7939 GCA_964510175.1 uncultured Holosporaceae bacterium
GACATATTAAAAAATCTAAATCTACTATTTTTAATGAGTCATCTTGCTTGCGCAGATGACGTTCAAAGTCAGATGAACAACAAGCAACTTTTAAGATTTAAAGAAGCTTTGAAAAGATTTGGAAATCCAAAAGCTAGTTTTTCAGCAACAAACGGTATTTTTCTAGGACACGATTTTCAATTTGACATAGTTCGTCCAGGAAAAGCATTATATGGTTTTACGGTTCGAGAAGACAAAATTGGGCTTTTAAAACCCGTTATGGACGTATTTGCCAGAATAGTTCAAATAAACCATCTGAAAAAAGGAGATACCGTTGGATATGGTTCTACTTTTATAGCTCCGAAAGATATGACTACGATAACCATAGGTATAGGTTATGCTGATGGATTTATGCGAAAATTTTCAGGATTCGGTTTTGGTTTCTTTAAAGACCAGAAATTACCAATGGTAGGTCGTATCTCCATGGATTACATAGTCTTAGATGCTTCTTCTGTAAATGAAAAAGATTTACGTTTAGGAGAATGGGTTGAATTAACCCGCTCTCCCGATTACACTTTAGAAAGATGGGCTCTTGATTTAGGTACGATTCCACATGAAATCTCATGCAGATTCGGAGAGAGAGTTAAAAAATTTTATATAGGAGAATAAAAATGCAACTGCTTGCAACTCTAGGTAGATATTCACTGGCTACACTAAGAGAAATCGGAAGAGTTTCTATTTTTTCTGCAGTAGGTTTAAAAAACTGTTTTTGTCCTCCTTTTTATCTTAAAGAAATTTGGAGACACATGGTAACCGTAGGATTCTATTCTCTGCCCATTGTCGCTCTAACCGCAATGTTTGCGGGTATGATTATTGCATTACAATGTTATGTGGGATTTACAAGATTTAATGCAGAAGGTGCCATTGCCACAGTAGTACTAATTTGCATTACCAGAGAGCTTGCTCCAGTATTTGCAGGCCTAATGGTAACAGGAAGAGTTGGGTCGGCTATAGCTGCTGAAATAGGGTCAATGCGAGTTTCCGACCAAATAGATGCATTAACTACATTGGGAGTTGACCCTATGAAATTTTTAGTAGCTCCTCGTATCATAGCTAGCGTACTCATGATGCCGATTTTAGTTTTAATTGCGGACATCATCGGAGTAATGGGTGGGTTTTTAATATCTACAACTGTTTTAAATTTTTCTGCAGGTTCTTATCTCAATCAAACCGTTCAGAATCTTGAAATGATCGACGTAATTTCAGGATTGGTAAAAGCCTCATTTTTTGGATTTTGTATGTCCTGCTTCGGATGTTATCATGGTTTTACCAGTGATTTGGGAGCAAGAGGAGTAGGAAATGCTACAACGAGCGCTGTTGTGGCTTCTTGCATAGGTGTCTTAGCTTTAGATTATTTATTGACAGCGGTGTTTTTTGGAAAATGAATAAAATAGTTTTTAATAATGTTCACAAAGTTTTTGAAGACGGTTTAAATGTTTTAAACGGAGTAAATTTAAAAATTAAAGAAGGCGAATCTCATATTATTCTAGGCCAATCAGGATGTGGAAAGTCTGTTTTAATTAAATGCTTATTGGGAATTTTTAAATTAACTTCTGGAGATATATCCGTAGATAATCTTAGCGTTACTGATAGTTCACGTCGAAAAGAATATATCAAAAAATTCAGCATATTATTTCAAGGAAATGCTTTATTCGATTCTATGACCATTCTAGAAAACGTAGAATTTGGAGCTCAGCAGCTACATAAAGATAAAAAATTATGTCGAGATATGGCTCGTGAAAAATTACTAGCAGTAGGATTAGAAGAAAGAGTATTTGACCTATATCCAGCAGAAATTTCAGGAGGTATGCAAAAAAGAGCCGCTTTAGCTCGTGCCATATCTTTAGAGCCCGAAATATTATTGTTCGATGAACCAACATCTGGATTAGACCCGATTACCGGAGGAATTATCTGTAATCTACTTCGAGATACCGTAAATTCACTAAATATAACAGCCATTACAATTACTCATGACTTAAAAGTAGCAGAATTTCTCGCAGATAGAGTTTCAGTTTTAAACAAAGGAGTACTTGCTTGGACAGGACACACCGAGGAAATGAAAAATTGCGGCAATGAATTTGTAGAAAATTTTTACAAGGCCTCCAATGTAATATTGAAAAAGAAATCAGCTCTTAAACAATCGACCGAAAGCACCAAATAAACTTTGAATTTCCTGTCGAGTTGGAGAACTTCTTTTAAAAAAATTATGAATGGTTTGCATCATTAACATTTTTTTATCCGCTGAAGGAAAATAATTTTTATTATTTAGCTCTCCTTCAAGAAAATTTAAAAATTGGTCTAGTTGCTTTTGATTCGCTAAGTTAGTTTTTCCACTCACCATTTGATTTACATGCTGATTGCTCATAAATTGATAACAAATCACTAGAACTGCTTGAGCTAAATTATAAGAAGAAAAATCTGCCGCGGGAATTTCTATAATCGCATTACAAAGAGAAATCTCCTCATTAGATAATCCATCTTTTTCAGCCCCAAATAATATCCCAACATTTTGATGCGTAATATCAATAGATTGTAAAATATCTGGAGAATAAATTTGGGTTATCATATTTCGTCTTCTTGCAGAAGTTGCAAAAACAAAATGTAAATCAGCAATAGCCTTCGAAAGCGAATCGAAAATTTCTATATTTAATAAATCAGATTTTTCTGCAGACGCCAAATGAGCTTTTTCATTCGGCCATCCATGTCGAGGAGAAATTAACCTAAGATTTTTAACACCAGTATTCACCATGGCTCGTATTGCCATTCCTGTATTTTCTGGTAACTGTGGATTATTCAATAGAATAACTAACATCTCTCTTTTCTCTTTAGAACAACATAAAAAGCACCTTGACCACCATCCCAAATATTCGCAGGACTACATGAAACTATATAATTACCAAAACTTTCCTGTACCCACATTTTAAAAGATTTTCTTAAAACTGTTTCACGTAAAGCATTGCCTCCGGTAATTACTAAAACTTTTCTCACCCCTTCTCTCTGACAAGAAATAAAAAATTTTAGAAGTATACAAAATGCTTCATCTCGTGTTGCCCCATGTAAATCTATTCGCCTTTCGGTTTGAAATTCCCTCTTTTCTTTACGTTTCAAAGGATGGAGTTTGCTTTCTTTTAATTTAACAACGGAATCCTGAACAGGTTTATGGATAATACCTACATATTTTTTTTTAATCTGATTCGTGATAGTATGCTTTAGATTTAGAGGTTGTATATTTTTGAAGTATTCATCCACAGCTGTAACTCCATAGGTATATATTATGCAAAATGATATCAAAAAATCTTACAATTTTATATTTTTCATTATATTTATTTTATTGACAGGATGCTCCAGTGATGAAGTAGTTCGTCCAAAATATTGGCATGCAGGAAGTGAAAGACCATATATAATAAAAGGTGTTAGATATTATCCTCAAACACATTATCAATACAGTGTCGTAGGATATTCAAGCTGGTATGGATATGATTGCCACGGAAAACCAACGTCAACCGGAAGAATTTTTGATAAAAATAAATTAACAGCAGCTCATAGAACTTTGCCTTTACCATCTGTTGTATTGGTTGAAAATTTAAACAATGGCCGAAAAATAAAGTTATTAGTCAATGATAGAGGACCGTTTGCAGCTACAAACAAACGTATTATAGACGTATCTCAAAGAGCAGCTGAATTATTAGGCTTTAGAAAAGATGGCCTTACAAAAGTTCGCGTGACTTGTTTACCAAAAGAAAGTCAATTAGCGGCTCTTCAATATAAAAGAAGGCCTTATTCTTCTAGAAAAAAACAAAGTTAAAATATATAAGGTGATAGATAAAAAGTCTTTTGATTTTCTTATAGTAATAGACATTTGATGGATTATATGATAGAAGTATATCAAATTTTGAGATGGAGAAGGTGAATGGATGACCCAGCAAAAGATAATGTAGAGCAAAAGTCTCCTGGACAAAGCGTTTCTTCTCTTCCTAGCCATTGTTCCAATGGCTTTTTTTCTATCTTCAAACAAATTCCCCGAGGTGTTTTTGCAATATCTTTGTTTGGATTATTCTTGGGAATGTCAACGACTATGGTATATAGTCAACTCAGTTTATTTCTAAAAAATGATTTAGGATTATCTGTTTTACAAATTGCCAATCTCGATGGAATTGTTGAAAGTGTAGCGTTTATTACTCGCATATTTTCCGGCCCAATAAGCGACTTTTTCCGAGACCGAAAATCATTACTAATGATAGGATGTTTTGTCACACTAGGAGCTCGCTCAATATTACCTGTCATTAATAATTTTACAGGAGCTTTTGTAGCTCAATTTTTCGAAAGAGTTGGAAACGGCCTTCAGGCTACTCCGCGGGATGCATTAATTGCCGACTTAACTCCTCGGCCTTTTCGTTGCCAAACTTTTGGATTTACCCGTTCAATAAAAACCATCGGAGGCTTATTAGGAGGAGTTACTGCAGTAATTCTAATGGGATATTTCGCCGGAGATTTCCGTACAATATTTAAATTAGCGGTAATTCCTGTAGTTTTAGCTGCTCTTTGTTTATTTTTTATAAAAACTAATAAAATCCAGACAGCCGAAAAAGAAAAAAGAGAAAATCCATTTCGAAGAAAATATTTACGCTCATTAGATTTCTCCTATTGGAAATTAATGATATTAGCCATTATTTTTCAGCTGGGACATTTTACCGAGCATTTATTCCCTATTTATATGGAACATTTTGTAAATTCCAGAGTCGCTAGTACAATTGGAACTGTAATTAATTTAGGACAAATATTCTTGGCCTTCACCATAGGAATTCTGGCTGATAAATACGGTAAAGGAAAATTCATTAGAGTATGCATGTCCACCATGATAATCTCTAACATTCTATTTATTTCTGCTTCTTATATGCCAAATATCGTTTTCGATATATTTAAAATATTCGGAGACGATTTTGTAATAAACTTAGGAGCACTGCTCGTTTATTTAGGCGCTTTTATATGGGGAGGACAACTTACAGCCATCGAAGGATTATTTATCGCTATCATTAGCGAGCAAGTTACATTTAGACTTCGGGCTACAGCTATAGGTATTTATTCTTTATTGCTAGGTTTGGGATACTGGATGGCTTCCAATATCGCTGGAACCATTTGGGAATTGGTAGGATACAAATATACTTTCTACTATAGCTTAATTATTTTCTGTATAGCCTTTGCACTATCCTTCACACTACTTCCAAAAAAATATAACGTAGCGACAGAGTATACGGCATGAATTTTTTTCTAAAAACTCCACAATTTTGGTACAAGCAACCGAATATAGGACAAAAATTAATATTAAAACCCCTCAGCTGGCTCTACGGATATATCGCCCATTATCGATATAATTCGGAATATCAGCACGAACTCAATAATAATCAAAAAGTTATAGCCATTGGAGGTATTACTTCAGGAGGTTCAGGAAAAACCCTTGTTGTAAGCTCTCTATGTCATACCCTCACTAAAATGGGGTTTAAACCTGCTATATTAAGTAGGGGATATGGACGAACTCAAAGTAATTCTATTAAAAAAGTATCGCCTCAGGATTCATATAAAAATGTTGGAGATGAACCATTGCTTTTATCTCTGCAGTGGGATGTATTCGTAGGAAAAAATCGATTTAAAACAGCAGAATTAGCATCGGAATTTGATTTTTTAATTCTAGATGATGGAATAACTCAACGTTCCTTAAAACCAAATAAAAAAATTATAGTAATTAGTGCCAGTCAATGTTTCGGCAATGGAGAACTTCTACCTCTAGGCCCCAATAGATTAAATCTCGAAAACATAAAACATGATATAGATGCTATATTTTTAATTCATGAAAATAATAAATCCACCGAACACACTTTTACATTTCCAAGTAATATCCCGGTATATCATGGCTATATAAAACATAATTTCGGAGAATTAACCGGACGTTTAATGCTATTTTGCGGTCTAGGATATCCTAAAAAGTTTTTCCAAAGCTTTTCTAATTTTCAAGTATGTAAAACTGTTAGTTTCCCTGACCATTATCCATATAAAGACATAGATATCCAAAATCTTATACAAGAATCTACTCGTTTAAATGCTCAACTGGTAACTACCGAAAAAGATTTAATGCGGATTCCGGAAAAATATCGAGTAAAAATAAAAACCATATCTATCGAAATAAGCTGGAATAATCCCATTGAAGATTTATTTTCTATTGAATAGTTATATTGTCATCCAATAGATAAATTCAAAGATTTTTGCTATATTACAAAAGATTGAACAGTATCGATAATAGAGTTACAGATGAGAATTTTAGGTATTGACCCAGGATTACATATCACAGGATGGGGAGTAATAAACTACGACGGTTATCATTTAAAATATATAAATCACGGTACTATAATTACGAAACCTGAGCATAATATAAGTATAAGGTTGAACCAAATTTACAAAGAATTATCGAATATTATAGAAGAATTTTCACCTAATGAAGTGAGTATTGAAGAAGTTTTTGTAAACAACAATCCAAGCTCTTCTTTAAAACTAGGAATGGCCAGAGGAGCTGCTATTTGCTGCGCAGGAGTTCTAGGACTGAAAGTATACGAATATACTCCGAATAAAATTAAAAAATCTGTAGTAGGAGCTGGGCACGCCTCAAAAGACCAAATATCTGCCATGGTACAAATTTTACTAAACTGTGATAAAGTAAAAGCAGATGCTGCAGATGCTCTTGCTATAGCCATTTGTCATGCGCATAATCAGATTCATTACTAGGAGAGAAATATGATTAGTCATCTTAAAGGCACTATTGAAGATATTTCTGAGAATCAAATAACCCTCGATGTAAATGGTGTAGGATATAGTTTAATCTGCTCCTCTCGTACCATAAATGAAATACAAAACCAAGGAAACATTGTTAAGCTTTTCACTATTCTCAATGTAAGAGAGGATGCATGGACATTATTTGGCTTTATATCGCCTAAAGAACGTTTTTGGTTTAGTAAATTAAATTCTGTGCAAGGAGTTGGAGGTAAAGTAGCTATCGCCATTTTATCAGCTCTCTCTGAAGATGAAATATATAATGCATTTCTCTCTGAAGATAAAAATGCATTTACTCGAGCCGATGGCGTTGGAGCAAAATTAGCTACCAGAATAATTTCTGAATTAAAAGACAAAGTTATTGGACAAGTTGATATCGCCTCTCCAATTATAGAAAAAGTAAATATACAATCTAATGTAGTAAATGACGTCATTTCTGCTTTAATAAATTTGGGATATCAAAAAGCAGACATACTTCGCACAATTTCGACTATGAATTTAGATGAAAATCCTCAATTTGAAAGTCTATTAAAACAAATTCTAACCAAAATATCTGTGGGAGCTTAGATATGAAAAATGAAGAATTAAACCCTACTTTAGAAGATATAAATGAATATTCTTTGCGTCCTACTTGTTTACATGATTTTATAGGTCAAAATTCAGTCAAAGAAAATTTAAAGATTTTTATTGAATCCGCTAAAGCTAGAAAAATTGCCATGGACCATGTATTGTTTTTTGGCCCTCCAGGATTGGGTAAAACAACTTTATCTCAAATAGTATCAAAGGAATTGGGAGTAGGCTTTAAAGCCACTTCAGGTCCAATTTTAGCAAAAGCCGGAGATTTAGCGGCAATTCTAACAAATCTAAAAGAAAAAGATGTGTTATTTATTGATGAAATTCATCGTATCAATCACCTAGTAGAAGAAGTTTTATATCCCGCAATGGAAGATTTTCAGCTGGATTTAATGATAGGAGAAGGTCCTGCTGCTCGTTCAGTACGTATCGATTTACCGCATTTTACATTAATCGGCGCAACCACACGTTCTGGAATGCTTTCTTCTCCTCTAAGAGATAGATTTGG
>CAZEAT010000033.1:0-7674 GCA_964510175.1 uncultured Holosporaceae bacterium
ATGACAGGCAATATTTACGAAGCCAAAGCGATATTTTTCAAAATGGGAGCAGAAGAAAAACGTACAGCTTTGGGGGCATATAGTTTATCTCAATTAGCTGCGCAAGATTGCTCTAGACGTGATTCCTTAGAAGCATTAAAAACAATTATTGAAACTCATTCTGGGGCTACATCTCAAATAAAAACACTTGTATCTTTTTGCGTTAAGGAAGGTTTATTTGATGATGCTATTAAATATTTAAAAAAATTACCTTCTGATAAAAAGCGTTCAGTTGAAGGAATAATTTATTATGAAAAATGGAAGGTATACAAAAAGCTGTCGGATTTAGAAAAAGCATTTGACTTATTGCCTAATATTTCTGACATAGCTTTAGATTATTGTGAGGAACTCACCGTCAATAAATCGAATAGGAAAGCTAAGAAGGTTCTGGAAAAATCTTTCGAGCTATTTCCTAGTATGAATGTTTTTGAGAGATATATTTCTCTAGATTCTGACCATATTAAACTTGCTCAAAATCTCAAAGATTTAGCTTATGAATCTTGGATACCTCTTTATGGGATATCAAAATTGCTTCGAGAGGAAGAACTTTATGCTCAAGCATTGAATTATCTTATAAAAGCCTTTCAATATAGAAATTATGATTTCCTTGCAAAGGAAATTCGTTCTTTGCAAGCTATTGTTAATCAAGAGGGAAATGAAGGGGATGCTTTTGATTTATCCACGGTTTCTCATGTAAATTTTTTGTGGTATTGCAATGAGTGCGGACTTGAATCACAACATTGGCAATCAATTTGTCCAAAATGTTCCTCTCCTGCTTCTTACGAGTTTAAAGAGATTATTGAAGAAAGGCTTCCAATTCAGACTAATTAGAAGCATTTTTTAAAGAGTATATCGCGGCAGAATAATCATCGCTACTAAAAATAAAGGAACCTGCTACGACATAAGTTGCTTCAGAACACTCATTTATAGTTATGTTATTAATGCCTCCATCTACTCCTATTTCTATACCGTAAGGAAACATCTCCGCTATTTTTGCTATTTTCAGCTTTTGAGAATAAAGAAAAGATTGTCCACTTTCTCCAGGATTTACTGTCATAATCAAAATGGAATCTATCAATTCTTTATCGACATATTTCAAAAAATCAGGCGAAGTTGCAGGGTTTAATGCTACTCCAGCTTTTTTCCCAAGTGATTTTATTAAATCCAAAACTTTTGTAAGGTGAGGTGTAGTTTCGGCATGAATTGTAATAACGTCGGCTCCTGCTTCTGCAAATGCTTTGATATGTTTTTCAGGAGATTCGACCATTAGATGTACATCAAATAATTGCGAGGTAATTTCACGATGAGCGGCGACAATATGAGCTCCAAATGTAATATTTTTTACAAAATTACCATCCATGATATCCCAGTGAATACCATCGGCGGTGGTTAATTCTCTTAATTCATCTCCCAGACAACAGGGATTTGCCGATAACATCGAAGGAAAAATCTTCATACTTTCAACCATATTAATTAATCTTACATTATATTATAATCACTAAGTATGGAGTTTGGTATTAAAAAATGAAAATAGTATCATGGAATGTAAATTCAATTAGAGCGCGCTTGGAAAGTTTTCGAGTACTTACTGAAAGATATTCGCCGGATGTGATTCTTTTGCAAGAGACAAGAGTGGAAGATGCATCTTTTCCTCGGGATTTCATAGAAGATTGTGGATATAATTTAGCTATCAAAGGACAAAAAGGTCGCAATGGAGTAGCGATATGTTCTAAATTTCTTTTGGAAGAAGTGATTTCTGATTTTTCACAGGAAGCTCGATATATTGAATCATTTACAGGCGGAATATTTGTTTCATCGGTTTATGTTCCAAATGGCCAGGAAGTGGAATATCCACAATATTTTTATAAGCTGGAATTTTTAGAACAGTTTATTGAATATCTCCAAAAATTTAAAAGTGAAAAATTTATTTTAGGCGGTGACTTTAATGTAGCGCCTTATCCGAAAGATATTTATATACAAGGATATGACGGCATTACTGCAAGTCCGGCGGAGCGTCAAGCCATAGCAAATCTAAGGGGGGCCGGATTTAAGGATGTTCTAGAAGATTTAGGACATACATGGTGGAGCTATCGTCAACGTGGGTTTAAGATAAATAATGGATTTCGGTTAGACCATTTTTATTTAAATGGTCCGACTATGGAGCTTTTTAAAGAAGGAAAAGTTTTAGCTGATATTCGGCAATTGGAGCGACCATCTGACCATGCTCCAATTATGTGTGAAATTAGCGTGTAATTCTGTGTTTTTGTAGTATATTTAACGTTTTTGTGATATATTTCCACCGTTTTTTATAATTTGGAGTATACATTGAGTATGGAACTTAGAAATTTAGCTATTATAGCTCACGTGGACCATGGTAAGACAACGCTTGTTGACGCGATGTTTAAGCAAAGCGGATTGTTTAGAGATAATCAACAGTTAGAAACATGCGCAATGGATTATAATGACCTTGAAAGGGAAAGAGGCATTACTATTTTAGCAAAATGTACAAGTTTCGTGTGGCATAATATTAAGTTGAATATTGTGGATACTCCCGGACACGCCGATTTTGGTGGCGAAGTGGAACGCATTTTGAGTATGGTCGATGGTGTGCTTTTACTGGTTGATGCTTCCGAAGGGCCAATGCCTCAAACTAAATTTGTGTTAACAAAAGCTTTGTCTTTAGGCTTAAGACCTATTGTTGTAATCAATAAAATTGATAAACCAGATGCTCGAGTTAATGAGGTCATTGATGAAGTATTTGATTTGTTTGTAGCTCTTGGAGCTAATGAATCTCAGTTAGATTTCCCTATAATTTATGCTTCAGGACGTAACGGTTGGGCTACTAAAAATTTAGAAGATGAAAGAAAAGATTTAACTCCATTGTTAGAAACTATTATTTCTCACATTCCTGCTCCAACAGTGGATGAAAATGCTCCATTTAGAATGTTGGTGACTATGTTGGATTATGATCAGTATGTCGGAAGAGTACTAACTGGAAAAATTTTATCCGGAACTGCAAATTTGAATGCGTCAGTTCATGCTCTGAGGGGAGATAAGGTAGTCGAGAATGCAAAACTAACGAAGTTGTTATCTTTTGAAGGTCTGAAACGTATTCCAATAGAAAAAGCTCAATGTGGAGATATTGTTGCTATTGCAGGACTTCAAACGGCAACGGTGGCAGATACAATTTGTTCTGTGGAAGTAAAGACGCCAATAAAAGCTTTGCCGATAGACCCTCCTACATTGTCGATGGTGTTTTCGATTAACGATTCTCCATTAGGAGGCAAAGAAGGTAAGAAATTAACTTCCCGTATGATTTGGGATAGACTTCAAAAAGAGGCTGAAGGAAATATTTCTATATCGATTCAACGAACGGCGGAAACAGATTCATTTGTAGTAGCAGGTCGAGGTGAATTGCAGCTCGGAATACTTATTGAAACTATGCGCCGTGAAGGTTTTGAACTATCTATCAGTCGTCCTCATGTTCTGTATAAGAAGGATGAAAATACAGGTGAAAAACTTGAGCCGATGGAGGAACTGTATATCGATTTAGATGATGAGTTTACTGGAGTCATAGTTGAGAAGATTACTCTTAGAAAAGGCTCACTTTTAGATATGCGCCCTTCTGGTACTGGAAAAACAAGATTGAAATTTATGATACCAACAAGAGGACTAATTGGATATCATAGTGAATTTTTGACAGATACTAGAGGTTCTGGGATTATGAATCGAACCTTTGCAGGGTATGAACCATATAAAGGAGCTATTGAGGGTAGAACTAAAGGAGTGTTAGTTTCTAATGTTAGTGGTTCTGCAGTTCCTTATGCTCTGTTCTTTTTGGAGGAAAGAGGAACATTGTTTGTTAATCCAGGAGAACCTGTGTATGAAGGAATGATTATTGGGGAACATAATAAGGGAAATGAATTGGATGTAAATCCTACGAAAACAAAGCAATTGACAAATATGAGGGCTTCAGGTAAGGATGATAATATTAAGTTGTCGCCACCTCGTGTAATGTCACTTGAGCAAGCTCTTTCTTATATTCAGGATGATGAATTGGTTGAAGTTACCCCAAGTTGTATCAGATTAAGAAAAAAATATCTTGACCAAATTACGCGGAAGAAAATGAGTCGTATTGAACAATGAGTTTTAAATCTTTTTTTGTTGATTTAATAAATTCTTACTTGCAAAAAGGACTAGGTTCTAAATGTTTATTGGGATTCACTTGCGGAGTCCCTTTTTTATTAAGACTAGCGGTACTTGATATTTGGTTGAAAGATTTTGGTTTATCTAATACGACTATTGGACTTTTAACAGTTATCCAATGGCCTTATATATTGAAATTTCTATGGGCACCATTTATTGAAAGATTTGATTTTCCTATTCTTTCTCGGTTATTGAAAGGTAGAAAACGGGGGTGGGCAATAGCCAGTCAATTATTATTGTTTTTTGGTATTGTTGGAATGGCTACTTCAAGTCCCGATAGTAATTTGTATCGATTGTTATTTTTTGCATCACTTGTAGCTTTTGCAGACGGTTGTCAGGATGTTGCTATTTATGCCTGCCAATGGGATAGAGTACCTCAGCATCTATATGGTCCTACAGCTGGAATCTTTGTTTTAGGATATCGCATAGGATTGCTTTTTTCTAAAAGTTTGACTTTATATTTGGCTCACTATTTTAATTGGAACTGCGCTTATGGAGTCATGGCCTTTTCAGTATTTATCTGTACTCTTTTCATTTTAAGAATGCCGGAGCCGGCTGTTATAGAAGGCGATGTAGAAAATCAAAAAAATGATACTTCAACCTTTGTAAGAATCGTAGAAGTTGCAATAATGACAGTTTCTCAGTGTCTGATTGAACCGTTCCGTCAGTTTTTACAAAAAGAACATTGGAAACAATTTATTGCGGTATTAATGTTGTATCGTATGGGAGATATTTTCTTCCAAAAAATGGCTAAGTTGTTTTATATCGATATAGGATTTTCTATTTTGGATATAGCTAATGTTGTTCAGGTTTTTGGAAGTATTGCAACATTATTGGGAGGAGTAGTTGGTGGATATTTTATACAAAAATTAGGTATCGTAAAGTCTATGATTTACTTTGCCATAGTACATGGGCTTTGCTGCTTATGTTATGTAATATTATCTCAAATGGGAAATAATCTTCCTATGTTATATTTATCAGTTTTTGTAGAACATACTTCCAACGGAGCTATAGCAACAGCATTTATTACTTTCTTATATTGCATTAGTAACAAGAGATACGCAGCCACTCAATATGCTCTTCTGTGGGCATTTTTTGGATTAAGTAATATTTTATACCGTTCTATATCGGGAGTAATTGCTGATATGCTCGGATGGACTAATTTTTTCCTGTTGATTCCTTTAACTTTCGTTCCAAGTATAATAGTTTTATATTCTCTCCGTAGAGATAAAGTCTTGGAGAACTCTGAATGTTTCGGCGGTATTTAACTAAATTTTTTATAGGATTATCCTATGGAATATCATTTCCGCTAACAATGGTAATTCTGGATTACTGGTTAAAGGATATGGGATTATCTAATCTCGCTATTGGACTTTTTTCTTTTCTCCATTGGCCTTTTATGCTGAAATTTTTTTGGGGTATATTTATAGAAAATTATGATATCCCATTTTTATCAAGATATTTTAATCGTACCAAAAGCTGGATAGTTTTTTCACATATTTTAGTTATTCTAGGAATTTTGATTATGTCATTAAATCCTGGAAGCAATCAACTGATATATATTTTATGCGGAGCTTCTTTAGTTGCCATTGCTGACGGTTGCAGAAATATAGTTTTGTATCCATATCAAATACAAGGAGGTCAACAAAAATCACTAGGATTTGTTGCCAGTTTCGTCGGTCTTGGACATCGTTTCGGTTCTATCTTTATAAAGGTATCTGTATTATATATTGCGCATTTTTTTAATTGGTCAATGGCTTATGTCTTTGCTGCTTCTATGGTTTTTGTATTTATGATTATTGCCTTGTTTATTAAAGAGCTGACAGTTAATTCTTCTGTGATATCGAATTCTTTTAAACAGGCTTTTTATGATTCATTTTATTCTCCATTATGTGTTTTTTTGAAAACAAAAAGAGGGTTACAATTGATATGTTTAGTTTGTTTGTATAAACTTGCGGATTTTGGTATTCAAAAAATGTCTCGATCTTTTTGCATGGAAATAGGATTTTCAAAATGCGATATAGCGAATATCGTACAACTTTATGGTTCAATTACGGTTATTGTAGGTAGTTTTTTAGGAGCATATTTATTAAAAAAAATAGGTCTAATCCGTTCGATGTTTGCGATTGGACTTTGTCATTGCTTATCTTTTTTTTCATATTTAATTTTATTGCACTTTGATAGCAGTCTAAAAATTTTGAGTGCAATTATTACTGTTGAAGCTCTAAGTGGAGGAGCCATGACAGTCGTATTTTTAGCGTTTTTTTATAATATTGCGAAAAATGCGACAATTTATGCAGTTCTTTGGGCGTTACATGAATTTTTTGGACTTATGTTTATGGGAATTTCTGGGGCTATTGTTGATTTTGCAGGGTGGAATGTTTTTTTTATGTGTGTACCATTGTCAATTATTCCTTCTTTGGTGATTTTAAAGAATATGAATTCAAATGACATTCCGGGATATTCAGAAGTTTGAATTTTGAGAAGGTTATGATATAGTTTAGTCTCTAGTGTGAGACTTGATATGAAATTTTTAGACAGAGCAAAAATCTTTTTAAAAGCAGGTAATGGAGGAGATGGCTGCCTCAGTTTTCGCCATGAAAAATTTTTAGAATACGGTGGGCCAGATGGTGGCGATGGCGGAAATGGAGGCGATATATACTTTGAAGGCTCAAATCATTTAAATACTTTGATAGATTATAGGTATCAACAGCATTTTAAGGCCAAAAGAGGAGAAAATGGACGAGGCGCTAATTGTTATGGCGCTAAGGGAGAAAGTCTTATTTTAAAAGTACCTGTCGGAACGGAAATTTTAGATGAATCAGGTGAAAATATCATTTGTGATATTATAGAAGAAGGACAGAAATTTTTAGTAGCTAAAGGCGGAATAGGAGGTAGAGGCAATACAAAATTTAAGACCTCTACTAACCAAGCACCGAGAAGAGCTGATAAGGGCACATTGGGTGAGGAACTATGGGTATGGTTACAGCTCAAAATAATAGCGGACGTAGGACTCATTGGTATGCCAAATGCGGGAAAATCTACATTTTTATCTGTAACTACTAGAGCAAAACCAAAAATAGCAGACTATCAATTTACAACTTTAATTCCTCAGCTTGGTGTTGTTAAAATCCACGATGGAGAATTTGTCCTAGCTGATATTCCTGGATTAATTGAGGGCGCTCACGCTGGAAAAGGACTGGGAGATAGATTTTTAGCTCATGTTGAAAGATGTAAGGCTTTGATACATCTTATAGATATTAATCAGGATAATCTGACGGAAGTTTACGAGAAAATTCGTAATGAATTGCATTTGTATAATTCTAAAATGGAAGAAAAACCCGAGATTATTGTGTTCAATAAAATAGATACCGTGGATGCGAAAAAAATCAAAAAAGTAAAAGATTTGTTCTTCAAGAAATATAAAAA
>CAZEAT010000034.1:0-1726 GCA_964510175.1 uncultured Holosporaceae bacterium
ACAGTTCTTAAAAAATAAAAATTTATTAAAATAAGTTAAAATTTTTTAATTTTTGCTTTTCTTTCTTGATGCATGATGGCTATAATCTTTTCGTAAGGGATAAAAAATGAAAAAATTTCTAATTTTTTTAGTTGCATTAATACTTGAATCCAATGCACACTTTGAAATTAAAACGTTTCAGCTATCTAATGGATTACAAGTTCTGTGTGTACAAAAGAGAACTTCTCCTATTGTACTATTGTCCGTATGGTATAAAGGAGGATCAAGTATAGACCCTCTTTCCAAATCCGGTGTTGCTCATTTCTTTGAACACATGGTGTTTCTTTCTCATCACAAAAAATTTAATACCCTCTTGGAAAACATAGGAGCAGAAAAAAATGCTTTTACCACTTTTACAGGTATATCTTTTTACGAAATCGTTCCCAAAGAATATTTAAAAAAATGTTTGGAATTTGAATCCCAAAGAATGCGTTTTCTCGATATCGATGAAGAAACTTTTCAGAATGAAAAAAAAGCAATTTTAGAAGAAAGAAAAATGAGCATAGACTCTTCTCCCGATGGTTGTAGCTATGAAGCTATGCTGGCTCATTTATTCAATAGAGCTAAATCGGGTATACACATAATAGGTTGGCAGCATGAAATTGAATCTATTCAAAAAGAAGATTTACAAACATTTCACAACACTTGGATGGTTCCTAATAATGCTACAATTGTAGTTGTCGGAGACTTTGAATACTTAGATTTAAAAAAATGGATAGAACAATATTTTTCAACAATTCCTTTCAAAGAAACTCCTAAACAAATTAATACTTTTTCATCTTCTAAAGCACTCAATCAATTAGTTAATAGATCTGTTATCAACGACCAAAACACTATAAGCTATATCTTTAAGATACCGTTTAAAGCAGAAAAAAATTTTAGAAAATGGCTAGCTTTGTGCTTATCAATAAAAACTTTAAATCAATCGAACGGCTTTATTAAAAATATATTTCAAGAAACTCAACAAATTATTTCTGATATCGGATTTCAATATATTTTTAAATCCTCTCAATTTGATGTAGTTATATTAAGTATGGCTATTCCTACAATAGACAATCTCGACCAAACAGAAAATATTCTAAAATATATTCAAAGAAAAATGACACACCATGGAATCAATGAAAATTCTCTGACCAATGCAAAGAAGCAATTAATACTCGCACGTTTATACGAAGAAGAAGATATTGCTGTTATAGCCAGCCATATCGGGTGGGATATCATACAAGAAGCGTCTCCACAAGAAATTGAAAAAATAAATGAAACCATACAATCTATTACTTTAAAAGAATGCAATGAAGTTTTAAAAGAAGTATTTACATTTCCTCCGGTACTTTCCTCTGAAAGTTTAAGAAAGGATTATGACCGTGATTAAAAAAATCATCTATTTTTTGTTAATTTTTATATTAAATCAGCAAACTTACGGAACCCTAGAAATAAAAGAGCTCTCGACATCAACTGGAATAAAATTTTGGTATGGAAGAGATGAGAGTTCAAATTTAGTACAGATTGATATTGCTTTTAAGAACTGTGGTTCAGCTAATATGGCTTTAAAATATAGAGCATTACCCTCAATTTTTTCAGCTATGCTTTTAAGCGGATGCGGAAAATATTCTAAAAAAGAATGGGAAGAAGCTTGGGACAATATAGCGTCTGTTTTATCTGTTAGAAGTTCAAAGCAGCACTTAGT
>CAZEAT010000034.1:1826-7613 GCA_964510175.1 uncultured Holosporaceae bacterium
ACAGAAGACCTTATTAAAATAAATATTTCTGACCTAAAACTTTATCAAGATAATTATATCGTCCAAAATAATTTAGAAGTCTGCATAGTGGGAAATTTAACAGATAAAAAAGCGATTGAGACGATTGAAAAATTATTTTCCGGTTTAAAAAAAGGACAAACCGCCAAGGATAACGTCTCTAACGCAAAAATAATGTTTACAAATAAAAGGGATTTTCATCATATGGAAGGACCTCAAAGTATAATAGTATTTGCATTACCTAGTTTATCTATTGAATCCAATAATTATTTTGCGTCAAAAATTTTGTATCACATTTTAGGAGGAAATTCATTTAAAAGTCGGATAATTAGTAAATTAAGAGAAAAATTAGGTCTCATTTACTATGGAAGCGTTCATCAGATTTTTAATAAACATGCCAATTGGGGTTTAGGAACTATATGCACATCCAATGAAAACGTAGAGTCTGCTATACATGCAGTAAAAGAGATTATTAAGGAATTGAAAACCAAAGGAATTACAGAAAATGAATTAAAGTTTGCGAAGCAAAACATTAAAGGCAAATTTTTAACTTCCTATAGGACTGCCTACCAAATGTGTGCATTTTATTTCAATCAAAAACTATTGGGACAAAAATCCGACGCGCTAGAAAGATTACTTAAAGGTTTAGATAATACAAAATTAGAACAGGTTAACCAAGTTGCAAAAGACTTGTTAAATGAAGATAATATTCCGTTTGTCATTATTGGAGAAAAAAAATGAAAAAAGGGGTTTGTACATTAATTTTATCGCTTTTATTTTTTCCTATAAATGCTAAATATTCTGTAACTCCTATTGAGAATGGTTCTCAAATTTACTCTATAGAAAACACAGAACAATCACCTGATATCATTGGGATAATTTATTCAGTAGGACTCAGAGATTTTATTACAGGTTGTCCTCCTGAGCTTATAAGTCAACTAATATTATCTCCACAGACAATTTCTACTTTGAGAAAATATGGTAGTAATTGTGTTGCTCATATTTATGATGAATTTACAGAAATTTCAGCTAAAATATCTCCAGAGGATTCTAAAAAATTTATCAAATTAATCCTAGAAAATCACCCAAATTTAGCCAATCTTGAATTTTTAAAAGAACGCTTAATTATAAAAAACAAAATAGACTCATATTTTGCTGAAAATGCTATTGATAATGAAATCCTTGCTGTAGTTTCTCCACAAAAAATCATTAATGAACACATAATTCACCGCCTAAATAAATCATCAATAGAAAAAAGCTTGGAAAAATATCAAACTGCTCACGTAGATTTTGTACTTTGTCAAAAAAATAGTTCTCAAAATCAAGAGCTTTTAAAATTTACTAAAAATCGCAAATTAAAAAGAATTACAACAACTAATAAGTATCAATTTAAACATAAAGATATTATTCTACAGGGGAAATTTTTTAATCGAGATATTACCTTTGTGTATGAAATTCCAAAAGAGATTTTTTCTAAAAAATATTTTGAAATTAAATCTATTATAAATTATCAAATATTTAGTTATCTTCAAAAATATTCATCTATCATCAATTGCTATGACTTTTCAGAATTTACCTACGGCGGTAGATATTTTCTAAAATTCTCTGCTCAAGTAAAATCAGATGTCGCTTTAAAACAATTTGAAGAATTATATAAGAATGTTCTATCAATTATAAAATCAAAACCTATTCCCAAAGAAATACTTAAAACCGTAGCTAAAATTGCTTATTACTCTGATAAAGACACTCAAAGCCATTCAAGCCTTATTTATAAGGATATAATAAATGGATATATGGAACAAATTCCTCCATATTTTTCAGTAAAACATAATGTTTTGGATATAACACAAAAAGAAATTCAGAAATTTATAGAAGAGATTTTTGAAAAAAGATTTATTTTAAAATTAGTAAGTAAATATAAGGCGGAAGTATAACATGCTAAAAAAAATCAAAATAAGATTAATACAAATATTCAGTGTATTTTTTATTCTTGCGATATGTTCATATTTTATTACTTTATATTTTTTCTCCTATCCCATTCATATGATACCTGCTCCCCAAAGTGAAATCGTAAAAATCGAATACATCTTTAAAGATGCAGGAGTATTAAGCAACCCGAAAAATAAATATGGCATATCAGCAGTTGTGTCTAAATTACTATTTAGAAAAATAAACGGATTATCAAAAGCTGAAACCGAAGAATATCTTATGCTATCGGGTATCACATCTTTAGATGTTAGTAGTTTCAACGAAGACTTCAAAATATCGGTATCCATTGTAAAAAGCCAGTTAAAATCAGCTTTAGATTTTTTACTAAAAGCATTTCATCCAAATTATTCCGAAAATGATTTGATTTATGCCAAAAATTGTTTTCCTATTTTGGTCTCTCAAGAACATTCAACTCCGCAAGAAATTTTAAAAGAAGCTATCTATGCAAATTTATATCCTACTCATAATTATGGAAAAAATCCCACCGGAACTATGCAATCAATTTCAACAATAACGTTAGCAGATATTAATGACTTTTTTGTAAAAAATTTTACAACTGATAAGTTGCAGATGTATTGTACATATAATAAAATAAAAATATATAATAAAAACAATTTATTTTTATATTTAATAAACAAGATTTATAACAAATGTCTGGAAATTACTGAAAGCTTAAGTCTGCGAATATATTTGATGAATCATTTTAAATCGCATTCATTCTCTTCTTTTATAAAAAGTATTTTTCAACCGCAAACTTTAAAAAAAATTTCTATAAACAAATCCAGCGAAGTTGAAACTATTACTAATAATAACATGCGAGATATTGTAGGAATTTGCATTGGAATGAGATTTGACAATCTCTCTCAAACAGAAAGAGCAGGTTTATTAATTCTCTGCTATCATCTTTTTAATTCTATAGATGGAACACTAATCACTGGTTGTAAAATACCTGTTTATCACTTTTATGAAATTGCCAATAGAAAACTTTCTTCAACTGCTCTTCTTACAATTTTCTTAAACAAAAAAGACCTCAAAAATTATATAAATTACTTAAGAGAATTTTTTAACAAAAAACATGAAAATTTTGATAATACTAAAATATTTTATAAAGCTTTACAGCAGAAAAAACTAATAAGTTTTTCTTCTCTTCAGGAACAAAATGGGTTTTATAACCTGTCTTTTGATAAATGTACAGATACAACTTATCTTAAACTATTGAATAAAATTAAAAACAAAGACTATCGTAAAGTGGTTTATATTTGGGATAATCCTGAACAAGTGCCTAATCAATAATTTTTTTAGCTTCTTCGTCAGATATCCATAGTGATTTTTTCATAAGATTCTCAACTTGTACTTGCCCTAACGATTCAGAAAAAGGAATATAAGGCTTAATATTTTGAGATTCCATATACTCTATGCCGACATACTCTATCTTTTCTTGTACGCAAAGTTCTTCAACATCAACAAGATTTCTTAATAAGTCATCGATAAAAATTATCTTCTTTGGCTTCCATTGTATTTGAGACAAAAAAGCTTTTAAACATTCGCTCTTAGAAAAGATATCACAACATAAAACACCGTCTTTAAAAATAGGATTATAGTTGCAAAGGAATTCATCAAGTTCAATAAAAGATGGTTCCCATAATTTTTCGAAATGATATCCAAAGCTCTGCAAAGTATCGACTCTCCACTGAACAGGATCTTTAACCTCCTTTAAAGGACGCACAGAATATGCGGTTAAAACCATATGCTTAACTGCACGATTTTCAAGATTTTTCACTAATTCAACCATGCGTGAATTTACTAAAATATTTTCTTCCAAAACAAGAGGTAACCTAATTTTATCGCACAAGTCGTATTGAGTTATATTGTTCTTTTTAACTAATTCATAAAAGCAATCACGATTATCTGGATGAAATGCACCTACATTAATACAAGTCAGTACATTATCACAATCAAAAATCACCAATGTATTTTTATCTACATTTTCAAGTTGTGTTTCAATAACTGTTATATCTTCAGCTTTTATAATACTCATGTCTTATCCTGTGAATTATTACCAATTTTCGCACTGATATTAGATTGTAAAAACTCATCAATTTCACCATCTAATACAGCCGCAACATTTCCCTTTTCAAAACCAGTTCGCAAATCTTTTACCATTTGATAAGGTTGCATCACATAAGAACGAATCTGATATCCCCAACCTATTTCATTTTTTTCTTGCTGATTTTTATTATCTTCTCTTCTTCTTAACTCCAGTTCATAAAGCCTAGATTTTAACATATCATAAGCTATAGCTCTATTACGATGTTGCGACCGGTCAGTCTGACACTGAACTACTATACCTGTTGGAATATGAGTAATTCGTACCGCGCTATCTGTTTTGTTGACATGCTGCCCACCCGCGCCAGATGCTCTATAATAATCGATGCGTAAATCTTTTTCTTGAATATCTACATGAATGGTTTCATCGACTTCCGGATAAACACCTATCGAAGCAAAACTAGTATGACGTCGTGCATTTGAATCAAATGGAGATATGCGAACTAAACGATGTATCCCCGACTCTCCTTTTAGCCATCCATAAGCTTTACTGCCAGTAATTTTCAAAGTAGCTGATTTTATACCTGCTTCCTCTCCTGCAAGAATTTCCAAAATATCCAGGTTGTATTTATGATTTTCTGCCCAACGTGAATACATTCTTAATAACATCTGAGCCCAATCTTGAGCTTCAGTTCCTCCTGCGCCAGCATGCACTTCTAAATAACAGCTATTCTGGTCAGCTTCTCCACAAAAGAAACATTCCAATTGATAAACTTTAAGAGACTTTTCTAGCTCTATAAGTTCCAATTCCATTTCTTCAGTAGTAGACGAATCGTTTTCGTCTTCAGCAAGTTCCAACATTGACTTATAAGTATCAAAATCACTTTCTGCCTTATTGAATTTTGTTAATTCAAGCTGAACTTCTGATTTTTTTCGCATTATATTACGAGCTTTATCTGTGTCCGACCATAAATCTTCAGATAAACTTAAAGTATTAAGCTCTTCCAATTTCTTACTTAAAGAAATCGGGTCAAAGAAACCTCCGCAACAAATTCAACGAGGATTCTATAGATTCACAAACTTTACGAATCTCTTCCTTCATACAGATAGCTCCTTCATTTTTTTATCTGGTTTTTTCACAAATAGCATACAAATTGCCGCAACAAAAGAAATCGCAGAAATAACTATAAATGTCCACTCAGCACCATAATGTTTCCAAAATTCTCCGGTTAAAATATTGGAAATTCCCATACCTAAGCAACAAATCAAATTAAATATACCAATTGAAGTCCCTTTAATCTGAGGAGGAGAATAATCCGAAACCATTGCATAAAATGTACCTTGAGTGGCCCCATAATGGATACCATAAACAGCTGCTCCGACAATAACCAGCCAAAAACTATGAGCCAACGCAAGAATTATACAAGAAGCCAACATCATGCAAAATCCAAATGCTAAAAACAACTTCCTATCGTGTTTATCAGACCAATTTCCGACTACTCTTGAAGTAGGAGAATTAAAAAGATACATCACAGCTAAAATTAATGGTGCATATTTTACATCAAGCCCTAAACTCTGAGCTCTATAAACCAGAAATGATTCACTATATCTAGAACACATAAAAATAAAACATACAAACATGTAGTACCAAAAATGCCCGCCAAGTTGTTTCATGTCAGCGATTTTGATAGGGAAACCTTTTCTCTTATCTTTTAATCTAATAACATTTTTAGG
>CAZEAT010000035.1:0-7565 GCA_964510175.1 uncultured Holosporaceae bacterium
TGCTCTGGCTGCATTTTGTAATGCATTAATTTGGGCGTTACTTATTTCTGGAATATCTTTTTCTTCATTTTCTGGTAAGGCATCTTTGTCCTGTGTTGGGTCTGCCATCATTTTTTCCATGGAATTTTGCATAACATTTATGACTTTTGCTTCTGAAAAGCTGTGTTGTTGAAGCCATTTCGCTAATTTTTCAGCATTGCTGTTTTTCTTGAATGGTCCTGCAAAAATAAAGGATTCATCTACTGCCGCTTTGGATTGTTCAATGTGTACCTTGTATCCTTTTCCTATTAATAATTTTTGAATTTGTAGAGCTATATCGTTTTTGAAATACCCTATAAATACAATGGTTTTGCTTTGTAGACTATCAGGATTTTTTTGAGGAATATTTTGAATGTCTGCCTCTGTCTTTTGAACAGAACAATTATCATGAACGGTATGAGACGCAATGATTTCTTTTAAAAGAGTTTCCGAAGATAAGTTAGGGTTATCTAATACAGAACGGGATGTGCTTGATATAGAATTTTTAACGGTCTCGGTTCCAGTAGCCAAAATTTTCATTATTTTTTCGGAAATACTATCTGACTTTGCTCGGATTTTCGCCTCTATGGAATCTACAGACATTTTTTTATCGTTATCATTTTTTTCATTTACGGATTCTTTTTTTTCACCTAGCATCGATGGAAGTGTGCTGCCTGTGAAAAATCCTGCACAGAAAAATAACGCTCCTAGCGTGATTAAAACTATTACCCCTAATATCGCTACTACTTTATTCATAATTTTCGTCCTACATCTGTATCATTTATAAAAAAGCAGATATAATAACTACCACTGCTATTGAGTCTAGCAAACAAAAGTTTATATTGTGTAAACTTAAAGGGAGTTTTTTGTATATGATTGAAAAAAAAGAGAAAAAATCAGTCATTATTTTGGCCGCAGGAGATGGCTCACGTTTGAAGTCGACTACTCCTAAAGTGTTCCATAAAATAGGTGGCTTAGCCTTGGTTGACCATGTAATAAAAACTTCTAAAGATATTCAAGCAGATGAAATTGTAGCGGTCCTTAAGCCTAAATATAAGGATTTTCAATCGGCTGTTTGTAACTCTATAAAAAAAGCTTTTCAGGCCATCCCAAGTGGGACAGGAGATACTGTAAAGTTTGGATTAGAACAATTATCTAAGTCAGAAGAAGGTTGGGTTTATGTCTTATATGGAGATATCCCATTGGTGTCAGCAGAAAGTCTCTTAGCTATGCATGAATTGGCAATGGATTATAAAGATACTGCAGTGGTTGTATTAGCATTTAATCCAGGGGCTAATCATAATTTAGGAAAGTTAGAACCTGCTGATAAACCTGGAACAATTAGAAGAATTGTTGAGGCAAAAGATACTAATAAAAACGATAATTTAATTCCTTTATGTAATGCCGGACTTTTAATTCGTCGGGATGTATTGAATAAATTATTGTATAAAATTCAGCCAAGTCAGATAACTAATGAAGTATACATAACAGAAATAGTAAGACTTGCATATGAATCTGGATTTGATTGCCGATATTATGAAGCTTCTAAGGAAGAATTATCGGGAGTAAATACGCGTCAGGAAATGGCTTTTTTGGAAGCATGTTTTCAGGAAAAAATGCGTTTGAAGTTTATGGATAATGGAGTTACTTTAGTTGCTCCGGAAACGGTATTTTTTTCCTATGATACTGATATAGAAAAAGATGTAACAATTTATCCTTATGTCGTATTTGGTGAAAATGTGAAATTAAAAAGCGGTGCGGAAGTGGGGCCATTTTGTGTGGTGGAAGGGACTACAATTCATCAAGCAACAATAGGACCTTTTTCAAGACTCCGGCCAGGTAGTGAAATTCACTCCGGAGCTAAAATTGGAAATTTTGTGGAAATCAAAAAAAGTAAAATTAAGGAAAAAGCAAAAGTAAATCATTTGACATATATAGGAGATAGTACAATAGGTCAAAATACCAATATTGGAGCGGGAACTATTACATGTAATTATGATGGTTTTCAGAAGTTTCATACGGAAATCGGCGATAATGTATTTATTGGGTCAAATACAGCTTTGGTAGCTCCGGTAACGGTTGAGGATGGGGCTATGATTGGAGCAGGAAGTGTAATTACTCGAGATGTGAATGCTCAAGCGTTATCTATAGCTCGCGGAACACAGAGAAATATTGAAAATTGGGCTCACCAATTTAGAAAGTCTAAAGGAAAAAACTAATGTGTGGCATTATTGGAATCATTAGCGGAGAAAATAAAAACATTGTTCCTAACATTATAGATGGGTTGGAAAAGTTAGAATATAGAGGATATGATTCGGCGGGGATTGCCGTGGTTAATCAAGGTCAAATTCTACGTCAACGTGCTGTAGGTCGTTTGGATGAATTGAAACAAAAACTCAATATATCTCCTATGGAAGGGACTATAGGAATAGGACATACTCGGTGGGCAACTCATGGAAAACCTACAGAAGCCAATGCTCATCCAATGGTATCGAAAGATGTAGCCATAATTCATAATGGTATAATCGAAAATTATGAACCTCTTAAGAATGAGTTGCTAAAGAAAGGATATAATTTTACTTCAGAAACGGATACCGAAGTCGTAGCCTTTTTATTGCAATCGAAATTAGATGAAGGTTTAACACCCCGAGAAGCTTTTCGTTCCATGCTGAAAATTGTCAAAGGAACATATGCCTTTGTTGTGATATTTAAGTCTACTCCAGAAATATTGTTTTGTGCTAAAAACAAAAGTCCTATGGCAGTTGGATTTGGTAAAAATATGTGTATAGGGTCTGATGCCAGTTCTATTTCTGGAAGCTGCGAAGAAATAGTCTATATGGAAGACGGGGAATATACTGAAATTTCGAAAGACGGAGCTACATTCTTCGATGAAATATTTCGTCCTGTACAGAAAACTAAAATTAAAGTTACCGATGATTTAGTTAACTCGGGTAAGGGCGATTATTCGCATTATATGCTTAAGGAAATAATGGAACAGCCTAGCGCCATTCGTAAAACAATTCAGAAGAACAATATAACTCCAGACTTTATTGCCGATATCGAGAGAATTTTAATTTTAGCTTGTGGAACATCATATTATGCAGGAATGGTTGCTCGTTATTGGTTTGAAAAGTATTTAAAAATTCCTACTAATGTAGAAATCGCTTCAGAGTATAGATATCGTACTCCTGTTATTGAAAATAAAACTTTAGTTATAGCTATTACTCAATCTGGAGAGACTATTGATACTTTGGAAGCAATGGAATACGTAAAGAAAAATAATAATACATGTAAAATTGCAGCGATTGCCAATGTTAAGAACAGTGCTATTTCTCGTTCTGCAGATTTTGTTTTTTATACTGAAGCTGGAGTAGAAGTTGGAGTTGCTTCAACTAAAGCGTTTACTGCTCAGCTTACGGTTTTAGCGCTATTAGCTTTTTGTAAAAATCAAGACTTGCTTGAGAAACTGAGAAATCTTCCATTTATTTGTGAAGAAACCTTGTTACTTAAAGATGAAATCGATAATTTTGCTGAAGGATTGAAAAATACTCAAAGTGCTATTTATTTAGGCCGAGATAGTCTTTATCCTATAGCTCTAGAAGGCGCATTAAAACTAAAAGAAATTTCATATATTCATGCTGAAGGCTTTGCCGCCGGAGAAATGAAACACGGTCCAATTGCTTTGATTGATGATAACATGCCAATTATCTGTTTGTGTCCTTCAGGAAAAATATTCGATAAAATGTTTTCGAATATTCAAATAGCTAAAGCTCGAGGACAAAATATTATAGTCTTTACAGATGAAAAAGGAGCCTCGCAATTTTCGAGTCGTACAATAATTCTTCCAGAAATTCGGGAAGAATTTGCTCCGATTTTATATTCGATTCCTTTGCAATTATTGGCTTATAGGGTTAGTATCCTTAGGGGGGAAGATGTTGATAAGCCAAGAAATCTAGCGAAGTCAGTTACAGTGGAGTAATAATTATGAATGCAGATTTAGAATATGCCAAATCAGTTTTAAAGCAAGAAATTGCTGGACTTGAAGCTATGTATTGGGCTCTTGATAATGATTTTGTTTCAGCAGTTGAGCTTCTTTATAAAAAAAGAGCAGGACATGTTATAGTCTCGGGAATGGGGAAACCTGGACATATTGGACGAAAAATTTCGGCTACTCTATCTTCTGTGGGTACGCCTTCCTTTTTTCTACATCCTGCAGAAGCCAGTCATGGCGACTTAGGTGAGATTTCTAATAAAGATATCTTATTAGTTTTATCCTTATCTGGAAATACATCGGAATTAATCCCAATGCTTTCGTATGCAAATAGATTTGGTATAGATGTCATTGGCGTTACGGCTAATGCCGATAGTATCCTTGCTAAATCTTCCAATGTTTTAATTCTGATGCCAAAAATTGATGAAGCTTGTCCTTACAATTTGGCTCCAACAACAACTACTACAATGATGTTGGCCATTGGGGATGCTTTGGCTTTGGCTTTGTTGAATAAAAAAGAATTTACTCGCGATGATTTTAAAAATTTCCATCCGGGAGGAGCTCTAGGAAAAAGATTGCTAAAAGTTTCTGATTTAATGCATACGAATATTCCAGCGGTTCATATGAATGACATAATGAAAGATGTTTTAGCAGAAATGACGAAAAAAACTTTTGGATGTACTTGTGTTGTGAATGAGGAAGAAAAGATTGTTGGAATTATCACCGATGGTGATTTGCGTCGAAAAATAGATAATAATTTCTTAGGGAAAAAAGCTTCTGAAATTATGACCATAAATCCAAAAATCATTGATGAAAATATGTTTGCACAGGAAGCTACAAAGTTAATGAATAAGTGTCAGATAACAAGTTTATTTGTTTGTAAAGATGAGAAGCCTATTGGTATTTTACATATTCATGATTGTTTGAGAGCAGGTCTTGCGTAATAGAAAATGGAAAATCAGGTTAATCGCAAGTATATTTGCAGTTTTAGCTGTTATTATTTGCTTTAATGTTTGTCGTTCATTATGGGTGGTAGAAAACGTAATTCCAAGAAATGAAATTGTAGAATCTCCGACGAATGCTTTTTCAGAGATTACTTATAAAACCTATAATGGTGATGAAAAGAAAATGGTATTAAAATCTTCAGAAGTTAAAGAAGTTGCGGATGGGGTTTTAGATTTTACGAACATAACATCAGAATTTAAGATATCTGAAGAGGAGACGGGCACAATTTCCGCTGATAAAACTTTAGCTTTAACTAAAGATGCGAAAAAGTGCGAATTTACTGGACATGTAAAATTAACGACAAATACTGGTTTATTTCTAAAGACTGAAAAATCGTTTGTAGATTTTGGTAAAAATACAGCAGATGGAGATGTTGCGGTATCGATAATGCAAAATGATGTAAGGTTATCGTCGGAAAAATATCATTTTGATATGAGTAATAAAATAGCTGTTCTTACGAAACGAGCAATTGGATATATCGGGGCTGATTGTGTGAATTCGGACCAACTTGTGATAGAGTTATCCAATACTGACAAGAATGATTTAAAAAAGGTAAGAGCTTTGGGAAACGCTTCTTATCAGACCAGTCAATATTTATTAAAGTCCGCCGGTTATATTGAGTATGATAAAGAAAATGTTCGAGCTTTTAAGAATGTTAAGTTGAAATATAAACAGAATGGCATTACTTATAATATAAGTGCAGATAATTTATGGGGAAAAATTAAAAATAATGTTCTGCATAGTGTATCGGCGAAAGGGCATTTAACCATTAAGACGAATGATACTCTTATTACAGGTGATAAAGGAACATTGAAGGATAATGTTTTAACAGTTACTGATAATGTAGTTGTTTCAAATATTCGGGGTAAAGTTCTTTGTAAGGAGGCAATATTAAATACTGTTACAAATGAGATGCAAATTTATAATTCCAAAGGTATAATATCAGAAAAGAAGAGATAAGCAGGATGAAGAACAAGATTCTATGCGATAATTTGACGAAAAAGATTAAAGGGCGAGAAATTTTAAGAGGAGTTAATTTGGAGTTAACTCAGGGACAAATTGTTGCATTAATCGGACCAAATGGTGCAGGAAAAACGACAACTTTTTCAATTTTATGTGGATTACTTAAGCCTGATACAGGAACAATTCGTCTTAATGATAAGGATATTACAGATTTACCTATGTATAAAAGAGCTCGCTTGGGTATAGGATATCTTCCTCAAGAAGCGTCGATTTTTAGAGGTCTTTCGGTTGAAGAAAATATATATGCGGTTTTGGATATGCGTGAATATTCGAAAACGGACAAAAAGCAAATTTTAGAGAAGCTTATTAAAGAGTTATCTTTGGAGCAGGTGCGTAAATCACCGGCGGTGAGTGTTTCAGGAGGAGAGAGGCGCAAGCTGGAGATCGCAAGAGCTTTGGCTACCAGTCCGAAATTCATTTTATTAGATGAGCCGTTTGCAGGGATTGACCCGTTGGCCATTGCGGATATGAAAGAAATGATTAGAGTCTTAAAAAACCGAGGGATTGGCGTAATTATTACCGACCATAATGTGAGGGATACACTTCCTTTAGCGGATTATGCTTATTTATTATTTGACGGTAAAGTTTTATTAGAAGGAACCGCAAAAGAAATCATAAAAGATAAAAATGCTCGAAAAATTTACCTTGGAGAAAGTTTTTCAGAGTATAACTCTTCTTATGATGGAGAAGAAGAATAGTCTTTCATTATTTGTAAACCAGAATTTAGCTCTTTTACCAGAGCTGAGTTTATCTCTGAAAATTTTGGAGATGAACAACTTGGACTTATGCGAAACTTTGGAAAAAGAAACTCTAGAGAATCCTTTTTTGAAGTATTCTGCTCCAGTGAGCTATGTTGATTTTGATATAAATACTATTGCGAGGCAGCAAAATTTTCGTGATGACATATGGGAAGAGCTAGCTTTTAAAAATTTTACCGAAAAAGAAAAAGAAATAGCTGGCTTTCTTATTTATAGTATTACAGATGAAGGTTATCTGGACAATTCGATACTTATAAATCTGAGGAAAAAATACAATTATCAAAAATTGATATCAGTGATAAATCGATTAAAGAATCTTGATTCGGGGCATTATTTTGCTTTCAATTTGCTGGAGAAGATTAAGATAATTTTGCAAAAAGATGGGAACTACAACAATAGCTATGAAGACTTCCTATTGAATATTTTTATGAACAAACGGAATATTGATGTTCAGGATAAAAAATATGATTTAATTAAGGCAAATGTTAGAAAGGCGCTAAGATTTATTAGAAATCAAAACACTGAGCAAGATATTAATCGTACTGTTGATTTAATTGTGGAGTATGGTGAAGATAATACAATTGATTTGAATTTAAGTTTGGATTTTTTGGATATCCAATTGGATACGGATTTACAACTGTCAATGAAAGAGAAAGCGCGATCTGCTACTGAAAAGCATTATATTAATGAAAAGTGTCATGAGGCAAAACTTTTGTTGAGAGCGATAAATTATCGGAGCAGTACGTTAATGAAGGTGGCGAAGGAGATAT
>CAZEAT010000036.1:0-7227 GCA_964510175.1 uncultured Holosporaceae bacterium
TTCTATAATTAGGCCACTGAGATATAACACTAACGTATTTTCACGCCTTCCTTATGAATAATTTTAATAATAAAAAATGATGAACGCAATGAAATATTTCAACATTTTCATTGCTATCTTTAACATTTTATTAAGGTTAAAGAAATATAATAAAAAAAGTGAAGATTGGAGAAAGAAATGAAAAAAATCATATTAACTTTAGCACTTATTACAGGGTTTAATACGCAAGCATTAAACAACCCATCAGTTGAAAATTCCGCATTACATGCAAATAATCTGGCACAAGTACCAGCCGTAGAGATGGTTCCAGGAACCATAAGAAATGATATAGTCGTAGCTCCTTCTATAGATCATTTGGTTACGTCTAATCCAACCGTGCTTAGAGGTTCTCAAAATTGCCTCTATTATACTTATAATGCCTTAAGAGTGATTCACACATTAATAAATGTCGGAGCGATGGGATTAAATACCTATGTCGCTACTGTATTATTGAAAAATCCAGGAAGCGAAGAACCGTTAAACACAACTTTAACTGGTAATTTGTGTGCTGTTTCAGCTGGAGCTAACATTGTAGCGGGAGCGCTATCTTTGGTTATGAATAAAATTAGTAAAAGGGTAGCAGAAATCCAACAAGTTTTGTCGCCTAATGATACAGCGACAAATAATAACACTCCAATTTCTGAAGATGAATTACCTGAGCCAGCTCCAGTTCCTTTGACAATTGAAGAAGTGTAAATCTTATAAAATAAGCTCCTCGCCTTTCAATAATTCTATTATCAAAGTAGAGGAGCTTTTTCTTCGATGCCTCAAATGATTTATTTTTACAGGAATCAAAAAATATCTTCTACTTCAGAATTTTTTGCCTCGCCGTAATCATCCATTTCCTTAAGCATTTCGTTATTGATTTTTACTTCATATTTTTTAGATAAATATCCTACAAGCTGTTGATACAAATCTTCTGTATTAGCACTAATCAATCTTGAAAATCCTAACTGTTTATTCTTTTCGATAACTTCTTTATCATGAACAATATCTTTCAAATAATAAACATAAACAACACCATCTATTTCCTTATAAAAGATATCAGACTTACTCATATTAAAAGCTTCATCACAAACATTTTGAATTAACTGTTTATAAGCCTCATCTTTTGTAAAAATTTCTTTTTCTCTATTAAACAAAGATGTTTTAGATATCTCTTTGCTAGAAATTATCTTTTTAATACCCTCAACATTTTCTGCTTTATAGGCTTCTATAATTTGATTAGCTTTATCAATGCTCGCCGAATATTGTTGTGACTTCAGCCAAGCATCTTTTACTTTTCCTTCCACTGAAGAAAATTGTTCCACATGTTTCGGCTTTATATTATCGATATAAACAAGCCACTGAACAATCTTTTTATTATTTCCTAACGATTCAGTAAATGTACTAATTTCTTTTTCATCTGTACTGAACGCTACTGTTAATATATCATTTGCATATGGTAAGTTAATTTTATTTATGTCATTTAACTTAGCATCTTTTACAGTAATTATTTTTAAGTTATGTGCAGTAGCAGTTTCTTCAACGCTATTACCTGATACTAACAAGTCTTCTATTTTCCTTGTCAATTCTTCTATAGCGGCATTCAATCTTTCCTGTTTAAGTTCGGCCAAAAGCTCAGATTTCATATCTTCGAAGCTACGCTCATCCTTTTGGTCAGAAAACTCATAGGCATCTTTGACTTCTTCGTCTGAAATTTTTATATTTTTCTCTATATCTGCTTCCTCAAATTGTAATATGCGGAAAGATCTTTTTTCAGGAGTCATAAATTGCTCAGAGTTTTCAGCATAGAAAGCTTCTAAATCTTCTTTAGATGGAATCTGTTTGATTTTTATAGATGACGGATTTAACTTAATAACGTTAAGGCTTCGATGTTCAAATTCAGCATTTACAAACATATCGAACTCATCCATTATAGATACAAACTTAAATGGTGTTTTAAGGATATGGCTTTTAATTTCTCTTTTTTCTGATTCTAGAAACAAAGATTCCGGAACTTGAATTTTTTGCAAGAAATTACGAAGATTTGCAGCACTAAAATGACCATCTTCAGTTCGGAATACCTCCAGATTGCTAATATAACTATACATCGTCGAATCAGAAACAATAATACCAAAATCCTTAGAAGCCAAATCGATAATATTTTCCCAAATCAATTGATGCAAAATAGTCGAAGAAAGATTTTTGTCATCGAGTTTATCAGAAGACATTCTACGTAACATTTCAAGTTTTTTTGTTTTCTCAATTTTAAATAGTTGTGGAGATATTTTTATATTGGCGATTTTTACAATATAATCACGTCCTTTAATTCTGTCTACGATATACGAAAAGCCGAAAAACAAGAAAAAAGACCCGGCTAATATAGTTAAAAATATCTTTACTATTATCGAATTAGAATGTTTTCGAATAAATTCTAACATTGGATTATTCCTCTTTCTGTAATATACTTAGTAATATTATTAGTAGTTAGTGCCTGGAGCAAGCATTATTTGAAGGGAATCTTATGAAAATTTTAGTTGCAAATTGGAAAATGAACGGAACAATTGATTTATGTAGAGAGTTTCTTCCAATGTTAAATGCTGCGAAATTTCCTGAATCACTGGTCATTTGTCCACCATATCCTTTATTACACTGTTTTAAAGATAAAAAATTCAAATTGGGAGCCCAAAATTGCGGACTAAAATCCTGTGGAGCATATACTGGAGAAGTTAGCCCTGTACTATTGAAAGAAATTGGATGTTCTTACGTTATCATTGGTCACTCAGAAAGAAGAATTTCGTTTCATGAAAGCAATGCTGATATTTTTGAAAAATTTAAATTGCTCTGTGAATTGGGAATAAAGCCTATTGTTTGCATTGGAGAAAAATTAGAAGAAAAAACTAACTACAAACAAGTTTTAAGTGAACAGCTAAGATATTTTTTAGACTACGGCGATTTATTATCAAATTGTATTTTTGCCTATGAACCTGTCTGGAGTATCGGAACAAATATTATTCCGAGTTTATCTGAAATAGAGGAAATTACATCCTTCATAAAACAAAAAACAATGTCACAGGTTTTGTATGGAGGATCAGTTAATGATAAAAATATTAAAGATATTTTGAATATTCCTTCGCTTGATGGAGTACTTATCGGAGGAGCTAGTTTAAAACTGAAAGAATTTTCTTTAATTATTCAAAGCGCAGAATTACTAAAGAACTAAAATTTATTGAAGGAGATGAAAAAAATGGCCATACCTGATTTTCAAACTTTAATGTTACCGCTATTAAAGTTACTAAAAAGCAGAGAAGCGATAAAACTTGCAGATACAGTAGAGATTTTATCTAATGAATTTAAGCTAAGCGAAAAAGAGAGAAAAGAATGGCTACCTAGCCAAAATCAAAGGATTATATAATAGAGTAAGTTGGGCTCGTTTATATCTAAAAAACTATGGATTAGTAGAGTCTCCAACTCAGGGATATATTAAAATTACGTCTGCTGGAATCAATGTTTTAGATAGCAATCCGGATAAAATAAATGTGAAATTTTTAAAGAATTTGAAAACAGATTGCTTGAACATGTCAAAATTCAAATCCAATAGTTCTGAAGAGCTAAAAACTCCTGAAGAATTAATTGAAAAAGCGCAAACTTTATACATGGAAAGCTTGCAACAAGAGTTGTTAGCAAGATTAAAGAAAGTAGACCCTGTTCACTTCGAGAGAATAGTTTTAAGATTAATGGAAAAAATGAATTATGGCGTAGGCGCAATGACTAAGCTTAGTCATGATGGAGGTATAGATGGAATTATTGATGAGGATGAACTAGGGCTAGAAAAGATTTATCTTCAAGCAAAAAGATATTCAGAAAACAAAGTTAACGAGAAAGAAATACAAAATTTTGCGGGCGCTTTAGGATGTTCACCAGTTCGTCGTGGTGTTTTTATTACCACAAGTTTTTTTGATGAAAGAGCTAAGAAAAAAGCGGCATCTATTCAAGGGAAAGTTCTTAGACTCATTGATGGCCAAGAGTTAACTCGATTAATGATAAAGTATAATATTGGGATTCAAGTAAAGGTAAAAATAGAGATAAAAAAATTAGATGAGGAGTTCTTTGATGAATAGTTATAAAAGGGCTTTTTTAATTGAAAACCGAGCGAGAAAGAAAAGAATTTTGTACTGGTTATATTGAATGTGCTAAGTAATCCTAAAATTAAAAATTTGATTTGTGAAAATATAACCCGTGCGTCTGATGATACTGTCACATAACCAAAAATTTACTTTCAATCATACACTATTGTAACTCCAGAACTGGATAACAACTCTTATTTCATGGTGTGTCTCCACAAAATTAGTATGTATAACCTTACTCTTTCATCACAATATCACATATACTACTAAATATAACCAGACAAAATCTTTTCTCTGAGCACTACCAGAACTTAAATTAATTTTTTTTTACTAATTTAAATCCCGATATTTTCTACACTCGTTGAATTTTTTCTATGCTTTCAAAAAATCCAGCCCGAAAAATCGATCTATTATCATTTTAACAATAAAGTCTTAACTAAAAGTAAACAAGAATTATAAACATAATATTTCTCAGTCCAAATTTAGTCTAAAATTTTACAAAAACTACCTCTTAAAAACTTTTCTACAAAGAGAATATAATTATATCCGAGGAAGTTTTTGACTAAGATGTTCTACTTTGTTCCTAAAATTATATCTCTTACATCGGCTTTAATAAACCCAGTACGAATTATCTGCTGTTTTTTCTCTTTTAGGTTACGTAGTATTGCCGTTCCTTCCAACATTTCCATTTCATTGGCTATTACAACATAAGGAATGCCCTTGCGGTTGGCATAAGATAATTGAGTTCCCAATGGTTTTTCTTGCAAATATACTTCTGTTTTTATTCCAAGAGCACGGAATTTATTCGCTAATTTCATATAACTTGAAACGATACTTTTATCCTGTACAGTTACTAACAAATCTGCTGTTGACTTCTTTGAAGCGTCAAGAACACCATGTTCTATTAGTTTCGGTATCAATCTTGATATTCCTATGGTAGCT
This sequence comes from uncultured Holosporaceae bacterium, assembly GCA_964510175.1. Lineage (GTDB taxonomy): Bacteria > Pseudomonadota > Alphaproteobacteria > UBA3830 > UBA3830 > UBA3830. The sequence continues at coordinate 5,091 of CAZEAT010000036.1, forward strand.
CCTACTCCAGGATATTTTTTTTCATTTCCTAAAGTTAAAGTTAAATCATCGTATCGGCCACCGCCAGAGATGCTGCCCACATCGGAGATATTATCAAAGCTAGTTTCAAAAACTATTCCTGTATAATAAGTAAGTCCTCGAGCTAATTGAGGTTTTATTCTGATTTGTTTGTCATCCAATCCCAATTTTTTCAAAATCCTTACTATTGAATCAAGTTCTTGCACCCCCATATGAAATTCATTACCCAAACTCAAAGAACGTAGCCATTCCATAGTATTTTCTAACTTAGCACTATGAGAAATTTCAAAGAAACTATTTATCTTGGTAATATCCTTAGGATTAATTAAGAGTTTTTGCATCTCAGCTTGAAACTCTTCTAGAGATATTTTATCGATTTTATCTACTAAACGTAAAGTACTAACAAGGTTTTGCTCTTTTACCAAATGCGAGAAGAAACCTGTTAATATTTTTCTATGATTTAAGTAAGTATGAAATTCTGGAATATGTAAATCGGTCAACACGGCAGTAATTAAGGAAATAATTTCTGCATCGTGGTATATGGATAGATTCCCATCTCCGATAATATCGATATCACATTGATAAAACTGTCTATAACGGCAATATTGAGGGCGTTCTCCTCTCCAGACGGGAGAAACTTGATATCTTTTAAAAGGAAAACCCAAATCCGCACTATTTTGAGAAACATAACGAGCGAGAGGCACCGTAAGGTCAAAACGCAATCCCAAATCTTTTTTAGAGTTAGCATCAGCGAGACGATATAGTCCATAAATTTCATTATCATTACCTTTAGAAAGCAGAGTTTCTACACGTTCCACCGCAACTGTATCCATTGGTACAAAACCATAAGATTCAAAATGGTCAGTAACAGTTCTTACAATTTTGTTAAAAACAATCTGTTCATTTGGAAGGAATTCAGGGAATCCTGATATATGGCTTTTCACTTTTACCTCTTTAACTTATGTTCTTTTAATATAGCACAAAAAATATAATGAATTATTAAAATTTAATCCAGCATACTGTTTTTTATGGAAATTAATAGAAAATTAACTATGATATAATTAAATGAAATAGAATTAAGGAGGAAATTCATGAATAAAAATCCTTTATTAACAGTTAGCTTCGCTACATTATTAACGCTAACTGCATGTGATGATTCAAGTACAAATGCCAAACAGAATGAATCAATGAAGCTTGAAAAACAAGAAGATGTTAAGAATATAGATAAAACACAAGAAGCTATTAATGTCAAAAATGATGTTGAGACAGCAGAAAAGAAAGCTGAAGTATCAAAATCAGATAGTGCTGTTCCTATCGAAACTGTTCGTTCAATTGAAACTTCTACTATTAAATCAGAAGAACAAGCAGTTATACCCGCAAATGAGGGTGATAAAGTAACATGGGAAACCTCAGAAAATCCTCCAGTAACAGAAATGACGACTGAACAAGTACAGGATAAAGTATCTCCAGACGCAAAACCGGAAACTATAGCATCTAATGAATCTGAAACAATTGTCGAAACTGATGAAGTCCCATCTTCTCAAAATGAAGAAAAAAAAGCCGAGGAAGTATCTCCGGATACAGCATTGGAAACTATGACATCTAATCAATCTGAAACAACTGCTGAAATCCCAGTTTCTCAGAATGAAGAGAAAAAGACTGATGAGATAACTCCACCTATTGCTGGAACAGATGAATCTACAGCAGCTCAAAGTGATTCTGAAACTGCTTCTGTCGAAACTACAGAAGAACAATCTGACGAGCCTTCTACTCAAGAAGAAAATTCCTCAGAAGGATAATTTCTAAATTATTAAGTCACGTCTAAATAAATTGACGTAACTTTTTATATAAAAGTGGAAATTACTCCTCTGCTTTTATGAGAATTGATTAATTTTGTAATCTTTATTTAACGGATTCTTTTAAGGTCTTTCCAACTCTAAATTTTACATATTTTGAAGCTGGAACTTTTATCATTTTTCCAGTTTTAAAATTTCTTGCTTTCCTTTCTGGCCTTTGAGATACAGAAAAAGTACCAAATCCAGGAATTACTAATCTACCGCCATTTTTTAATTCTTTTTCTATAGCCTTTATCATAGAATCCCAAAAATTTTTCGCATCC
>CAZEAT010000037.1:0-4540 GCA_964510175.1 uncultured Holosporaceae bacterium
ATTTGAATTCTTCTTTAAGATAAAATACAGAAAAAAAGCTAAATACGATTAGAGTGATAATTTCCTGGATTGTTTTAAGCTGTGTAGTATTGTAAATTTCGTGCCCTATGCGATTAGCAGGAACTTGGAAACAATATTCAAAAAATGCAATTCCCCAGCTGGTTACAATGACCATCCATAAATTAGCTGACTTATATCTCAAATGCCCATACCAAGCAAAAGTCATAAAAACATTAGATATTACCAATAATAAAATGGGTATTATGTTTTTTAGCATGAGATTTTTATTATTGATTCATTGTGACAAAAAACTCATCGTTGTTTTTTGTTTGTTTTAATTTATCGACAAGAAATTCCATGCCGTCGCTGCTTCCCATCGGCATTAATACGCGACGAAGAATCCACATTTTTGACAATGTACCTTTGTCGACCAAAAGCTCTTCCTTACGGGTTCCAGACTTTGTAATATCAATAGCAGGGAAGGTTCTTTTATCTGCTAATTTTCTATCTAATACAATTTCTGCGTTACCTGTTCCTTTGAACTCTTCAAAGATAACATCATCCATACGAGAACCTGTTTCCACCAAAGCTGTCCCAATGATTGTTAAAGAACCTCCTTCTTCTACATTTCGAGCTGCTCCGAAAATTCTCTTTGGCCGTTGTAATGCATTAGCATCTACTCCTCCTGTTAAAACTTTTCCCGAAGATGGACAGGTTGTATTGTACGCTCTTGCTAATCTAGTAATGGAATCAAGAAGAATAACAACATCCTTTTTGTGCTCAACTAATCTTTTAGCCTTTTCAATTACCATTTCAGCTACTTGAACATGCCGAGTCGGAACTTCGTCGAATGTTGAACTTACTACTTCACCTTTAACAGAACGGGTCATATCGGTCACTTCTTCAGGACGTTCATCAATTAACAAAACAATCAAATAAGTCTCAGGAGAATTAGTTGTAATGGCATGAGCGATATTTTGTAGCATTACAGTTTTTCCTGTGCGAGGAGGAGCTACAATTAAAGCTCGTTGACCTTTTCCTAGTGGAGAAATTAATTCAATAACTCGAGTAGTTAAATCTTTATTTCCATCTATAATTTCAAGAGGTAATTTGTTCTCAGGATATAAAGGCGTTAAATCATCAAAATTGACTCTGTGTTTGACAAAATCTATTGGATCTCCATTGACGGTATTGATTTTTGTCATAGCAAAATATCTTTCACCGTCTTTAGGCGCCCGAATGGTGCCACATAAAGTATCTCCTGTTTTAAGATTATTTTTTCGAATTTGAGAGGGCGAAATATATAAATCATCGGAACCGGACATGTAATTGGTCTCAGCTGAGCGGAGAAAACCAAAACCGTCCTGTAAAACTTCTAAAACTCCATCTGCTTCAATTTCCGTTTCGTTTTCTGAGAGTTTTTTTAGAATAGCAAATACTAAATCTTGCCTTTTTAAAGCTGCCGCATTTTCCAATTCTAAACTGTCGGCAAATGTAAGTAATTCCGTTGGAGATTTTTCTTTTATTTCACTTAAACGCATTTTTTCTCTTTTTCACTAACTAATCATTTATTATGGCAAATAGAATCCATGGTGCCCAGAGCCGGAATCGAACCAGCGACACGAGGATTTTCAGTCCTCTGCTCTACCGACTGAGCTATCTGGGCAATCTACATCTTCATATAACTCAAATTCGGAGCCTTGTCCAGCCTTTTTTTCTGGAATTGCATAATCTCCATTAAACCAATGAGCTAAATCTATGTTTTTGCATCTCAAAGAACAAAAAGGAGCAAATTCTTCATTGCTAAATTCTTTTTTGCAAATAGTACACTTCATAAATTAACCTTATTTTCTTTGAGAATAAAACAAAATATATTGAAATTAAAGCGATAAATTTGCATTTATTACCTTTTATAATATAATCATTTTGAAGTGTAGGAGATTTTAATATGGATAGGTTATCATCTTTGTTTAGTAGTCCTTTGTTTTTGGGCTTCGATCGCTTTGAACGTTTAGTTGATTCTATGTCTAAAGCTCAAGATAGCTATCCTCCATATAATATTGAGCAAATTGGAGAATATGGTTTTCGGATTACATTGGCATTGGCGGGTTTTCAAAGACGAGATATAAATATTTCTTTGGAAAATAACCAATTAACAATTAAAGGAAAACAAACCAATAATCCTGATTCCATTTTTATCTATAGAGGAATTGCTACACGACAGTTCGTTAAAACCTTCATTTTGGCAGACGGTGTTGAAGTAAAAAATGCCGAGTTTATAAATGGTTTGCTTCATATTAATTTAGTAAGGTTTCACGATGAAAGTGAAGTCAGAACAATTGAAATCGATGAGCCGTCAATGGGGCCCAAAAATATTAGGCCTAAACAAATTGAAGAAATAAAATAAATTATTCATTCTTTAGCTGACGAGTAGTTTCTTCGACGCTATTAAGTTCAAGGATATTTTTATCATTGCTATTTAATTCTCGGAATTTACGCGCACTTACTAAGACACGACTTTCTAAACTGGCGACTACTTGATTATAATTTGTTACTGCTGCAGTAATGCTTCTTCCCAGTCCTCTAAAATGTTCTGTCATATCGTTTAATCTTTTGTAAAGCTCTTGACCGAGTTTTTCGATGTGCTTTGCGTTTTCTGATAGATTTTCTTGTCTCCAACCCCAGGCGATTGTATGTAGAAGAGCTAAAAGTATGGTTGGAGTGGAAATAACAATTTTTTCTCTCATTGCAAATTCAATTAGAGAAGGGTCTTGCTCCATCGCTGCAGAAAAAAAGATTTCACCTGGTAAGAACATTATTACAAATTCAGGACTTGGTTGAAATTGAGCCCAATATTCTTTTTTTGAAAGACTAATAACATGATTTTTTATTTGTTTAGCATGGTCATTTAACAAACTCTTTTTCTTTTCTGGATCGTTGGTTTCCTGTGCTTTTAAATAAGAATCTAGAGGAACTTTAGCATCCACGACGATTTTTTTATCTCCTGGATAATAAATTATCATATCAGGACGAATAATTTTATCGCAGTTGACGGAAAATACTTGTTCTTGGAAGTCACAATGTTCAACCATGCCGGATAATTCCAATACTCTTCTAAGTTGCATTTCTCCCCATCTTCCTCGAGATGAAGGTGCTTTTAATGCTGAAACTAAATTGTTTGTTTCTGCTTTGAGAGAATTTTGTGAATTAATTAAATCTCCTACCTGTTGTTTAAGAGCTTCATAGGCTCCTATTCGAGACTTCTCCAATTCTCCTAATTGCGTTCCTACTTCGGTTAAAGCCGATTTTATAGGATTAATCAAGTCTCCTACAAATTTATTATTTAGATTTAAATCGGCTTTTGTTTGTTCTTGAATTTGAGCGAAAACTGCTTTTGCCAAATCAAGAAAAGATTGATTGTTATTAGATAAAGCTTCGGAACTAAGAGCTTTAAAAGTATCTCGAAATTTCTCTTCAGCGCGCTCTAATAAATTGATTTTTTCAGCTAAATTTTTTCTTTCTTGTTCAAGATGAATCTTTAGAGAGCAATTTTCTTTTTCCAATTCTTTGTAATCAAATTGTAAGCTATCGTATTTATGACTTTTATCATCTAATAAATTACATTTTTCTTGTATTCGGGCATATTCCAATAATAATTCTTGATATTTTGAACTGATGTCTACGAGCTTCACTATGCGTCGACTCATTTGTCTTAGTCTAAGAATCAGAAAACAAATTGTCATAAATAAAATAGTGACTAGCATTGTTCTATAACTTCCTCTATATCCGCTACTATATTATTAAGCAAAATTAGATTGTTTCCTTCAGCGGATATTCTTATTAACGGCTCAGTTCCTGAAGGTCTTACAATTAATCTTCCTGTATCTGTTAATTGATTTTGATATGCTTGAATAATTTGTTGGACTTTTTGATTTTTAATAACGGATTTGTCTTTAACTCTTATGTTTTTTTGTACGACAGGGCAGGGGATAAATAAATGCTGCTGACTGAATTTTTCTCTTTTTTTTAATACAGATTCAATAACCTTTAATCCTGAAAAGAGGCCATCTCCGGTAGGAGCATGTGATTTTATTATTATATGTCCAGAAGGCTCTCCGCCGATTACTGCATTACTTTGGCACATATATTCAGAAACATGTTTATCGCCAACATCTGTTCTAATAAGTTTAATGTTTCGTTCTTTCAGGTATTGCTCAAAACCAAAATTTGACATAATTGTTGATACAATTTCTTTTGATTCATTTTCTATAGATAAAATAGCTAGGATTTCATCACCATCTAAAAGTTGGCCTTTTTCATCGCAAAGCAGTACTCGGTCTCCGTCTCCGTCAAAGGCTATTCCTAAATCTGCAGAATATTGTATCACGGCTTTTTTAATATGTTCTGAATGAGTAACTCCACAATTTTCATTTATATTTATTCCATTTGGAGTATTTGCTAAAGTAATAACATTGAATCCTAGTTGTTTAAAGACTTTCGGTGCAATTTCACTTAACGCTCCATTGGCAGAGTCTATCAC
>CAZEAT010000037.1:4640-7202 GCA_964510175.1 uncultured Holosporaceae bacterium
TTGGCATTCCATTTTTTTGTAAGGATTGAAACCGCTGGAGTAGGAATAACTCCTAATAACTTTACTTCGACTCCTAAAGAAGCAAATACAGAGGCCAAAGTGTATTCGAAAATATTACCTGATATTCGAGTATCTTTACCAATTAGAATAACTGGATTTTTACAATTGTGTAAGAATTTTGTATACAAAGCTTTGCCTAATTTTAAGCACGTATCTATAGTAAGAGGGTATGTATTAGCTACTCCTCTAATTCCATCTGTCCCAAATAATTTTTTCATCACATTTCATTATGTTAATTTCCTGGATAACATTATACTATGACTTTATACATGGCGCTATAGATTTTGTTGAAACTTAAATGTGGTAAACAAATGTGCCTAAGTGGATATTTAAAAAAATAATTATTGCAATAATTGGCTGGTATATGTTATATTTCCAGCCGTTTCATTATTAACGGAGAAAGTAATGTCTGATGATAAAAAAATAGAGTCAAAGGAATTTACAGGTTGGAGGTCGATATTTTGGCCTATTCATTCTACAGAATTGAAAAAGTTTCTTCCTATGGCTTTAATGATGATGGGTATATTGTTTAACTACAGTGTACTGAGAGGGACTAAAGATTCCCTAGTCGTCACAAATATGGGAGCGGAAGCTATTCCAACTTTAAAATTATGGTTTGTATTGCCAGCGGCAGTGTTGTTTATGTTAGCTTATTCTAAGTTGTCTAATATTTTTTCTAAGAACGGAGTGTTTTATATAGTAGTATCCTTTTTCTTAGTTTATTTTTCATTGTTTGCTGTGATTTTGTATCCTTGCTTTGACTTATTAACACCGGATTTAACAAGCAATGTCAGCAGTGCATTTGTTAAGAGTTTATTAGTTCCAATACAAGGTTGGGTTTTTTCTTCATTTTATGTAATGGCAGAGCTTTGGGGCAGCGCAATGATAAGCTTGATGTTCTGGAGATTTGCCAATGACGTGACTTCTTTAAAGCAATCTAAGAGATTCTATGCAATGTTTGGATTCGTTGCAAATGGAGCTTTGATTGTATCCGGAGGTGTTTTGAAAGCTGTAAAAAATGTTAGCTTGGTCAGTGGCATAGCTGTTGCAATATGTGTACTAATCATTGGCATTTACTATTGGTTGAATAATTACGTTTTAACAGACCCACGCTATTTTAATCCAGATGAAATTAAAAAGCCTAAGAAAAAAGTCAAATTGAGCCTCGGAGAAAGTCTAAAATACATTATGACATCTAAATATTTAGGATATATTGCTCTCTTGGTTATTTGCTATGGTATCAGCATTAACTTGGTAGAAGTTATGTGGAAAGACCAAGTAAAGATTCTATGTCCTACACCTGCTCAATTCAGCGGATTTATGGGAGGATTGCAAATTTGGACAGGCGCTGCAACTATATTCTTTATGTTAGTTGGTGCTAATATTTTGCGTCGTTGCTCATGGTTTACTGCAGCTATGATGACTCCGTTAATGGTATTCGTCACAGGTTTGATTTTCTTCGGATGTATAATTTTCAAAGATACATTAAATCCTACAGTCGGGGCTTGTTGCTCATTAAGTATATTAGAATTAATTGCCTATGTTGGACTTGCTCAAAACGTATTGGCAAAGGGTGTTAAATACTCTCTATTCGATTCCACAAAGGAAATGAGTTATATTCCGTTGGATGATGAATTGAAATCTAAAGGTAAAGCTGCGGTCGACGTCATTGGAGGTAGAGCTGGAAAATCTGGAGGTGCATTTATTAATTTCGTATTGTTGAATGTCATTTTCATTGGTTCGAAATTAGCAGAAATTGCTCCGGTTATTGCTATTATCTTCATAGTAATTATGGCCGTTTGGTTCTTCGCTGTACACGGTTTAAATATCGAATTTTTGAATATTACTTCGAAGAAAGCTGAAGAAGCAAAATAAACTTATCTTATTTTAAATAATAATGGCCTCCTTCGGGAGGCTTTTTTTTTAGAAAATATTAATTTTAAATTAACTAATTCATGTAAAAGTTTGAGTAGCAAAAATTAGGGAAAAATCTGTGAAAGATATTAAATCGAAGCTTGTAAAAATACTAAAATTTGACGGGAGGGGTAAGTCTCTTTGTCAAAAGACTATAAATATTTCATTAAAAATCATAGGGTTATCTTCTAAAATAACCAAACAAAAGTTTTTATTTAGACAAAAATTCTTCTCAAAAGGCGCGATATTAATAGAATTTGCTTTCTGCTTACCTGTTTTGATAGTTTTGGTTTATTACATTTATGACCTTAATCGATATAAAAGATATTATTCAAAAATGGAGTTTGTTGCTCAGCAAATGGCAAGTATAATTCAAAATATTTCACAAAATAGAGAAGATAAAACAATAAAATTCGTAGATATAAGAAATGCTATGAAAGCTGCTTTTCTTACAGTATATCCGGGAACGTCGATGTATATGCGAAATGGGGGATTTGAATTTGGTCATTGCCCTCAAGTATCGGTTTTCTACGTAAAGGGGCTAGAAAATGGAAATGCTTCTTGCTTATATTATGTTTATACTATTGC
>CAZEAT010000038.1:0-7188 GCA_964510175.1 uncultured Holosporaceae bacterium
CGACTAAACTTTGAATTTTTGCTGCTTCCTCTGCAACAGTACTTTTATTAGAACTTAGTCCCGAAACCTGCTTTAACAATGCCGCCGCTTGCTTATTGATATCGACAACTTGTGTCCTTAATTCTTTAACCGCAGTATCGATATCTGGCATAGGCCCAGTTTCCGAAGGTAACGCAGAGACCTCTGTATCTACTTTTTCAGCTGATAAATTCTCAACCTCTTCTTCAGATTGTGGCGCTACTGCTGCTGGTTCTTCTTTTCCTTCATCATCTGCAGCTTCAGCTGAAGTATTAGGCGTATTTTCTTCATTTTCTACCTGTTGCTGAATTTCTGGAGATAAATTTACAGATGGCATTGTATTTTCAGCTGATTCTCTTAATGTCCGCTGCAAATCTACAATTGCTTCCTCGCCTTCGCGCCTCTCTTGAGCTACAAGCTGTTTCGTTTCGTCCCTCTGAGCTTTAAGCTCTTCTATCTCCAACTTTATCTGTTCAAGATCCTTTCTATATTCCTGCCGCATCGCCATCAAAAATCTTTGTAATGCTTCAAACAAATTTGTCGGTTGACTAGTTAAAGTTGTTTTTGAAGCAGTTGTCTCTAATGCTGAAGCTCTTTGAACAGGTACTAACTCATTCACACCGCTTGCAAAATCAGCATTCGTCAAAACTAAACTAAAGAGTGATAATCCTATAATTTTTTTCATTTTATACTTCCTTTTCATCTCATTTTTTACACATATATCAGATAAGAGTTAATTTATTTCTAATAATTAAACTTTTTTATTATCTTTTTCGAATCCTATCGCCCCATAAATTTTACGGTAATGCTCTAACTCTTTTCTAAAATCAATTTTCGTCATCGCTATGTGCTTTGGAGCTTTTATTGACAATACTAAGTCCTTTTGTACTTTTGGACTCTCAACTTCCGGAATAACTGGTACTTCAATGCTCTTCGCTAATAATTCTTGAGATTTAGGAACATCTACCTGCGCATCAACTGTAGAAACAACTGGAATCTCCATATTCTCAGCCAATAATTTCGGAGCTTGAGAAATTTCTACTTTTGTCTCAATTTTATCTTGAGCTGGAATAGTTATTTTCTGTGCCATTAAATTTTCTCCAAAATTTTCGGCTTTCTCTACTTTAACACTGGATGCTTTCATTGTCGTATCAATAACCGGTTCATTAATAGCAACTAAATCTGCCTGATCCATTCCATGGTTTGTTAAAGCAACTTCATCCATCCAGGAATTATCTCTTTGCGGCTGCTCTATCGGAGTAACAATCTCTCTAGATTGTTGTAAGCCTCCATCTTTCCTATTTTTTCTCTGATTTTTTTTTGTTTTGCGACTTTTTTTCTTCATGGATTTCTTACTAACTTGCTCCGGATAATTTCCTGCTGCAAACTGTTGCTGTCCAACATCAATCATCGTGGCTTCATTGCCATTTCGCCTATTTTTTTTAGACTGACGACTTCTTTTTTTCTTATCTCCTGAACTAGCATAACCCTCATCTAAAATCTGCTGTTTATCCGTATCGTCGCTTACCTTCTCGCTATTATTTTTTCTTCTTGCCTTACGCCTTTTTTTCTGTTTGAAACTCGAACTATCTTCACTTATGTTAAGTTCTGGATTGCCAGTGTATACTTCCTGTTCTTGAATTTGAGCCTTATATTTTCTGGTCTTTTTTCGATTTTTCTTTTTTTTAGACTTCTTGATAGCCAAAGATTTGCCGGGAGATACGATATCTAAACTTTGAATTTGTTGACTTGCTGCTAAATATTGCCCATCGTCTTCAGCCCAAACAACTGATAAATCATCGACACCAGCATACAAACACCACATTGCAGCTAATATTAATACTTTTCTCATTTCGTACTCCACACCATATCATTTTTATATAAATACCAGACAGAAGTTAAATTTTTCTTTCGGAAAGTGAAATAATTATCAAAAATTTTTTACTTATATATAAAATTGAACTTTGTGATATAATTCGCCTGCAGGAGAAATTTTAAAATGTTACGACAGAAATTCAAATTTTTACTATTAATTTTGAATTTAGTCTTGTTTTCTAATATCTCATGCAGCTATACAGGCTCATCTCCTATAAAAAAAGTATCATTAACAAACGAAGGAAATAACTTTACCTTAAATATCAATTTTGTGAATGGATATAATTTTATACCGCGTATTCATACTCTATCTACTGGCTTAAAAATATTTTTATCTTTTCAAAAGCCCATTATAAATCCCAAAATTGAACATGGTAACAAAGGGATCATAAAAGGATATTTTTTTGAAGAATTTGGAAATTCCTCTTTAATATTCATCATGGCGTTAAATGAGAGTGTAATATTTACAAAAAAAAGCTATACAAAAAATTCTATTACAATAAACTTCTATGTTATTCAAAAACCGACAATTATTATCGATGCAGGCCATGGAGGAAAAGACCCTGGAACTCTTTCATTTTCAGGCCGGCAAGTTGAAAAAAATATCACTTTGGTAACTGCTATTGAAATGAGAAATGCCCTACTAAGAACAAATCGCTACAAAGTAGTACTTACACGTGATAAAGACAAAGCAGTTTCTCTTGACGAAAGATTAGCTATAAGCAATGAAGCAAAAGGCTCATTTTTAATATCTCTCCATACTGATTACAATTCCGATAAATCTTTAAGAGGAATGTCTATTTACACTCTTCCGGATTATAATGTTACGACTTTTGAAGATCAGAAATTATATAAATCAAATCTAAGTAAATCTCGTCTTTTTGCAAAATATTTAACTGGTTATGTCCCTGCCTCTTGTAGAATTAAGAATAAAACCTGCCGCAATGGTGATTTAAAAATTTTGAAAAACAATATTCCTTCTGTACTTATTGAACTCGGATGCATCTCTAATGAACTAGATAGCAAGCTTTTACTATCAAAATTATTCCGTGAAAAAATTATTTATGCTATGGTGTACGCTCTGGATAAGTTTTTTGGAATGGATAAAAATGGAAAAAGATGAAGATATCTATAAAAAGGCTATGCTTCTTTCTCGTAATGAAGATTACACTCCAACCCAGACTCATTTCAAAAGTAGTTTTGAAAAAAAAAGCTCTATAGGAATTTTTACAAAAATTTTTAAATTTTTCAAAAATCTATTGCTATATATAATTTGCACCATTTCGGCCATAGTAGGAATTGGAGGAATTTGTGTATTTTCAGTACTATATTTTTTTAGTAATGACTTACCTAATCACACTTTTTTAAAACACTATCAACCCTTAACCTCTACCCGAGTATTTCTGCAAGATGGAGAAAAACTTTGCGAATTTTCAAATGAAAAAAGATATTTTGTTCCTATTGATATGGTTCCCGAAAAACTGGTCAATGCTTTTATAGCGGTAGAAGATAAGCATTTCTATCATCATATAGGAATAGATTTACTTGGAATATCTCGTTCTTTTTTTCATAATCTAAAAAATTTAGGAACAGGGAAGCGTCCACAGGGAGCATCTACTATTACTCAACAAGTTGCACGAATTTTCCTAATAAAAACCAACCAGGTATCATATATAAGAAAAGTAAAAGAAGCTATTCTAGCCTATCGTATAGAAAATGTTCTTAGCAAAAAAGAAATATTGGAGCTTTATTTAAATCAGATTTATCTAGGCTTAGGTTCATATGGAGTAGCTGCAGCAGCGAAAACTTATTTCGATAAAACAGTGAACGAATTAACTATCGCTGAATGTGCTTATTTAGCCATATTAGCCAAAGGCGCTAACAATTATCATCCTGTAAAAAATCAAAAGCGAGCTATCGAAAGACGCAACTGGGCTTTGACTCGAATGCTAGAGGATGGATATATTTCCGATAAAGAATACAGCGAAGCCAGCAAAACACCAATAATTCTGGCTCCTTCAAAAGTAGAGGAGTACTTAGCAGAATATTTTTCAGAAGAAGTACGAAAAGATTTAAAAACAAAATATCCTTTGGAAAAAGTTAATGAAGAAGGATTAGTAATAAGAGCGACTCTTGATAGTAAATTGCAAAAATGCGCATACTACGCTCTTAAAAAAAATCTTGAAAACATTGACAGAGGATTTGGATGGCGGGGACCTATTTCTCATATTGAAATAAGTTCTAATAAAAATGACTTAACAAAAACTCTTCAAAAAGTTCAAATGCCGAAAGGAGCAGAAAAATTCCACAAAGGTTTGATACTCAATGCTAAAGGGAAAATTCTATTAGAGAACGGTACAGCGTCTCATTTAAAAATGTCTGATGTAAAATGGGCAAAAAACTTACGTTCAGGAGATATTGTTCTAACAGAACAAGAACAGAACGAATATCGTTTAAGACAACTGCCTAAAGTTCAAGGAGCTATTGTCGTCATAGATGTTCATAATGGACGCATACTAGCAATGCAAGGAGGATATTCTTTTGCGCAAAGTGAATTTAATAGAGCTACTCAAGCTAAAAGACAAGTAGGTTCTGCTTTTAAACCTTTTGTATATCTTGCTGGATTAGAAAATGGATTTGCTCCCAATTCTATTATAGATGCCAGTCCCGTAGAAATTGATCTAGGTCCTGCTCTCGGAATTTGGAAACCCCGTAATTACCGTGACGCAGTTCTTGATAAAATAACCTTTCGTCAAGCTATTGAGAAATCTGTAAATACTGCAACTATTCGTATTGCAAAAGAAGTTGGTATGAAAAAAATTGCAACAATTGCTGAAAATTTTGGATTATTTCGCGAAATGCCTAAATATTTTTCCTATGCCTTAGGTGCCGGTGAAACCACTTTATTAAAATTAGTAACAGCCTATGCAATGTTCGCAAACGGAGGAAAAAGAATAGAACCTTTCATGATTGATTATATCTGCGATAAGAATGGTAAAGTAATATATAAAAGTGATAACAGAATAACAGAGACAGAAGATAATAACGAAAACCCTCCTCAGCTAAATGATATACGTTCGCAAATAATAAACGAACAAAGTATCTATCAGCTAACATCACTATTAGAAGGGGTTATTCAAAGAGGTTCTGGAGCTCCAGCTGCTTTTTTAAATTTTCCAATGGCCGGTAAAACCGGTACTAGCAATGATAGTCGAGACACATGGTTTATCGGATACACTCCAGATATAGCAATTGGTGTTTTTGTTGGATTCGATGACCACACAAAATCCTTAGGAAAGAATGCCAGCGGAACAACGACAGCTCTGCCTATATTTATTGATTTTATGAAAAAAGCGAAAAAATATTTTTCTCCAAAGCCATTTAAAGTTCCCCATGGAATTAAACTTCGCCGAATAGATCTAAAAACCGGAGGAAACCCAAAAGGTGAAACTACCATTATAGAAGCGTTCAAGGAAAATGAAGAAATCAATGAAGATATCTTCGAAAACCCATTAGAAAACCTCACGACCAAAACTAAAGATACATTAAAAACTCCTTCTACAGAAGCTCAACAAGTTTTTGGAATATATTAATTTATATAAATAATAAATTATTTTATCGGATTTATTAAAATTAAAATGAAAAATTAATTTAGGTTAACGCATTGATTTTATTAGATTTATGTAATTTTTATGTTAATATTTTAGTTATAAAAATAAAAAAATTCATAAAAATCAAAAAAAGTACTTAAAATATTAATAAAATTTTAGTAAATTACAAATACGATACATATCGAGGCTAATATGTAAGTTAGTTTTGGTAGTATTAGGAGGTAAATGTGCGATTATTATTAATAGAAGATGATACACTAACCGCTAAAGGAATTGAATCTTTATTGAAGAAAGAAGGTGTAGTTGTAGACTCTACAAGTTTCGGGCAATACGGACTCGAAGTAGGAAAGATTTATGATTATGATGGTATCATTTTAGACTTAATGCTTCCTGATATTGACGGAACCGAAGTAATAAAAAAATTAAGAGCCGCGAATGTAATGACTCCTGTGATTGTATTATCAGGTCTATCTGAATGCAATGACAAAGTGACGTGTTTAGACATAGGCGCTGATGACTATATTACCAAGCCTTTTGAAGGTAAAGAATTGGTATCAAGAATCCAGGCAGTTATAAGAAGGTCGAAAGGCCATGCCGAATCAGTGATAAGAATCGGCAGAATGACAGTTAACCTTCAGAGTCGTCGCGTGGAAATCGACGGGAATGTCCTCCATCTGACGGGCAAAGAATATTCTATACTAGAACTTCTGTGCCTAAGAAAAGGAGCAACATTAACCAAAGATATGTTCTTAAACCATCTATATGGTGGCATGGACGAACCTGAGTTAAAGATAATAGATGTGTTCATCTGCAAATTGAGAAAGAAGCTCATGGACGCTTTAGGTGGAGAGTGTTATATCGAGACTATCTGGGGCAGAGGATACACTATAAAAGATATAGATTCGCAATCGAGCGATGCGGCATCAAGTTCCCCTCATGAGTTTGATGCTTTGTCGGGTGTTCCCGGCACTGTATAACTGAGAGTCCACTTTTCGAGTGGATTTTCATTTCTTTCTTTGTATATCTCACTATCTCGCTAGGTCTTATTAGGCCTAGCATTTTTTTTGTTGTATTTCTTTTTTAATTTTTGTAATTTATATTTTGTAGAAGGTAGAAGAATATTAAAGGGAGAATAATCTTATGATAGATTTGTGTATTGTTGGGTTTTATGTATTAGCCACATTGGTTGTTGGTATTCTTGCCGGTCGTGGTATAAAAACTATGAAAGATTTTTCTGTCTCTAATAGATTATTTCCTACGTCCGTTCTTATTTCCACTCTATTTGCAACAACCGTAGGAGGAGATGATCTAATTGGATTTACTGAAAGAGCCTATAGTGTTGGAATAATATTTCTACTTGTATCTCTTGCTCAATGTGGCAATGACCTTTTTATGGGGTTTGTAGCTGCACCTAAAATTATAAAAGACTTTTCTGATAAAATATCTATCGGAGAAATTATGGAAAGCCTATATGGTAAATATGGTAAGCTTATTTGTGGTATTTCTAACATGTTTTTCTCTTTGGGTTTTGTTGCAACTCAGGTTGCTTCCATTGGATATGTGTGTAATGGGCTTATTGGTATTTCATATACAGTAGGAATTATAATTGGTAGTGCAATTGTTATTTTATACTCTTCAATGGGAGGAATTAAGTCTGTTGTCTTTACCGATATGCTTCAGTTTA
>CAZEAT010000039.1:0-1105 GCA_964510175.1 uncultured Holosporaceae bacterium
TAATTTCTAGACGGTTAGATGAAAATATTATTGGTAAGTTAATATATTTGCCTAGACTTTTAAAAATGGAAGTATCGAATAAAGAGGGAACTCTGCTAATTAATACAGGGATTCCTAGTGATATGTTTAACGTGGCATGTGTGATAGAGAATTGTTCTGATTTACAACCGATATATGATATATTTCGCATCAATCATTTGCCTTTTGCTTGGTGGGTTGGTTTTGGAGATAATGGAATAAAATTTAGAGAGATAATTCAAAAATCAAGAATAGGAAACTGCGAGGTTGAGACAGGTATGTTTGTCGATATAAGGAAGATGCATGCAACTTGTAATTGTACTACGTTAAAGATATTTCAAGTTACTGATTCACATACGTTGCGTGATTTTATAACAGCTTATAAAGAATTAATACCGATGAATGGTGAGGCAATAGATTTATTTTATTCGACTTCCAAGCCTTTTATTCTAGCTCCTGATAGTCAACTGAAATTGTTTGTAGGATATGTTGCTAATCGTCCGGTTTCTACGGCAGCCTTATTTTTGAACGCAGATATTGCTGGAGTATGGGATATTACTGTATTGCCAAATTTCAGAAGAATGGGAATCGCGACAGATATGGTAAGTCATGTATTGTTTGAAGCACGCGATAAATACGATTGCAATAAAGGAGTATTGACTGCAAGTGAATTGGGGGAGAAAGTCTATTCCAAGATGGGGTTCCAAAGGATAAAGGATTTTTATATTTTTAATGTCGAAGGTCGAGGAATGCAGTGATGAATGGTGATCTTCTTTTTCCAATTTTTTGAGGTGTTGTGGAATTATACCTATATCTGAACAGTCGACTCTAATGTATAAGAGAACAGCGTTTCGTATGCAGAGCAATACAAGATAAAATAGGACTTGTTGCTATATCGTTGGACGATGTGTTGCAATAGATTGTGTCTGACAAGAGTATCTGTCAGTGTATTCTCTGTTTGTTTATTTTTAGTTAATTTTGAAAATTCTACTTATATTTGGAATATAGCAGCAAGTGCTTTACCTAGAGAAATAGAGAGTTTCTCTGAAATCTAGGTTAGAACATTTATTTATATAAGGCTTTATAT
>CAZEAT010000039.1:1205-7038 GCA_964510175.1 uncultured Holosporaceae bacterium
TAATCTTATACTTACTTTCCCATTCTTGTTTTAAATACTTTCTTTGGAAATTAAATTTTTTACGAGTGTGATAGCGTTCATTTTTTGAGGGATGTCTATTTTGGTTGTTGATGTAGAAGTAGGTTACCTTTGTTGTCTGGGTTTTATCTAATCGGTGCACTGATAAAGATTGCAATTTTTCAAGATAAAGAATTATAGATTCATAGTCTGAAGTCCCGCTAAAAATGACAATTAGGATAAAAGAGAAAATAGCTCCAAGAATAGTAATTTTATCCTTAGATGTGATGAAATATTTTATAGCATATAAAACAAAATTAACTTCTCTATAGGGATATTTTTTTCTCATATTAAATTATTACAAATAAAGCTAGTTAAACTGCCTCAATAATGAAATATGTAGCATAATTTTGTGATTTAAAGAAGAGGCTCTAATTGACGAATGAATGAAATAAGCAATTAAGATAATAAAAGTGACTCAAATTAGAGAACTTGAGTCACTTAGTTTTTTTTAGATTCCATTAGAATTGTAATTCAGGAATATTTTCAAATTCCTCAAGAACTTCTGGATTAGAGATAGAATCTTTATTAGCTACTCCGATTCCATGTATCACATTTTTAACAGCGATTTCACTTAATTTGCCGTTGTTTGTTTTAGGAACTCCTGAAACCTGAATTATTTTACTTGGAACATGTCGAGGTGTTGCGTTATCTCTAATAACTTTCTTAATTTTCCCTTTTAGCTCGTCATCTAATTTTAGATTATCTCGTAGAACAACGAAGAGAACAATTCTTTCGTCATTATCCCATTTTTGTCCGACAGCGCAGCATTCTAGAACTTCATCAAGTTTTTGGACTTGAGAATAAATTTCAGCTGTTCCGATTCGAACTCCTGATGGATTCAGTACAGCGTCTGCTCGACCCGAGATAAAGACGCCATTGTGTTCAGTTTTTTCCAACCAATCGCCATGGCACCAGCAGTTTTCGAACTTTGCAAAGTAAGCTTTGATAAGTCTCTTATTGCCTTCATCATTCCAGAATTTTATTGGTTGCGAAGCAAATGGAGTAACACAGGTGAGCTCGCCTTGTTGTCCTACTGGCATTTCTTCCTGTTTATCGTTAAATACTTTAACGTTCATTCCCAATCCGAAACCTTGCATTTCTCCCGAATATACTTCTGAAATAGGGTTACCCATACAGAAAGATGAAATTATATCTGTTCCTCCAGAGAAAGAGTTGAGATGTAAATCTTCTTTTATATCTCGATAAACGAAGTCGCAAACTTCACCCATTAATGGCGAGCCTGTAGAACCAATGGCTCTTAGCGAGGTCAATTTATGTGTTTTAATTGGAAGAATATTAGATTTCAGAATTGTATCAAGATACTTGGCTGAAGTTCCGAAGAAAGTTATTCCACACTCATCGATGATATCAAAGAGAATCTCTGTTTTCGGATACATAGGATTGCCTTCATACTGTACAACAGTTGCTCCTTGAGACAAAATTGATGTTGTCCAGTTCCACATCATCCAGCTACAGGTTGTGAAATAAAAGACTGTATCATCTTTTTTAATATCACAGTGGATTAATTGCTCTTTTTTATGTTGCAATAAAGTTCCTCCAGCTCCGTGGACTATACACTTAGGAACTCCCGTTGTGCCCGATGTGAACAGAATATAAATTGGATAGTCAAATGGATACTTTTTAAATTCTAGTGATGAAACTTCTCCTTTAGTTAGAAAATCATCAAATAAGATTGCATCTGTACGACAATTTTGAGGTAATCCCGCATTGACCAGAGGAATAATAATAGTTTTTTCAATGCTGGTGACTTTTTCTACTACTTTATTAATTTTTTCTAGGTTATTAAATGTTTTTCCTTTGTAATAGTATCCGTCAACTGCAAAGAAAATTTTCGGCTGCACCTGTGAGAAACGGTCTAAGGCACCAGGTACTCCAAAGTCAGGTGAACAAGAAGACCAAATCGCTCCAATACTAATTGTAGCTAAAGCCGCCATAGTTGTTTCTGGCATGTTGGCAACATATCCACTAACAACATCACCCTCTTTAACACCGGCTTTTTTCAGAGCATCTGCTAGACGTGCGACAGTTTCATATAACTGCTTCCAGCTATAGGTTTTTTTAATTTTATCTTCACAATAAAATATAATCGCTGGGGCATCGTCTTTTCTTTGCAAAAAGTTTTCTGCAAAATTTAATTTCGCATCTGGAAAATATCTATGTTCCCAAAATTTTTCTGCACCGTTTGATAAGCGTTCGCCTTTTTCTCCAATAATATTTCCAAAATCCCAAATAGCATTCCAAAATTCTTTAGGGTGCGTTACTGACCAATTCCAAAGGTCATAAAAACTTTCACCTTTATAATTATACATGCTTTTTACTAATTCAATGAAACGAATAGCATTACTGCTTTCGATTCTTTCTTTTGAAGGTTTCCATAATAATTTGTGCGACATTTTTTCCATTCCTTTCATGATGACTAATTATGAGATAAGAAGTTTAATATATTGTTAATTTTTTATTTTAAAAAAGGAATAATTATATTAACCCTTTTCTAAATGCTATTTTTTGTATAGAATAAATATCAGTCGTTGCGGTTGAAACATCTTGTTGTTATGTATTTATTGTAAAATGTTTTTTAAGTTATTTATATCGACTTGCGACGACTTTCAAACATTACACGTGGTAAGGTAAATTTTATGAGTTTAGATATTTCAACGATTGCTCCTTACAATTTTATAGAAATCGAGAAAAAATGGAGACAATTTTGGCAAGAAAATAAATCTTTTAAGACAAAAAATAATTCTGTTAAACCAAAATATTATACTCTCGAGATGTTTATGTACCCTTCTGGAAAGGTTCATATAGGTCATATAAGAAATTATACAATAGGAGATATTATTGCTCGTAGCAAAATTGCTCAAGGTTTTGAAGTATTACATCCTGTGGGTTGGGATGCTTTTGGATTACCTGCGGAAAATGCTGCCTTGAAGCAAAAATCGCATCCGAAAAAATGGACATACAAAAATATCGAGATTATGAAAGAACAGCTACAAGTTATGGGATTTTCTTATGATTGGGATAGAGAAGTAGCCACTTGTAGTGAAGAATATTATGGGTTTCAACAAAAGATATTTTTAAAATTATATCAAAAGGGATTGATATATAGAAAAGAATCTGAAGTAAATTGGGATCCTGTAGATTGCTGTGTGCTCGCAAATGAGCAAGTTATAGATGGTCGAGGCTGGAGGTCTGGAGCTCTAGTCGAAAAGAAAATGTTGACGCAGTGGTTCTTTAAGATAACAGACTATGCAGAAGAACTTCTTCAAGATATCGATAAATTAGATGGTTGGCCTGATAACGTAAAGACTATGCAAAAAAACTGGATTGGTAAGTCAGAAGGCTGCTCTATTAACTTTAGTTGTAGTAATGGCGATAACTTGGAAGTTTTTTCTACTCGTCCGGAAACTTTATTCGGAGCAAGTTACTTGGCGATTTCTATGGATCATTCATTGGCAAAGAAGTTAAGCTTAGACAATCAAAATATTAGAAAATTTTTGGATGAATTAAAAAAAGGTTCAGTTTCTCAACAGGTATTAGATACACAAGAGAAAAAAGGAATTGATACCGGAGTTACAGTTGCTCATCCATTTCTGGACAAAAAGTTGCCTGTATATATTGCTAATTTTGTTCTGTCGGGATACGGTACCGGAGCGATTTTTGCTTGTCCTGGACATGATGAAAGAGACTTTGATTTCGCAAAAAAATATGATTTACCTGTTTTGAAGGTAATAGATGTTCAAGATTCTTGTTTACCATATATGGGTGATGGGGTTTTAATAAACTCAGAATTCCTGAATGGGCTTACCGTTGAGGAAGCAAGAAAAACGATAATCAATACGATTGAAAAAGAAGGTAAGGGGCAAAGAAAAATATTCTTTAAGTTAAGAGATTGGGGAGTGTCTCGCCAACGTTACTGGGGTTGTCCAATTCCTATTGTTTACTGCGATAAGTGTGGGATAGTTCCTTTAAGCGAAAATGATTTACCTTTAACTTTGCCGGAAGATGTTGTTTTTTCAGGTACAGGTAATCCTTTGGAGCAGCATGCTACTTGGAAACATATTCAGTGTCCTATTTGTGGAGAAAAAGCACGTCGTGAAACAGATACTTTGGATACATTTGTTGATTCTTCTTGGTATTTCTTGAACTTTTGTTCTGATGCGAAATCTAAAGACAATTTGAATCCTCAAGATATAGCTCACTGGATGCATGTAGACCAGTATATTGGCGGAGTGGAACATGCCATCTTACATTTGCTTTATGCAAGGTTTTTTACTAAGGCATTGGCCGATTGTAATTTAATAGATATACGTGAACCATTTAAGAATTTATTTACTCAAGGAATGGTTTGTAGTGTTACATATAGAAAAGAAAACGGCGATTGGCTTTTCCCGAATGAAGTTATTCAAAAAAATGATGGAAGTTTTGAAGTTATCGGAACAGGTGAAAAAGTCATAGTAGGACGTCTGGAAAAAATGAGCAAATCTAAGAAAAATGTTGTAGATCCAGATGCTATTGTAAAAACTTATGGGGCTGATGCTCTGCGCTTGTTTGTAGTTTCTGATACTCCTCCTGAAAGAGATTTCCCGTGGTCAGATGAGGGCTTGGAAGGCTGCTGGAGATTCATTAATAAGGTATGGCGTATGCTTATCTATTTGCATTCTAAAGGTGTTGGTTATTTCGATGATGTTCAGTTCGATATAGAGTCATTTGATGCAGATTTACAAAATTTATATAAGGGATTTCATAGAACTGTAAAAGAAGTAACAGATTCTTTCGAATCCAGAGCTATGAATAAAGCTGTTGCGTTACTTCGA
This sequence comes from uncultured Holosporaceae bacterium, assembly GCA_964510175.1. Classification (GTDB taxonomy): domain Bacteria; phylum Pseudomonadota; class Alphaproteobacteria; order UBA3830; family UBA3830; genus UBA3830. Next base: position 6,101 of record CAZEAT010000039.1, read on the forward strand.
GAAAGTGTAAATTCTATTTACGGGCTATTGGAAAGAGTTGAGGGAAATATTGCTTTATTTTCAGTATTAGTAAGAGATTTTATAAAATTATTTGCTCCAATTGCTCCTCACATTTGTCAAGAAGCATGGACAATGTTTGGATTCCCAGGATTAGTCCATGAAAATGAATGGCCTAAGTTCTGTGAAGAGTATCTAGCAGTTGAAACTATCAATTTACCAATTCAAGTAAATGGTAAATTGCGAGGAACTTTGAATATTAGTCCAGGCGCAGGCGAACAAGAGATTTTTGAAAAAGCTTTAGATATTGTAAATGTTAAGAATGCCATTGGCGAAAAAGTAATCAGAAAAAAGATTTATGTAAGAGGCAAAATTGTCAATTTCGTGGTGTAAAGTTTGTTTATGCTTATTTTTAGCTGGATGCTCGATACATCCTTTGTATGAACAGAATAAGGAGGTATCTTCTGATAAGATTAAAATTAGTATGATACATGGTAGAGAGGGGCAAAAGCTCTATGGATTTTTAGAGGATTTGCTTCGTGATATCAATTTTGCGGATAAACAATATTGGCTAAATGTTAATCTGACTTCTGAATCTATTCCATATGCATTAGCTAATGATGGAAATGCTCAGAGATTAAAAATTATATTTGTAGCTCAGGTTCTTTTGAAGAATAATCAAGGAGAAGTGGTTTTAGATACTTTAGTTAAATCTTCTGCTACAAGAAATATTTCGAGTTCACAAGGTGATGCACTGTTAAGTATGTATGATGCCAATGACAATGCAGTATTAAAAGAATTAGCTTTTAAAATAGTAGAATATATTAAGGTGGCTTTAGATAATGAAAGCTGAATTTAAGAATATTTCGAATATTCAGAGTGGACAGGTCTTTTTTTTATACGGAAATTATAAAGATTCGTTTAATGTCTTTTGTAACTAT
>CAZEAT010000040.1:0-7003 GCA_964510175.1 uncultured Holosporaceae bacterium
CCTTGGCTACATAGTGAAACTCTGTTCAGATACGCCATACATAAAAAGTTTCCGCAAATATTAGGCGACTTGGGATCAGAAATTATATTTGCCACCAAACGAGACATGTGTCTTAATTGCGAAAATATTATTAGTAATTTAGCTTTAACCACAGGACGTATTATAGTTACAAGCACAGAAGAATATGAAAAATCCTGGGAAAGACACAATCCTCTAAATTTACAGTTACTAAAAATTCCGTTAGACACATCTGTACGTGGAGATCTTCACCTTCCTAAAGAACAAACACTTAGGCAACAAATACCCCAAATTTATTCGCCTATTTTCTCCAAAATACAGTCAGTAAGAGGAACGTGTTTCATATTTGGAACACAAACTCCAGCGTATAATTTAGACCTTCTATTTTCTAGTATAAAAGAAATAATTGATAGTCCAGGGAAAAGTATTGAAATAAGTTCTTTGCTTATTTATTTAAATATGTTGCAACTAGTAATTCAATCTTGTGAAAAGATTTACGAAACCTTTTCTGCTCAAGAAACCGCTGAAAAAATTGGCGAACCTTCATCTATATTGAAATCAATGTCCGCATTTTTACAACATTGGGGAAATTTAACATCTAATTAATAAGTTTAAAAACAGTAAGCTATTTACAACGCTCTTCTTTTTTCAAAAAACGGAATAATACCAAAGAGGTAATATTTATCGATAGTTTCCCAGCGATGTATACGCAAAAAAAGAATACCAAAAAATTTATAGGAAATTTTCTCTTTGATATAATATTTTTCCGGACGAATAATATGGTGTTCATGAGCAAACTTGATAAAGTCAGCTCGAGCTTCTATTAAATCTTGTTGTCTTTTATCGGTCATATTGCCCAAAGTTGAATTTCCATAGGACCAATAGTTATAGTATAAATTTGGAACTAAAACTATTTGATTCGAATAATAAAAAAATCTAATGCTGAAATATATATCTTCGAAAATTTTACCAACAGGAAATTTTAAATCTAATTTTTCTACGACTGACTTTCTAAAAATTTTATTCCATAAATAGCATTGTCTTGGCAAATCCAATTTTTCAAATTTGGAGCTAGCGGAAGTCAGAATTTCTTCTTTTTCAAAACTTAATTTTGTACGATTTCTACCATCAGAATGAGGTCTTTTAATACCGGAACAAGCAGCATCTGCGTCGTATTTTTGTGCTGTTTGATATAATTTTTCAAAAAAATCCAGAGGAACCCAATCATCTCCATCTACAAATCCGATATATTCACCTTTAGCAGCTTCCATAGCCACGTTACGAGCCACACTCTGACCTTGGTTTTCCTGCTTAATTATTTTAATTTGAGGAAATTTAGACCGATAATTTTCAAGAATAGTTGAAGTCCTATCTGTTGATCCATCGTCAACGCAAATAATTTCAATATCTTTCAATGTCTGTTGCACTACACTATCTAGGCATCGTGATAAATATTTTTCTGCATTATAAACTGGAATAATTACTGATACTGCGGTCATATTATCCACTCCTCACATACCCAGATAATGACATATTTGGTCTATAATTACTAGTTTCAACTTATTATTTGTGCTAAAAATGAGCTTTTTTATATTTTTTTGTAGTTTTATGTTTACATTTTTTTTATAATTACGCGCTAGGCTGTGTGTAGTATTTTTGTGAGGCATTATGTTATCTAAAATTTTAAAGTCGATTTTTGGTTCGCACAATGATAGAGAAGTTCAAAAATGTTTTAGAGTTGCGAAGCAAGTAAATGAATTAGAAGAATCTATTTCCAAATTATCAGACGAAGAATTAAGAGCAAAAACCGTTGAATTTCGTAATCGTTTACAAGAAGGGGAAACTTTAGATGATATTTTGCCAGAAGCCTTTGCAGTAGTTAGAGAAGGTTCTAAAAGAGCATTAGGATTACGACCTTTTGATGTTCAATTAGTAGGAGCTCTAGCATTACATCGTGGAATGATTGCCGAAATGAAGACAGGAGAAGGAAAAACTCTTGTTGCCGCCATTGCGGTTTATTTAAATGCTCTAGAAGGAAAAGGCGTTCATGTTGTTACGGTAAATGATTACTTAGCCAAACGCGATGCCGAATGGATGGGTAAAATTTACAAATTTTTAGGATTAACTGTTGGTATTATAGTTCACGGTTTAACCGATGAAGAAAGAAAAGCACAATATGCCTGTGATGTTACCTACGCAACAAACAATGAATTGGGATTTGACTATCTCCGAGATAATATGAAATTTTATGCTTCTGAATTGGTTATGCGGCCGTTTAATTATGCCATAGTTGACGAGGTAGACAGTATTTTAATTGATGAGGCCCGTACACCTTTAATTATTTCGGGACCTGCAGAAGATTCAGCAGACTTATATGTCAAAGTTAATGCTGTAATTCCTAATTTAGTAAAAGAAGATTATGAAGTCGATGAAAAACAACGCAATGTAACTCTTACGGAAGCGGGAAATGAGCATGTAGAGCAATTATTGAATGAAGCTGGACTTCTTAACGGTTCGAATTTATATGATTTACAAAATATCACAATAGTGCACCATGTTAACAATGCAATTAAGGCTCATTATTTATTTAAACGAGATGTAGATTATATCGTAAAAGACAACAAAGTAATTATTATAGATGAGTTCACTGGACGTATGATGGAAGGACGTCGTTACTCAGATGGACTTCATCAAGCGCTGGAAGCAAAAGAACACGTAAAAATCGAAATGGAAAATCAAACCTTGGCTTCTATTACTTTCCAAAACTTCTTCCGCATGTACAAAAAGTTATCAGGAATGACAGGAACTGCAGCAACAGAAGCTCAAGAACTCTCCGAAATTTATAAAGTAGAAACATTAGTTATTCCGACAAATGTTCCTGTAGCACGTCATGATTATAATGACGAAGTTTATCGTACAGCTAGAGAGAAATATGATGCTATTATTAAGCTCATTCAAGAGTGTAATGCTCGACAACAACCTGTTTTAGTAGGAACAGTAAGCATTGAAAAATCAGAATTGGTATCTTCCCTACTTAAGAAAAAGGGTATTAAGCATAATGTATTAAATGCGCGATACCATGATATTGAAGCTCAAATTATCGCAGAAGCAGGACGTCCTGGAGCTGTAACCATCGCAACCAATATGGCTGGACGAGGCACGGATATTAAGCTTGGCGGAAATTTAGAAGCTCGCTTAGCAAAAGAACTCCAAGGAGTAGAAGACGAATCTCTAAGAGAACAAATTAAAGAAAAAGCCATAACTGAAATTGCTCAAGATGAAGAAATCGTAAAAAAAGCCGGAGGATTATATGTTATTGGTACAGAACGCCACGAGAGTCGCCGTATAGATAATCAGCTACGAGGTCGTTCTGGTCGACAAGGAGACCCAGGAGCTTCTAAGTTCTTCTTATCTCTGGAAGATGATTTAATGAGAATCTTTGGAGCAGAAAAATTAAATACTACATTGCAAAAGCTAGGTATAGAAGAAGGAGAAGCAATTACACATCCTTGGGTAAATAAAGCCCTTGAAAAAGCACAGATGCGAGTTGAGGCCCGTAACTATGATATTCGCAAACATCTTTTAAAATTCGATGATGTTATGAACGACCAACGTAAAGTGATTTATAGACAGCGCTATGACCTCATGGACGAAAATCTAGACTTCAGTGCAGATATCAATGAAATGAGAGAAGAAGTCATCATAGATGCAATCTATGGAAATGTTCCCGAAGGTACACCTTCAGAATTTTGGGATTATCAAGCTATTAACGAAAGATTAAATTTTGTTTTCGGTCCAACTCTGACTTTAGAAAAACAAGATAATATTTCACGCCATGAAGCCATAGATTTATTAATGCAACAAATAACCTCCAAAACTCAAGAAAAAGAAAAAAAATATTCTTCACAAATCATGCGGTATATGGAACGTACAGTATTATTGCGGTTGATAGATCAATATTGGAAAGAGCATTTGCTTAATCTCGACAGATTGCGCCAAGGTATAAATCTTCGAGCTTACGGCCAAAGAGACCCTCTTAACGAATACAAACAAGAGGCCTTTACCCTGTTTGAAAATATGTCCAAGACTATCAGAACTGAAACAGTAAGAGTATTATCCCTATTCGAATTGGCAGACCCTCAAAGCAATATCGAAAATGAACAAATTGAAGAAAAGGCTGAATCCACTGTAATAGAAGGAGCTACTTCCGATAAAAATCAAGAAAATAGTGCCTTTTCGGTATCTCGTAACTCATTATGTCCTTGTGGTAGTGGGAAAAAATACAAACATTGCTGCGGAAAAATAGAAGAGTAAGCAAACTTTCAAAATCGTTAACAGCTATTCATAACGAATAGCTGTTTTTTAAATTTTCTTTAATACTTTTATATTAAAATATTTCTGATAATTAGATGTGAGAAATCATGTTAGAAGTTAGCAGTATATTTATATCCATTGCATTGTTAGTATTTTTTGCTTATAGAGGAGTTTCAATTTTAATATTAGCTCCATCTCTAGCTCTTTTTACAGTACTTATGAATTTTTCAGAGCCGATTCTTGCTCATTATACTCAAATATTTATGGTAAAATTGGGAGAATTTGCGATTACATATTTCCCGCTATTTCTGCTAAGCGCAATTTTTGGAAAACTTATGGAGCATTCAGGCAGCGCAAAGGCAATTGCCAATTATGTATCCGAAAAAATTGGGAATCAAAATGCTATTCTAGCTGTAGTATTTTCATGTAGTGTTTTAACCTATGGAGGAGTATCTCTTTTTGTAGTAGCATTTGCGGTTTATCCAATTGCTGTTGAATTATTTAAAAAATCACAAACCCCCAAGCGCCTTATTCCGGGAGCTGTAGGACTAGGCTCGTTTACATTTACAATGGTTTCTCTACCTGGAACTCCAGCCATTCAAAATGCTATTCCATCACAATATTTTGGAACTAATACTTTTGCAGCTCCAGGAATCAGTTTGATATGCTCAGCAATAATGTTCTTTTTCGGAATGCTGTGGTTCAAATATCAACTGAAAAAAGCAAAAGCAAATAATGAAGGCTATGGAAATTATCAAGATAATATTGCTGAAATCACCGAGGAAAATCTTCCTAGCTTTTGGTTGGCTATGCTTCCTATCGTTATAGTCATTTTGATAAATTACATTTGCGTATCTCAAATATTTCCAAATATCGATACTTCCTATTTATCCCTAGAAAAATATGGTTCAACAACCATAAAAACAGTCGGAAGCAATTGGGCAATTATTTTAGCTCTTTTTGCATCAATTATTTTTCTATTAGCAGCCCATTTTAAAAATTTAAATATAATTAAATGCTTAAATACAGGTGCGATAGATTCTCTATCTCCGATATTTAATACGGCTTCTGTGGTAGGATATGGTGCCGTAATAAATGGACTAAAAGGATTTGCTATAATTCGCGATTATATTCTAACCATAACATCAGGAAACCCTATTACTTCCAGTGCGCTTGTTACAGGAATCTTGGGAGGTATAACTGGTTCTGCTTCCGGAGGTATGAGCATATCTCTTGAAATACTCGGAATTAAATATCTGGAAATGGCAACTGCTCTAGGAATTAATCCAGAAATGTTGCACAGAATCACATCAATGGCCTCTGCAAGCCTTAACATGATGCCTCATAATGGCGCATTAATTACCCTCTTTGCCATATGCGGACTTACTCATAAAGATTCATATAAAGACCTCTTTGTCGTTGGATTAATTGGCCCTACTTTCGCTTTAATTATCGCAATCTTAATACATTCTGTATTTGGGTGTTTCTAATTTCAGCCTAAATATTAGAAGGCTTAACTTTAAATTAATAAATTAAAGCCAAAATATAATGTAAATGAAAAATGAGAATTCTATGACTCAACAAAATTTATATAATTGTAAAATAACAAAAGTTGATAAAAAGAATACCTCTTCATTTCTGTGCTTACAAAAAATAGCTAATAAATTATCATCCAAGGGTGCTATTCTTATAGAATTTGCATTTAGCTTACCCGTTTTAATAGTTTTACTTTATTATATTTACGATTTAAATAGATTGAAAAGATATTACTCCCGAACTGAATTTGTCGGCCAACAAGTAGCGAGTATGATACAAAATATCTCTCAATCAAGAGAATCTAAGACTATAACTCTAAAAGACCTCCAATACATAGCTAGAACAGCATTTCTATCAATCTATCCAGGAATGTCGATGTACAAACAAAACGGATATTTTGAATTTGGCCATACGCCTACTTTACAAATTATATATGTCAAAGGACTAGACAACGGAAATGCTTCATGTATATGGAGATACTATTATCGCATGTCTTCTATAATTGGAGGAGCTCAGGAAAGCAGTGCAGACTTTGAATTTCTTCGACCTGTGTATTTTAAAACCAATGTACTTCCATCACAAATTTATTCATCTTTGACTATAAATCCAGGAGAAGTAAAAATAATTGTTATTTCTCAAATTACTCGTGGCTCCTCATTGACAAACTCATTAAATGGTAAATATTTAACTGATAAACAATCTTTTGACTTCTATCTATTAAGCCCTAAATATATTGCTACCTACAATTCAATATACTACTTCTTTCCTTCGGTTGTAATTTTTACTCCGCGTCCAGGATTATTTTCTGAAACAGGGATAGGTAACTAATTAGCTACTTTTATTTTAAACGTGCTATTGTCTTCTTCAAGCTTCAAAATACCTTCGGCAACTTTAGTTCTAATTTCTTCGATTAAAACTTGATTAATAAAAGGCTGATATATTCGTTAGTTCATTTGGAATTATTAAACCTAAATAACATTAATCTAGATACAAAAAACCCCTGTTTTTCAAACAGGGGTAAAATCTAATAAAGATTTAAAAGATTTTCTAAGCCTCAGTTACAACAGGTTCTGAATCAGTAACTGGAGTTACAGGCATTGCTGCAGCTTTTACGGACTCATCACGGTCTAATAAT
>CAZEAT010000041.1:0-1395 GCA_964510175.1 uncultured Holosporaceae bacterium
AAAGCAAAATTTAATTTTTCTTTAATTTATATAAAAAACATTAAAATAGCAATTATGAAAGATATATTATCTAACTGGACTTATTCATGTCTCTGTTATATAGTATTAAGTAAAATGCGCGATGAAAGCGTATAGAAGTTTTTTATTAGAGGTTATTATGGAGCATTTGAGGGTTATTTTATTACAAAGAGTCGCAAAACTTGGAACTATTGGAGATGTAGTCAATGTAAAACCGGGTTTCGCCAGAAATTATTTGTTTCCAAAAAAGATTGCGTTAAGAGCATCTAAAGAAAATATGAAATATTTTGAAGAACAAAGAGAACAAATAGAACTAGCCAACGAAAACACAAAAATTGAAGCTAAAAAAATTGCCGAAAAGATGGAAGGCTTAGCAATCATACTAACGCGACAAGCCAGTGAAAAAGGTCAGTTATATGGTTCCGTAACAGGAAGAGATATCGCGGCAGCTATCAAAGAAAAGGGATATAAAATCACAGCTGGACAAATAAATCTTAATACATCAATTAAATCATTAGGTGTTTATGATATTAATGTCGATTTGCATCCTGAAATCTCAGTAGTCATTAAGTTGAGTGTTGCTAAATCCGAAGAAGAAGCGAAACAACAAATTTCTTCTACTTCTACGGAGAATGCTTAGGAATGAAACAGGTATTAACTCCTGAAGATATTCATATTTTGGAAAAACGCCTAAAAGAAGCTACACCAGCTCCTTGGAGTGTAATAGAAAAAGAAGGAGTCGATACTGTTTGGGTTTCTCCAAATTTGGATGGAAATCCCATTGCTTTATTTGATTATAGAAGTGGCGAAGAAAATAGAGCTGATGCCTATTTTATGGCTGCTTCTAGAGAATATATGGATATTCTTATTAGAGAAATTAAAGATCTCCGAAATAGAGTATTAGAACTTATCCAATCCAATAATTTGGAATTTCAAAAACGCATGGATTTGCAAACTGAACTTAATGAATTAAAAAAATTGTTGAATAAATCCAATGAAAATAAGTAGTTTTATTTTTGGGGATCCTCTAAAAACAGAAAATTTAGCAGCTCAAAGACTTTCTAAAATAAAAGCTTTGGCTGTCTTTGCTTCAGATGTTCTTTCTTCAATTTCATATGCAACTGAAGCTATCTTAATTTCTTTGGGATTAGTTTTGTCGTTAACTTTTCCCATTCCCATCGCTTTAACAATTATTGGACTTCTTTTTGTTATTATTTCTTCTTATTGGCAAACTTTAAGAGCTTATCCAAAAGGAGGAGGAGCTTTCGCCGTTGCAAAAAATAACCTCGGTGAGTTTTTCGGATTAGTTACCGCTGCTTCCATGTTTATCGATTATACTTTGACTGTTGCAGTAAGCTTGTCTGCCGGTGCTTTAGC
>CAZEAT010000041.1:1495-3335 GCA_964510175.1 uncultured Holosporaceae bacterium
CCTAGGTTAGCAAGCGTTCTGGCTCAAGAAAAATATATCCCTACCAGATTCGCAAATCTCGGAGATAGATTAGCTTACTCCAATGGCATCATAGCCCTCGCTGTGGTAGCAACTTTCTTAATTATCGCCTTTAAAGGTCAAACTCAGTCGCTTCTGCCTCTTTATGCCTTAGGCGTCTTTATCTCATTCACCCTATCTCAAGCTGGAATGGTAAAATTTCTCTCTAGAGAAAAAAGTAAATATTGGTACTTAAAAGCTACCGTAAGTGCCATCGGAGCCTTTGCTAGCTTCATAACTCTTTTGATAATCATCCAAAGTAAATTCATGGACGGGGCTTGGATGGTCTTAATTCTTATTTGCCTCCTCTTCTCCATGTTTAGAAAAATTCATGCTAGATATATCGCCACTAATAACGAATTAGATCTTAAAAGTGGAGGACTTAATAAATTTTTAATTACTTCTTCTGCGATTCAACCAAAAGTTGTTGTTCCTGTCTCTCGTATCCATAAAGGTACTTTAAACGCACTAAAATTCGCCGCCTCACTTTCCTCTGACGTCACCGCCGTAATTGTAAATGTAAACAATCAGGAAACTCAAAGATTAAAATTAGTCTGGCGCTCTATGAATTTTTCATTTCCATTGGTCATATTAAAGTCACCTTATCGCTCTGTGGTTAACCCCTTCCTTGAATTTCTCTTCGAACAGGATAACAGAGACCCTCAAAAAGGAAAAACTATCGTGGTTATGTCTAGTTTCGTCCCAGGGAAATTTTGGCAAAATATCTTACATAACCAAACCGCTACTATCTTTAAAACCGCCTTACTATACAGAAATCATCAAAGCCAGGAAACAAGAGTCATTGTTGAGGTACCATATCAAATGAAGTTGGATATGTAAGTTTTTTAATAACTTTGGCATCACCGCAGCGTTTAATTGCAAGAGGAAATTAATCAAAGTTTATAAAAATACTTGGATTAAAATATTTGGAGAGATATAATTTTATTTTGGGAAAAAGTATTACAGAAATTTTTATGAGGTAAGTAAGGCATTAATCAATTTTAAATTCTTATATTGTATATTTTTTATATAGTGAAAGTATTAGTAATTGTGGACAGAAGAGCGCTAAAAAAATTAGATTCTGATTCAGATACAAAAATTATTTCGTTACATATCGGCCATCGACAGAGGTTACGACGGAAGTTTTTACTTAGTTCTCGATGCCTCTCAGATTATGAGTTAATCGAGTTATTATTATTTTATATATTTCCTCGAAAAGATACCAAATTAATAGCAAAGCAGCTATTGCAGAAATTTGATTCTTTAAAAGGAATAGTATTTGCGAATAAAGACTTATTAAAAAACACAGAAGGTTGTGGAGATTCTACTGTTTTTTTAATAAAGCTACTAAGAGAAATATTTATCAGGATGTCTTTTGATACAATAAAAAATGAATATATAATTGCCTCAAATTTACATGTCACAGAATACTATAAAAATTTACTTTCATTTGAGAATAAAGAACAATTTCGTGCGATGTTCATAAATGGCAGAAATCGACTAATTGCAGAAGAAGAACTACAACATGGAACAATAAATCAGACGCAAATTTATCCTCGAGAAGTAATTCAAAAAGCGCTGGAATATGGGGCCGCAGGGATAATTTTAGTTCATAATCATCCCAGTGGGGACTTTTTGCCTTCCAAAGCGGACATCGATGCAACAAAACATTTAAATGAAGCGGCCAAAGGCCTTGATATAAAAATACTGGACCACATAATTATAAGTAAAAAAGGAAGTTATTCCTTTGCTAACCATAAACTACTTTAAAAATCTAAATCTG
>CAZEAT010000041.1:3435-6959 GCA_964510175.1 uncultured Holosporaceae bacterium
AAATATTTTTTTATGTTGCCATTACCTTTTCTAATACTAGCCGAATCTGGAGATGACCGGTCAACATGCCTTTTTATAACTTTTTCAAATACAATATTATTTGTTACTTCTGCAAAAAAATATATGTTAAATAATGATGAAATACGGCGAGTTTCATTTTTTGCTTTCTCCGAAATACCCCAAAGAGCAATGCCTCGACAATTGTGTTCTACATACTCTATAATAGATGCAGCACTTTCTATTACGGCACCGTTAGGCTCTACTAAAGTTGGCAAATCAGAAAACATCTGAAACCCTGTAAAATTTTTCTTCCTCTGCCACGGAACCTCTTCAATAGGTTGAAAATCTATTGACCTCTCCCTTAAATAAATACGAATTAATCTTCCAAATGCATCCAATGGATAGTGATATAACTCTATCATCTCTCTCTGCCCTTTTACCTTATGTTACATTGATATTTCAAAAGTGCAATAAATAAAATTAACAACTTAAAGTCATGCTCTTTGATAGTATAAAATTTTGTTCCATGTTACTTCCTCTTCATATGGATAAACCCACCTTGTTATCTATAGAACAGTAGATTTAGTACATATGTAAGGAGCTATAAATTGTTTTCAAGTATACTTCTTAAAATATCAGTATCTTTTATTTTCTATAAAAAAAATCCTTTAAAAGATACTTATTTAAAAGCCAACTACTAAAAATATTTTTATGTATCTAGTAAATTTTATAAAACAATGTATACTGAAAGAGTTCATCGTTGGGAAATAGTTTAGCGGTAGAACTCCCGGCTCTGGACCGGGCAACCTTGGTTCGAATCCAGGTTTCCCAGCCAAAATAAATTAATAAGTAGTTAGAGAGTATGAGGAGCACATCGAGATGATGAAATACTTGCGTTCTTTTTATTCATTGTTAAAAAACATACCCTCTGGAATCCTGGCTGTTGGACTTACAACTTTGTTGGTGGCCATATCGTCTACTGCAGTATATGCTATTACTCCATTTTTTCTCCGAGATACTCTTGGCATAAGTTTGGTCACAATTGGATTTATCGAAGCCAGTACAGAATCTCTATCACAAGTCATTCGATTATTATCCGGTGTTATCTCTGATAAATTAAAAAAACATAAGCCAATGTTTTTGCTAGGAACAGTATTTTCTTTCTTAGCCAAGCCATTAATGATTTTTGCTAATGGTTCTGCTCTCGTGCTTACTTCAAAAATTTTCGATAGATTAGGCAATGGATTTAGTGCCACTCCTAGAGATGCTTATGTAGCTTTGCATTCTACTCCTGACACTAAAGGTTCCAATATTGGATTAACCATGACTTTCAAAACTATTGGATGCGTTATCGGACCATTTCTCGTAGCTATTTGCGTTGCCATGTTTACTAACGTCAGTTGGCGCCGACTGATGTGCTTTACCGCATTGCCGGCAATTTTGGCTATCTTTATCTGCCAAAAATATATGTCCGAAAAAAAACATTCTGACGTTTTTATGAAAAAACATGAGTTTAAATTAAAAGATATCCAGAGCTTATCACGAAAATTTTGGATCTTCTTGCCAATAATGTTTGCGTTTATGCTTGCTAGAACTCCTGAATGCTATTTGTCATTAAATCTAAGAGACTCGGGCCTTCCTGAATGGTTCTGCGCGGGCTCCATAGGATTCTTTAATTTAGTATCTGTCCTCATCTCATATCCTGTCGGAAGATTGTTTGATAAGTATAATAAAATAAATGTACTAATGATACCTTTTATCGCTCTGGCTATCGCTGTTTTCTGCTTTACAACTCAATCAGTTGCCGGAGGTATAGTTGGCGTAATCATGTGGGGGATTCAAAGAGCAGCCGCTCAAATAGTCTCCGTCTCATATGTCGCACTTATAGTCGATAAAAAAGTAATCGGAACTGCCATCGGACTTTTGAATATCATCGGAGGAGTTGCTAGCCTAATTGCCGTTTGGATTATGGGTTCTCTCGCTAGTCAGTATAATATCGCTTTCGCATATTTGTCATCTTTCGGATTCTCATTGGTTGCACTTATTCTCCTAGGATTGTTTAAAATAAAAAACAAAACCTCGAACTCTTCAGAAAGTGTAGAAAACTAAATATAAAATAAATCAAAATTATGTAGAGATAGAAAAATTAATTTTTTTTCAAATAGGAAAATCCTCCAGAAGCTTATCTATGGCTATAATTTAACTTATCACAATAAAAACACTTCTTAGATAAATAAATCCTTTTACAACAAATCTAATTTCGGATAGATTTTTATAGGTACTTTCTCTAGTTCTAGTAATTTCAATTTTCTATCTAACCCTCCTCCATATCCGGTAAGGCAGCCATTAGTGCCTATAACTCTATGACAAGGAATTATAATACTAATCATATTTTTTCCCACAGCTCCACCTACTGCTTGAGCTGACATCTTTTTTATACCCATTTTTTTAGAAATTATTTTTGCTATCTCTCCATAGCTACATGTTTCTCCATAGGGAATTTTTTTTAAAATATCCCATACTTCAAGTTGAAAAGAAGTCCCTTTCACATGTAGCTTTGGAATAAAATCAGGTTCTTCCCCCTGAAAATAAATATCCAGCCAATGAAACACTTCTGAAAAAATACCTTTTGTCTTTTTAATGGAAAGGCTTGAGCCATCATCTTCAGCGAACCATAATCCTGTAAGGCCGAAATCATCTGCTGTAAGAATTATTTCTCCAATAGGTGAAAGATATTTTGATAGATATTGCATTATTTTCTCTCATAATCTTTTTTCATTTATATAATTCGTATAACAATTACGTTTTCTATAAAATCATTTTATCTAATTTCAATAATGTCTCCTACACAAATTTCTTCTATAGGAAGATACCTGGATAAAATTATTTTGGATTTCAAATCACAACAATGACAAGGTGCCACAAATTCTATTTTTTCATACCTGAAAAACTCGGCTATTTTGATTATTTCATTTTCTGTTTTTTCGATTAAATGGAATCCCCCGAAAACTCCATACACCTTATTTATACCTGTTATTTTTTTTGCTTGTTTTATAATATTTATGATTCCAGAATGAGAGCAACCGGTAATTATAAACAATCCTTTTTCTGAAATATAAACTATAGCTGTATCATCTATATCGTTAGAGATGTTATTTTCAATTTCACCTAAAAATATTAGTTTATCAGAAATTAGCACTGGAACTTTAGATAAATGAAGTTTGTAATTAGACCTCAATTTTTCTTCCGAAACAGGACATCCATAGGATAGGTTATTTTGAATCTTGGCATCGAATATATTTGGATGAGCTATAAAATTTATATCTTTGTTTACAAGATTTAGATACTGTAATCCGCCTGTGTGATCATTGTGGGAATGAGAAATAACAATATCTGTAATTTGAGAGATATCTAAATTTAATTTCAGCGCATTTTTCAGCAATATATCGCCATATCCCGTATCAAAAAGAACAGTTTTATTACTTTCTACTATAAAAAAACTTAAGGCAGGCTCTGCAAAAAAG
>CAZEAT010000042.1:0-6923 GCA_964510175.1 uncultured Holosporaceae bacterium
CTTGCCGTCCAGGTCTACCGTCTGGGTGGAGGGGTAGGCCGTCCCGGTGGAGGGAATGGCGGGGACGGCAGGCGCCGGGGTGGTGGCGGGCTCGTCCTGTGGGTTCTTGGAGTCAAAGAAATTGACCGTATACCGCAGGGTGGCGGGTTTTCCGGCAGTGTCGGTGAGGCCCTTGATCTCCACGGCGTAGACCCCTTCGTATTTCGTGATCCCGTCGGGGCGGAAGATGATGCAGTTGGGCTCTCCGATGTACCCGGTATCCACGTTGAAATACTTTCCGGTGTTGCCTGCAAAGTAGTACTCATCGTCCGTGAAGGTCCATGTCTTGCTGTCGGAGGCCCGGGTCATGGTGATGGTAAGGTCACTCTTGACAGGGGTGGCATAACGCTTGGGGTTGACCGTGACGCTCCAGGCGGTATCCTTGTCAAAGGCGTTCAGGTCGTTGGGGAAGTTGCCCGAGGCGGGCCAGGCGATAAAGTCATAGTCCACGGCGGGGCCGCTTTTGTCAAAGACCTTCTCGGTCACAAACTGCTCAAACTGGCCGTTCGATTCTCCCACGGTAAATCCGAAACCAATTTTCTTCAGCGTGGGGTTGAGTTGCCAGCGGCGGTGACCCACACGGTCCACGTTGGAGGTGTCGCTGTCGTCCATAAAGCCGTCGGGGGACTTGGCCAGAACGTAGTTGGCGGTGGTGAGGGCATAACCGTAACCGTAAGAGGTGTGAATGTTACTGGTGGAGGTGGCGTCGCGGCCCTTCTGATAGAAGTCGTTGTCCATATCGGAGGGCTGGGGGGGATAGTGGGAGAATTCCGACGCCGCCATCAGCACCGCGCCGTACTGGCCCTGCTCGCTCAGGGAGAGGTCCAGTTCCACGGCGGGAAGTCCGGCCAGGCGGCGCAGCATGGTCACCCGGTCGGTGGCCGTCTGGAGGGCGGAGGTTTTGACCTTACCCGTAGCGTAGGGGGCCTTGGCAGAGGGCTCCGCCTCGAAGGGATACTCCGAAAGGGTATTGGGGGCGGCGTTGATCAACTCCGCGATCTCGGTCTGGCTCAGCTTGGGAAGGCTCTTGCTTCCGCTGACGTCGGTCATGGAAGCGAAGTCAGTCAGAGGGATCCCGGGGGCGGAGGGGGTAGCCGGAGTGGGCGGGACAATGGTCCCGTCGGCCGAGGGGATCCCTTTCTCCTTGGCTTTCTCCAGAACGGTGGCCATCGCCCCCTGGGAACGGACAGCCGAGATCACCTCCACATCGTTCTTTCCGTTTACCAGCACGGCATAGGGGGTCCCCAAAGAATTGAGCTCGGTAAAGTCCCAGTGGAATTTCAGCTTGTTATTATCATCAAGGACGGCAAAGATGGAATAGTTGACGACGTTCAGCGTGGTGGGAAGGTCCTCCTTCATCTGGTTGCACCAGCCGCACTCGCTGGTGCAGACGATCAGGACAAATTTCTCCCCGCTCCGGTACTTCCACTCGGACTCGTCAACGCCGATGTTCACACACCGGGGATCGTTCAGATAGACGGCGCCGGGCTTGAAGGTGGGCGTCCCGCCGGGGGCGGTCATGGTGGTGGAACCGTCGGCGTTGATGGTGACGTACAGGTCCACCTCCCGGGTCTGACCTCCCAGGACCAGGCGGAGGGTGGCGCGGATATAGCCCTCCTTGATGCTGGTGCTGAAGCCGCTGCCGCTCAGGAATTTCGCCTCGGTGCAGTACCGCACTGTTTGGTCTACGATCTCCTGAAGGGTCTTCTTCTGCTGGAGGATATTGCTCTGGTCCACCCTGGCGGTGGCAAAGTAGTCGGCAAAGGCGGCGGTGATGGCGTCAATGTCCTGCTGGACCTTGGCCGCCTCGTCGGAATTCTGCCCGGCGACCGGGATCGTGAGCATCACCGACTCCTTGGATCTGGTATAGTGATAGGTAGGATCATAGAGAGACCAGTTACAAAAGATACTGCCCTCTTTTTCGGTGGTGGCATTGGTGTGGCTGAGAAATTCTACAGTGATCTGGATCTGGTTCCCCGCAGGCAACAGGGCCGTCAGCGCCCGCTCCAGGTCTTCCGCTGTGGTGTCGTTGGTGAGGGGGATCTCCTCAATGTTGTCCCTGACGATCTCCACCGCCGTGTCCAGATCGGACGCGGCCCAGGCGGCGGGCAACAGGGCAAAGGTCATGCACAGGGCAAGCAGCAGGGGCAAAATACGTTTTTTCATGGTGATTCCTCCTTAATTTCCGCTGTAAGGCTTGTCGGTCTCGATGAACACGCCCTTTTCGGCGCTCCAGTCCACGTTGAAGCCCAGCGCCTTCCCCAGATCCCGGAGTTTGTAGTAGGTGTAGGCTCCGCCATTGGCGTCGGTGAGGACAATGGCCTGGAGGTCGCTGGCCGAACCGTTCACATTGGTGGGATTGACCGGAACGGTGTAGGTCTGCTCCCCCGAGTAGGGGGTCTTGTTCTCGCTGCCGTTGGGAGCGTAGGCACTCCCGGCCACCAGGTTGACCGCTCCGTCCCAGCCCACGGCGAACCGGGCCTTGGTGCCGTTCAGGGCCAGAGCCAGGTCACGAACCTTCACGTAGTTGGTGGGGTTGCCGTCGGCGTCCTTCAGGGCGTACATCTGGAACTCCACCTTCTTGCCGTCCAGGTCTACCGTCTGGGTGGAGGGATAGGCCGTCCCGGTGGAGGGAATGGCGGGAAGGTTGGGCGCCGGGGTGGTGGCGGGCGCCGGGGTGGTGGCGGGCTCCGGCGTGACCGCCGAAGCGAAGGGGCCCTTGTTCTCCCGCCCCAGAATGGGAATGGCCTGGATCACTCCCGCGGTACCCAGGGACTCTCCCTTTTCGTCCATGACCGTCAGGTTATAGGACACACTGCCCGGCTCCATGTCCGTGGGCGCCTTGACGCTGAAAGCGGAAACGGACACCCAGCCCTCCGGGATCCTGCCGTTGACGAATCCCTCCACCTCCTCTTTGGTGGTGGAGGCGCTCACCGTCATGGCCTTGGCCGCCGCCAGAGCCCTGTACGCGTTGTTGTCCACGACCCGCACGGGTATGCTCATGTTGACTTTGCAGATGGAGGACTCCCCGTTCATGCTGTATTTCAGCGTGCCGTTGAGGGAACCGTCCTCGGCGCGGGTGGCCTTGGTGATGGTGGGCTCGGCGACCCACTCCAGGCTGTCGATGAATCTGGTCTCCGCCCAGAGGCAGCGGAGCAGATCCTCGGGTTTTACGTAGTTGGTGGCCACAACGCTGAACTCCTTGACGGCGGCTTCCATGGCGATCTTGTCAACGGCCATCCGCCATGCGTCGGAAACAACGGGCTCGCTCAGGGTAAAAAACTCCACGCTGTACTTCAGGGTCGCGGGCTTGTCGTTCCGATAGAGGCCGGAGACCTCCACCGTGTACTTCTCCCCTGCCCGGACGCTCTCCGTGGGGGTGAACAGAAGCACCCGGTCCGATGAGACCACATGGGGAACCACGGCCGTTCCGCCCGGGCCGGTGACGGTCACCTTCACATCGCCCAGCTTATACACATTGTACCGATTGCGATTCAGTTGGACCGACCACTGCATTCCGCCGGAATAAAAATCCGTGGCGTGATAGCCCACCGCCGGCCAGGTGATAGCCTCATAGTCCGTGGTCTTGGTCCCCGTGCCGTTCAGGCTCGTGCCGTAGCCGGCCCACATGGCGCTGTATATCTTGCCGCTTCTGGAGGTAGCCATTCCGAAGCCGGTCCCCGTCATATCCGGGTCAAGGCAATAATACCGGTGGCCCGCCTCGTTGCGGTTGTTTTCCCCCAGGTCGGAGAGATAGCCCTTCACCGAGTCCGAGACGGCAACGCTTGCCCGGAGGCCGTTTGTCGTCATATGGAGGTTGGAGTTTGAGGTGCCCTCATAGCCCTGCTCATAAAAATACTGGCTGACGCCGTTGGGCTTTGGAGGGGTGTGGCTCAGGCCGCTGTCTATAACGGCCATCAGAGCCGAGGCGTATTGGGCGCTGACGATAAAATCAGTGAGCATGGACACGTCGCCGGTGAGCCCCGCCATATACCGGGCGAAGTTCAGGGTGTTCAGTCCGTCCACCAGCACCTGTCCTTTCACCTGGCCCAGGGTGGCGATCTCGTCAAAGTAGGACATCTCAGGCGTTGAGTTATAGGGAGAGCCCTCCGTGTAAGCGGGCTTGAGCATCTCCCACATCACGTTGAGTTCCTCAATGGTGTGGGGCGCGTCGATGGTGACCACCCCCGAGGAAGCCGCCCAGGCGGCCTCCTCCTGCTGGGCGGCCTCCTGGCGCTCCGCCTCCTCGGCGGCTTCCCGGGCCTCGCGCTCCATCTCCTCGGCCTGCAACCGCTCCTCCTCCTTCAGGATCTCCTCCATCCACTGAGCCCAACCGTCCAGGTCGGAAAAGTCATAGTCGGAAAAGTCATAGTCGGAAAAGTCGTAATCGGAAAAGTCGTAGTCGGAAAAGTCGTAGTCGGAAAAGTCATAGGGCCAATCGGTCTCCTCCGCGCTTGCCACGGTGGGCAGCAGGGCAAAGGTCATACCCAGGGCAAGGAAAAGGGACAGGATCCGTTTTTTCATGGTGTTCCTCCTTTGGCTCAGTCGGCCTTGACGGGCCGGAAGTTGCAGTTCTCAATGTAGAGGGTATCCCCGGTATAAGGGTCGATCGCTTTCAGGATCCGGAGATAATCCCCCTGGGCCTGCGTCCCGTGGGTGAGCCAGCTCTCGGACTGAGCCGCTCCGGTGACCCAGACGCGTTCGGACTGGCTGTAACGAAGCTGGTTGCGCAGACCGATCGTGATATCACCGGGGATAGAGTAGTAGAAATTCTTGTGTACGTTGCCGCCCATGCCGCTGTCGGTGACGTTTTTCTCGGTCCCCGCCAGGCTCTGATACCAGCCGATGAGGTCGGCCCGCAGACTGCGGTTCGCCACGATGAGAGCCTGCTCGACGGTGCAGTTGGCATTGGGGGCCAGGGTGGTGTCGCTGGTACCGTTGACCAGTCCCAGGGCATTCATAAAGGCCATGGGCTCGGTGGCCCAGTCGGCGATCTGGCCCCGGTCGGAATAATCGCCCAGCTTGGAATCGTAGATGGTGTACCGAATGTCCGAGTTGTTCTTCACATACTGAAGGGCCCGGTATAGGAAGGTAGCCATCTGCTGACGGGTCAGGGTGCCGTTCGGGTCAAACCTCCCCTCCCCCACGCCGCTGGTGATGCCGGCGGTCACGGCTTTGAGGACGTACTCATTGGAGGTGTCCGTAAAGCTGTCGGCGGGGGCGGGGGTGATGGCCTTGCCCAGCATCTTTTCGGCCATCTTCACCGCCACCGAGCAGAACTGCAGCCGGGTGATGGCCCCGGTGTAGTCGCTCCCCAGCAGGGAGTTGTCAACAAGGTCGTTCTGGGCGGCCCAGTTCACTCCGTCCTGGGCCCAGGCGCTGACCTTGGCAGTCACGTCCTTGCCCCCCGCCACGGCGAAGCTAACGGGCAACCAGTAGCTGTCCACCGAGGACTCCATGGCCGCGTTATAGCTGGCCCCGCCCACGGCCCACTGCTCCGTGATGATGCCTATGTAGCGCTGATAGGACTTTTTGTTTTCAGCGTTGTCCTTGGCGTTCATATCCTGGAGATATTGGGCGTAGGTGTAATTGAGGCTATTCTCCCGTTCGGAGAGGCCGCACCAGATACAGCAGGGGCTGTATACCTTCTCCCCCCGCTCGTTGGTGCCGATGTAGTTCTTCTCCGAGAGGTCGAAGGAATACCAGCAGTGTTGGGCACGGTCCTTGGAGGTGTCCTTTCCGTCCCGGTCCTGAGAGAAGGTGTGGTTGGGGTTATACTCACACTGGCCGCACCATTTGCAGGAGTAGTACCACAGGTTTGGCCGCTGGCAGGTCATGTTCTGGTACATACGGCTGGCGGTCTGGATCTTGCCGGTGTACTCATGGCCCGGGCACCAGTCCCGAGCGGCGGAGGGGCCCTGCTTGTAGGCGGCGTACACATCGCCGGAGTAGACCTTCACGCTGTACGTGGGATCAGTGGGGGTAGAGGAATAACTCAAAAGGCCCTTGGGCATCTGGCTGTCGGGGACAAAGATGGTGAGCATTCCGTTCAAAACGCCGCTGCTGTGTTTCTTGTAGAGCCCCTCGTCGCCATAGAGGTCGGCCTTCTCCAAGTCCTGCAGGAATTTTTTGGCGTCTATCTGCGGGCTGAGCCAGACCTCCTTGATGTTATGAAAGCAGAGCGTATAGTGGTTGATCCAGCCGGCGGTCAGATAGCCGGGGTCGGCGTCGGGATAGTCCAGCAGCAGCCGGGTGATGGTAGAAAAGTCGTCGCTGCTCAGATCCTGAAGGACCTCGTTGCCGCCCGTGCTGCCGTCCAGGATCAGTTCCCGCTCGTTCAGCTTCCACCACCTTGCGTCGGCCTCGGCCTGGGTGTAGACGTCCTTCTTGGCCGCCTCCCACAGTTCCATCTGCCGGGCCCGATACTCGGCCTCGGCCTTCGCTTCGGCCTCGGCGGCCAGATTTTCATCCAGTTCCAGCATAAGTTTATGCACGATCCCCTCCCAATCGTAGAACTCACTGGTGTACTGGGAAACATCGTAGCCGGCGGCCTCCAGCAGCTTCTTGCCTAATTTTTCGTAATCCTCCTCATCGTAGTCGGAAAAGTCGTAGTTGGAAAAGTCGTAGGGCAGATCGCTTTCCGCCGCGCTCGCCATAGCGGGCAGCAGGGTAAAGGTCATGCAGCAGGCAAGCAGAAGACTCAAAATTCTTTTTTTCATGGTTTCCTCTCCTTTTCCTTCTCAGCGGTCCTTGATGGGGCAGAAGTACGAGACGGGGAGGGTGCAGGCGACGCCTCTGGGATCGACACAGTCGCCCTTCGAGCTGGTGAACCAGATCCGTTCGCCGTAGGTAAAATAACCGTTTCCCGGTGCGTTATAAGCGCC
>CAZEAT010000043.1:0-6764 GCA_964510175.1 uncultured Holosporaceae bacterium
TACCTCATTGCTGCTAAAAAAGTTTCAGTATATAATAACGATATTTTTTAAGAGGTTTAAATGTCAGGACATTCACAGTTTAAGAATATTATGTATCGTAAAGGGGCTCAGGATGCGAAGAGAGCTAAGATATTTTCGAAAATTTCAAGAGAAATAACAGTGGCAGTAAAAGAAGGCGGAACAGACGCTGAAAGTAATGCCAGATTGCGTTCTGCATTGTTGAGTGCAAGAGCTGAGAATATGCCTAAAGATAATATCGAGCGCGCTATAAAAAAAGCTGTTGGTGGCAGTGCTGATACCGATTATCAAGCGGTTCGTTACGAAGGATATGGACCGGGTGGGGTTGCTATAATTGTGGAAGGATTAACTGACAATAAAAACCGTACAGCTCCAGCGGTGCGTTCAGCTTTTACAAAGTTCGGTGGTAGTTTAGGCGAAACAAATAGCGTAAGTTTTCAATTCGAACATATTGGATATATTAGCTATCCTAAAGATGCGGCTTCTGAGGATACTATTTTTGAAAGCGCTTTAGAATTAGGTGCTGATGATATCATTACCAATGATGATGGATATGAGATTATTTGTTCTATAGAACAACTTAATGCTGTAAGAGATGGATTAAGTCAAAAATTCGGAGACCCTTTGGAAGCTAAAGTAACTTGGAAACCGAAAAATACAATAGCTGTCGATGCAAATACCGCTAAGACTTTGTTTAAATTGATAGATATTTTGGAAGATGACGATGATGTTCAATCCGTTATTGCTAATTATGAACTTCCAGAAGGATTTGAATTAGATTAACTATTTATTATATGGGTGATTATCCATAATACATTCAGCTCTATAGAGTTGTTCTACCAATATTAAACGTGCCAACATGTGAGGTAGAGTAATTTTCCCTAGAGCTAAAATTTTATCACTTTGATTCCTAACAGAATCATCCAAGCCATTGGCTCCTCCGATGAAAAATACAAAAGATGAGTATCCTATATTAATTTTCTGCTGTAATAGCTCTGCAAATTGATGACTGGAAAGAAGCTCTCCTTTTTCATCCATAGATACTATAAAAGAATTTTTTGGTAATCCTGATAATAATAATTTTGCTTCATTTATTTTTTCAGTAATTATAGATGAAGATTTCTTTGCTTCGTACTCAAAAATCTCTAAATTATTTCTTATTCGGCTTTTGTAATCATCAATTAAATCTAAGATAGATGATTTTTTTAATTTGCCGATAGCATTAATACGAAATTTGAGCAAATAGTTACTCCATTAAGACTATTTTTGAATACTATGAAGAGTGTTTCCTTTTTTATCAAACAGGTAACAGCGTTGATAACTGAAAGCGAGATATACTATACTACCGATTTTTTCTTCCACTGGTCTTTTAGCCTTAACAGTTATTTGATATCCATCTTTCAGCTTTACATGGACAAATCCTTCTCCGCCAAGATTTTCGGCCAAAATTACTTCTCCTTGTAAACGATTCCCTTCATATGAACTATTATCTCCAATGATATCTATGTCTTCTGGCCGTACTCCGAAATAATATTGCTGATGAGTTTCAAATTTTTCTCCGTTTTGTTGAAAAGAGACAACTTCATTTGTATTTAATTTGAAGTTTAATAGATTATCCTGTCTCATTTCATAAATTACAGGAAATATATTCATTTCACTAGCTCCGATAAATTTTGCTACGAAAGTATTTACCGGTGAATTGTATATTTCTAAAGGAGTTCCGACCTGTTCTATTGAACCATCTTTCATGACGACAATTTTATCTGCTAGAGTCATTGCTTCGGCTTGGTCATGTGTAACGTAAACCATTGTGGTTTTTAACTGTTGCTTTAATTTCGCAATTTCGTAGCGCATTTCGCAGCGTAAAGAATAATCTAGATTTGATAAAGGTTCATCAAAAAGAAAAGCAAAAGGATTTCTTACAATTGCTCTACCTATAGCTACACGCTGTCTTTGACCTCCTGAAAGTTCCTTCGGTTTACGCTCAAGCAAATGATCTATTTTCAAAATTTTTGCTGTATCCGTAACTCTTTTCTTTATTTCAGTTTTACTTAATTTTCTTACTTGTAAAGCAAAAGACATATTTTCAAATACAGTCATATGAGGATATAAAGCATAAGATTGGAAAACCATTGCTATTCCTCGGCTACTTGGTGGAACATCATTTACCAAACGAGAGCCAATGTAAATGTTGCCTTCATCAGCTTCTTCAAGTCCACAAATTAATCTTAATATTGTGGATTTCCCGCAACCAGATGGGCCTACTAATACTGTACATTCGCCGTCTTCAATGGTTAAATCTACATTTTTTATAATCGAACTATCTCGAAACGATTTACTAATGCCTTCTAACTTTATAGATGCCATTTGACTCTCACTGATTATTATCGACTAATCTTACCGCAGATACAACTTTTTCAGTTTTATCTACTCTAAATAATATTACTCCCTGGGTAGCTCTACTGGTAATTCTGACACTGGATACCGGACAACGAATTAGTTTTCCGCTATTGGTAATTAACATTACGTCATCGTTTTCATTTACAGGGAACACAGCAACTACTTTGCCATTTTTATCATTCATATCAATATTTTTTACGCCCTGAGTACCTCGTCCACAAGTTCTGTATTCAAAAGAAGATGTTCTTTTTGCGTATCCTTTTTCTGTAATAGTAATAAGAATCTGCTCAAGCTCTTTCATTTCTTCATATTTAGATGGTGGTTCTAAGGTTTGATCAGAAAGAATTTCTTCGTTGCTCTTTCTTAACCAATTAGAGTATTTTACATATTCTTCTCTTTCTTCCACAGTAGATGAACCATTATTGAGAACGGTCATGGAAACAACTTCATCGTCTCCAATTAATTTCGCTGCACGTACACCAGTTGAAGCTCGTGAAGCAAATACTCTGAGGTCACTTAATGGGAATCGAATACATTTTCCCATTTTTGTGGAGATCATAACATCCATACCATCTTTACATAGAGCTACAGAAATTAATTTTTCATTTTCCAGTTTCATTGCTAATTTTCCACTGGCGCGAATGTTTATAAAATCGCTTAGTTTATTTCTGCGTATTGTTCCTCTGGAAGTTGCAAAGATTATATCATAATCATTCCAAGTAGTTTCATCATCCGGCAATGACAATCCAGTTGCTAAGGCTTCATCTGCTTTAGTTGGGAATAAATTAACCAAAGCTTTCCCTTTGGATTGAGGAGAAGCAAGAGGCAATTTGTAGACTTTCATCTGATATGCCATACCTGTAGTGGAGAAAAATAGAACAGGAGTATGTGTATTTGCTACAAAAACATCTTGTACGAAATCTTCTTCTTTTGTAGTCATTCCGGTTTTTCCTTTTCCTCCTCGGCGTTGAGCTCGATAGGTGTTCAAAGGAACTCTTTTTATATAACCGCTATGACTTATGGTAACAACCATATCTTCTTTTTGAATGAAATCTTCATCTTCTAAATCTATTTCTGCATCTTCTATAGATGTAATTCGAGGAGAAGCGAATTCATTTCTGACTTCAATTAATTCCTTTTTGACAATTTCCATTACACGAGTTTTAGAGCTTAATATACTTAAAAAGTCTCTGATTTGGTCAGATAGTTGATTTAATTCATCTGAAATTTTTGTTCTTTCTAATCCTGTTAGACGATGAAGCTTTAAATCAAGAATTGCCTGAGCTTGTATTTCAGTTAAACGACATTTCCCATCATAAAAAATACTATTAGGGTCATCGACTAACTTTATTAATGGCTCGATATCTGCAGCATCCCAATCTATAGACATAAGAGTAGATTTTGCTGTTGCAGGATCTTTGCTTCCTTTAATAATTCGAATGACTTCATCAATATTGGCGACAGCGATAGCTAAACCTATCAACAAATGGGCGCGATCTCTAGCTTTATTTAAATCAAAACGAGTACGTCTAATTACAACTTCGGTTCGGAACTCATTGAAAGCTCTTAATACATCCAATAGTCCCATTAGTTTTGGTCGACCATTGTGTAAAGCCAACATATTAACGCCAAAAGAAGATTGCATAGATGTGTTGTGATATAACTGGTTTAAAATCACTTCAGCATTAACGTCTTTTTTTAATTCTATAACTACACGAATGCCATCTTTGTCGGATTCATCACGTATGTCTGAAATACCTTCTATAATTTTTTCATTTACAAGAGATGCAATTTTCTCGATTAATTTTGCTTTGTTCACTTGATAAGGGATTTCAGTTATAACAATTCCTTGCCTATCTTTTCGAATGTTTTCGATATGACTTTTGGCACGAATCATTATCGAGCCTCGGCCTGTTCTGAACGCAGAAAGGATACCTCCTCGTCCTAAGATTATTCCTCCAGTAGGAAAATCAGGGCCTGGGAGTACGGTCATAACTTCTTCTAGTGATGATTCTGGATTATCAATTAACATCACACAGGCATCAATAACTTCTCCTAAATTGTGTGATGGAACATTGGTTGCCATACCTACAGCTATACCATTGGCTCCATTTACCAGAAAGTTAGGAAAACGCGCAGGTAATAATACAGGTTCCTTTAAGGATTCATCATAGTTAGGTTGAAAATCAACGGTATCAGAATATAAATCTTCTGTCAGTTTATGAGCTATTTTGGACAGTCTGGCTTCTGTGTAACGCATAGCTGCGGCAGAGTCTCCGTCTATCGAACCAAAATTTCCCTGTCCGTTGACAAGAGTCTCTCGCATCGAAAACGGTTGAGCCATACGTACCATAGCTTCATAAATAGCTGTATCTCCATGTGGGTGATATTTACCAATTACATCACCAACGATACGAGCCGATTTTCTGTAAGGCTTATTATAATCATAACCACATTCAATCATGCTATAAATAATGCGGCGATGAACAGGTTTTAAACCGTCTCTTACATCAGGTAATGCTCGAGACACAATAACACTCATAGCATAGTCAAGATAGGAGCGTCTCATCTCCTCATCAAGATCTACAGGAATTATCTCTTCATTTTCAACTGTCAAAATAGAACCCCTTGATTATTTTAGAAAGGAATATCGTCATCTATACCAATTGGTTGCTCAGGTACAGCATCCATCATCGGTGAAGCATCATTTCCTCGTGAATCTAACAGAGTAATTTCACCTTTAAATCTAGGTACTACTACCTCTGTAGTATATTTCTCGGTTCCATCTTTATCTTGCCATTTTCTTGTCTGTAATTGGCCTTCTACATATACCTTGGAACCTTTATGTAAATATTTTTCACATACTTCAGCAAGATTAGCATTAAATACTACTACTCGATGCCATTCTGTGCGGTCTTTTCTTTCTCCTGATATCTTATCTTTCCAGGATTCTGTAGTAGCGACAGAAAAACTTACAATTTTACTGCCATCCTGAGCTGAACGAACTTCAGGATCTCTTCCGAGATTACCTAAAATAATTACTTTGTTAATGCTTCCTGCCATAATAAATTCCACACTAAAATTATGAAGATATTCTATATGGAAAGTTCCCAAATTACAAGCCTCGGGAAAAGGAATTACTTACTAACTATATGTTTATAAATTAGTAAATTTACTATCTTAGTGGATTTTTGAGTAATTTTTTGTCTTTTTTTGCGCTTGTGACTCTGTCTTTCAATTTCGTAAACTACCAGTGTTGTATATTAAGTAATCCTTTAAATTTACTAAATAGGTTGAAATGGATAGGGTATTTACCTATATTATTAGTAAGTGATATTATTAGGAGAGACAATTTATGAATAAAATTTTGCGTGTATTGTTTTCTATTGCGTTTGTGGTGTATGGAGTTGTTGATGGTATGAGCTTAGATACAGAAAAACTTGATTGGAGAAATGATGTAAGTATAGCAAGGCTTAATTGGGCTGATATTGCGAGTAGAACTCATCCTGCAGATATTTCATCGTCTGATATGACAAGAAGGTATTTAGAAGGGGATAAAACAGTTGATTGGAATGATATATTAAATGATGCTATAGCAGGGCATCCGATAGCTCAATTTTGCATAGCTGAGAGATGTAATGGGTCTGCTAAGTTGAGTTATAATGGTCAAAAAAAGAATTTTCAGACGGCGATGGGTATGTTTATTTTAATCTCTGCTCAGAAAGGAGCTTATAGTGAAGCACAATCATATTTAAAAGAGAGGATGCCGCATTTGTCCCAAATTGATTTAGGCAATGAAAGAGCTATTTCAGAGTTTATTGACCAATTTAGACAAAATATCGAGGGAAGATAATAGATGTTTAGAGTAAGTAATAATAGAAAGAGTCAGTTGTTGGCTTGGGTTTTTTTCTGTTTAGTCTTCTTAAGTGATAATTTTTGTATCGCTATGAAGCCAGAGTTTATGTCAGCCGAATGTTGGAATAGCTACACTAAAACCTGGGTCAATTCTCAAAGTATAATATCTGAAACTGATGATATTCATGAAAGAATGGCCTATAGGGTAGAATTAGCTGTAAGTAAGGATATTATTGAACTGAAACATAGTAACGTTGCTTCATTTGCATTGTCTGTAAAATATGAAGATGGAAGTTTTGTTAATTTGCTACTGCCTTTTGTTGTTGCCAGTTGTGAAGTTAATGCTGAAGAAAATTCTTTTGCATATTATTGGAGATACGATAAGAAATACATGCCTTTGATTTCGGTAAACAGCTTTTTTCAAAGTAGTCCAATCCATGGATTTAGTACGGCTTTAGCGACAGAAAGCTTTATTACTCGAATTATGGAAG